>NZ_DATCTF010000010.1:0-300000 GCF_036568125.1 Magnetovibrio sp.
GATCACATCACGGGCACGACGGGTGCCGATACGATCTCGACGGGTCTGGGCGACGACATCGTTATTGGCGGCGACGGCTACGACATCATCGACGGCGGCGACGGCAACGACACGCTCAGCAGCAATCAGCACGGCAGTGAGTTGACGGGTGGGCTGGGCACCAACAGCCTGACGGGGTCGATCTATCTGACGCTCAACGACGTTGTGCAGATCGACACAGCCGTCTATGCCGGCACGCAGGCCGATTACACCATCACGCAAAACGCCGATTACACCTATACGATTGCCGGCGCAGGTGTAAACGATACCTTGACCTATATGGATCAGTTGAAGTTCCTCAACAACGGCGGCACGGCCACGTTCTACCAATTGGGCCGTCAAACGACCTTGCACGGCACCGGCAGCACAGCCAGTGGCGGCGATGGAAAAGATCACATCACGGGCACGGCGGGTTCCGATACGATCTCGACGGGTCTGGGCGACGATATCGTTATTGGTGGTGCTGGCAATGACATCATCAACGGCGGTGCTGGTGCGGATACAATGACGGGTGGGACGGGTACGGATATATTCCGTTATGATTCAATATCTAATTCATCCGTAGGTGCGGGCGATGCTATCACTGATTTCAATGCTCTAGGTGAGGATGTCATCCAACTGCAAGGCATGTTGACTGGGGCGTGGGATGGGACCGTAGCCGCCTTCACGGGGACCGCTGCGACTTTCGCCAATACCGGCAATACGCAGATCGCGTTCAATGACACCTCGAAACTTTTGCAAATCGACGTCAATGGGAACGGCGCAGCCGACATGGAGATCACGTTGAGCGGGGTTGCCATCGCTGACCTCGATGCGACTGATTTCACCATCACTTAACGTTCCCCCATTGATCCTTCCAAACGCCGAAAAATACGCTCAAGCCAATGAGCGTTTGGATAAATATGATAAAAATAAATTAGACAGACCCGTCCGTCGGTTTAAAATATATCGTATCTACAAGTTCAGGGGAAAAGGGCTGGGAAAATGGACGGTCTGACAGGGCGTGAGCGTTTCGACAACAACACGGATGATGTCGTCGTTGTAAACACGGCTGAGCGTGATGGCGACGGGCCGCTGAATCTGGCGGGAGGCGACGCCTATTTGTCCGCTGATTTTGTCCGCCAAGGCTACGATCTAACGCTTCAAGTCGATAGTGGACAGTCCATTGTTATTCCAGGATATTTTTCCAGTGAGACGGCGCCGGATCTGCATTTGAGCAGCGGCGCGGTGATCCCCGGTGAGTTGGCGACCAAACTGGCCGGGCCGATGACGCCGGGCCAATATGCGCAATTGCAAGCTGGTCCGGCTGGACTGGGCGAGCCCATCGGTTCCGTTACCGATCTGGAAGGCAGCGTAACGGTGACCCGCGCCGACGGTACGCAGGTCACCTTGGGCAGTGGCGATTCGGTTTTTCAAGGCGACGTGATCGAAACGGGTGCCAAAAGCTCGATCGGCGTGGTGTTCGCCGACGACACGACTTTTTCACTGGATGCCGACGGACGTATGGTCTTGGACGAAATGGTCTATGACCCCGATGCGCAGACAGGTGTGTTTGAAGCCACGTTGGTCAAGGGCGTGTTTTCGTTCGTTAGCGGCCAAGTCGCCAAAACCGGCCCCGATTCAATGGTTCTGCACACCCCCAATACCACGATCGGCATTCGTGGCTCAACCGGTCTGGTGTCGTCTGGTGTGGGCGGTGGTGTCGGCAACGATGGTAACGGCAGCAATGGTATTGGCAACAGTGGTATCGGGAACAGTGGTAACGGCAACAGTGGTGTCGACAAGGTAACATTGGTGCCGGACATCGACGGCACTTTGGGCGAGTTGGTCGTATTCAACCAGGGTGGTTCCCGAGTGCTGAACAAGGCCAATGCTTCGACATCGGTGTTTAACCCCTTTCAGCAGCCAACCGAGGTGGTGTTGTTGAGCCCGCAACAAATCCAACAGGACTATGGCCGCACTTTGACGGTTTTGGTCCGTACCGAAGCCAAGAAAGCGGTCGTCAAGGCCCAGCAGGCGACGCAAAAGGCTGAGCAGGCCCAACAAGACGCTGCCCAGCAAAAAGAAGACGCGGCCAAATCTGAGGAAGAAGCTGCGCAAGCGGACCAAGAGGCCGCCAACGCCGAGGCCGATGCTGCCGCAGCTCAGGCCGAAGCCGATGCTGCCAAGGCTGAAGCCGAAGCCGCCAAGGCCGAAGCCGAAGCCGCCCAAGAAGCAGATGCCAAGGCCGCTGCCGAAGCCAAACTTGCCGCTGCCGAAGCCAAGGCTGCGGAAGCTGAAGCGCAAGCCGCCGCGCAAGCCGAGGCCGCCGCTGCCAAAGCCGCCGCTGCAGAAGCGAAATTGGCCGAAGCCGCCGCGAAGGCCGAAGCCGCTGCCCAGGCGGAACAACAAGCCGCCGAAGCCACTGCCGCCAAACAGGCCGCAGATCAATTCAGTCAAATGGCGAACACAGCCGCGGATATTCAGCAGCAGGTCTTTACTCAATTCGTCCAGACCGGTGTGGTTGACACGACCCTTCTGACGACCACCGTTACGCCGGCGACACCGACCGACGGGACGGGTAGTCAAGGCGCGAACGGGCAGACAGATGAACAGGCCGCCGAAGACGCTGCCGTTCAGCAAGCATATTTGGAGGCCATGGCCGCAGGCGCAACGCCGGAAGAGGCCTTCAATGCCGCAGCGATGGAGGCCACGGACGGAAATCTCGACGATCCTGCCGTAGACGTGGCGCGCGCTGCGTTTGAAGAGGCCATCGCCAACGGCGCGACCCCGCAAGAGGCTATGCTGGCGGCGCAAAAAGCCGCGGCAGCGTTCAGTATGGATCAGCAATTTACCGGCCAGGACCCCAATGCACCGCAGCAACCGGGACAGTTCACCCCGAATGCGCCCCAGACTGGGCCGGGGCAGGGTGGTACGAACCTGCCTTCGATTGACCCGAACAAGTCGCCGCAAGAAAACTTCGATGCCATTGCCCAGGCCGCCAGTGGCGGCAATATGGACGATCCTGCCGTCGCTGCCGCACGCAACGCGTTTGAGGCTGCCTTGGAAGCCGGGGCGACACCGGAGCAGGCAATGCAGGCAGCATTTATTGCTGCTGGAGAGAGTGGTTATGTGCCGACCATAACCGGCGGCGGACCTGAAGGTGGGTTCGGTTCGAGTCCGTTTTCGCAGCCAGGTTTCGGTGGTTATAGCCCCTATGGCCCGAGTCCTTATGGGAATGATTTCTATTTCGGTGGTGGCGATCAATTTTTCGGCCCGGGAAGTGATCCTTATTTCAACGGCGGTGATCCGTTCTTCGGCCCTGGAGACAACCTTTATTTTGGCGAGGGCGAGTACTTTGGCGACTATGGTCTCTATGGCCCAGGCGATGGTATTTATGACCCGTTTGCGTTTGATCCCAAATACGACGTTGGGGAATACACAAACATTTACGATCCGTTATATGAGAATGTTACTTATGCGTTCGACGAACATTTTGCGGGCACCACGGGCAGCGATGCGTTGGTCGGCACCACGAAGAACACGAATTTCTATTTCACCCATTCTGCGCTGGGCGGCACGGATACGGTCAACGATCCAGGCGGATCGAACCAGATTTCTTTTGATCAAATGCAGAGCATGATGATCAAGCTGACCATCGATTCGACCAGTTCCAATGTCGGCACGTTCGACATCCGCACCGTTACCAGCGGGTTTAACAGCTCTGCGTTTTCCAGTGGAACCGACGCCACGACCATCAGTTTCCACGGTATCACCCAATATTTGTTCTCGGATATTTCGCTCTCGACAGCGTATTCATCCACATATACCGCCCTAAACCCCAAAGGGGTGACGTCGACTCCTGAATCTGGGGATGTGTTGGTGTTTGAAAATATGGGGACAAGTGAGGTTGGCTATGCCATCGCGGGTACCACCACGGCGGACACCTTCACCATCGATCAAACCGCTGATGGGATGTTGATCTTCGGTCGCGGCGGCGGCGATACGTTCAATATTCAAAATTTTGGCAGCATCGACACCACCGATAGTAACAACCACAAGGTGGACTCCACCGATCACATCCTCATCGGCGGTATCTATCAATCAACCGTCAGTGACGGCACTGGCAACAACAATGATTTGAAGGGTGTTGATAACTCGACCTCGGGCAGCGACGGCATTCCCGACACAAACCTCAATGTCTTCGATTATTCCGGATTGAATTTGACCAGCTTCAGCTTGACCCTCAGCGGGACGTCCACGGTCATCAACGACGGCACCAAGGGTGTTATGGTCCATTTGGATGGAGAGGCGGGCGAGCCGGGGGGCGATGCATATCTTGCGGAGAATGTGACCAATGCCCAGACCTACAGCCGTATCAACGACTTGATGTGGGATGTTGGCTCTTTCATCGCCACCACCAAAATCGATGCCATCGAGGTCGTCAGCGGGTCGTACCAAAAAATCGATGCCAATGGCGGTAATGATGGCATGACCATCTCGGGCACGGCGAAAATCGCTTACGTATATGGCGGTGATGGTAATGACACCATTCAGGTGGATACAAATCTGCTGGGCAACAGTACGCTATCTTCTTCTTCGTATGGCGGCATCACCAAGATGTTGTACGGCGGCCGAGCCGATGGAACGACGGACTCGTCTACTTCCGATACCTTGGTGCTTAATGGCGGCGGCACAGTTTCGGCAGCGGCCATGGCGGTGGTCTCCGGATTTGAAACCATCACATTGAAATCCGATGCCACCTATTCCATCACGTTGAACAGCGGGGCTCAGGCTTTGACCATCGGCGGTTCCGCCGTCACGTCTAGCTCTAATACGATTACACTCAATGGCGCGAATGTTTCGACTTCCGCACTGTCGATGACCGGCGGTGCTGGCAACGATACGTTCACCGGCGGCGGCGGTAACGATACGCTCACGGCTGCCGGCGGCAACGATACGCTCACCGGCGGCGCGGGTAACGACACCTTCAATGTTACGGTCGGCACGGATACGATCACCGATCTGGGCGGTGCTTCTGGTGGACAAAGCGATGTTCTGGTCGTGAACTCAGGCGCAACCGCCAACGCCACGCTCAACGGCAGTTTCTCGGCGACGTCATCGACCGCTAACAACGGCACGGCGGTGATCACCTCCGCCTCTGCCGCAATCGGCACGATCAACTTGAATGCCGCGACGGGCAGCAATGGCTTTACCGTCAACAACGCCAGCGCCACCGGCGCGACCACCATCACCGGTTCGACGAAGGGCGACACCATCACCGCCAGTTCTCATGGCGATACGATCACCGGTGGTGCCGGTAATGACACGCTGACGGGCGGTTCGGGTGCAGATAAGTTTGTCTTTGCTGCCACAGCCGCGCTCAATGGCGCGGACACCATCACCAGTTTCACCGCCGGAACGGACAAAATCGATCTCAACGGTTTTGAAACGGTCGGGACGGTTACGTCACTTACCCTCGGGGGCAGTGACGCGAATGCGGCAGGGGAGGTGTTCTTCCTGGCGCTCAACAACGTCTCTTATGCGGGGGCGGCGGATTCAATTGATGGTACGCGGACGGCGATCAATGCGGCGACGACGTGGACCGATACGGCGGCAACCAGCATTTTGGTCATTTCGGATGACAACTCTACGGCGGTTTATCAGTGGACTGGCGACGGCGCTTCCAATGAAGCCACCGGTGATACCTTTACGCTGATGGCTACGCTGGACAGCGCGATCACGTCGGTTAACGACATTGTGATTGCTTAAGGTGCGCCGCGATGAGATAAGTCTGAGAATCGTTACGATTTCTTAGACTTTTGGCTTTATTTGTCTGGAGAGACCGAATACATTTGGTCAGGTATAAATATGACGATTCTTAGGGGGATACCGTGCGCACACCGATGAGCTTTAAAGCGGCCTTGCTGGGTAGCATTTTGTTCGTTTCCCAGGTTCCCTCGGTCAATGCCGCAGGTCTTGTCGATGAACTGTCGGCTTTGCTGGTCGAGCACCAGCAAATCAAGGCAGCCGAAGCCGATTTGGCAGCAGCCAGGGCGAATGTCGATGTCGCCGGCGGCGGTTACTATCCGACCGCAAGCATTACCGCCAATCTGGGTAACGAGCACATCGCTACGCACAATCCCACCAGCACGCGCACCACGACCTCGATGGCTCAGCGCGAAGTCGATTTGAGCCTAAAGCAAACGGTATGGGACTTCGGCGCGACGGCGGCAACGGTCGACGGTTCCAAGCTGGCGGTCGAACAGGCCCAAGCAACGCTGGAACAAACCCGCCAAGCAATCCTTTTGGCTGCGTTGCGGGTGACGATGAACGTCGCCAGCGCCAAGCGCGTTTTGGACCACCAAACCAAGAGCGAAGCCAGCATCAAGCGTCAAACCGAATTGGAAGACGCCCGCGTGCAACGTGGTTCGGGCTTCGCCACCGACACTTTGCAAGCCAAAACCCAATTGGCGGGTGCCCAGGCCGCGCGGGTGCGCGCCGAAGGCACCTTGCGCCAAAGCTTGAACCGTTACCGCGCCGTATTCGGCGCCCCGCCTGCCGACATTGCCGGGCTTGAACTGCCCAACATCAAGGGCATCACCCTGCCGGCCAGCGAAGAAGACGTCGTCACAGCGGCGTTGGAAAACAACCCGCAGGTCAAGATCGCGGGCATTCAGGTCGGCATCGCCGATTCCGAGATTTCGCGCGTCATCGCCGCCAACTATCGCCCGGTCATCAGCGCAAGTGCGGAACAGAAATACAAGCGTGACGTCGGCGGCACCCTTGGCGTCAAGAACGAGCGCTTGGTGAAAGTCGAAGCGACCTTTGATTTCAATATGGGGTGGACCGCCGCCAACACGTTGCTGGCGACGAAATCCGGCTACGCAGCGTCTTCCAGCCGTCTTAAAGACACCCGCGACCAGATAGAAGAGCAGGCACGCAACGCGTGGCAAAGCCTCGTCACCGCACGCGCCAACGCCGACTTCTTGAAGAACCAAGCCAACATCGCGTCTGAGTTCTTGGATTTGGCGCGCAAGGAACGGACCTTGGGTCAGCGTTCCTTGATTGACGTGCTGTCGGGTGAAACGTCCTTGATCAACGCCTTGGCCGCAGCCGACCGCGCCGAGACCGATGTCGCGATCGCCACCTTGACGGTTCTCAACGTCATGGGGCAATTGGATCTTTCCGTGCTAAAGTAAGGCGAAGCCGGGCACCATACCCGGCGTCGTTGCAGCAGGAGCGCGGACGTGGGCGAACTTTTCAAACGTCTTAAAGCCTATCCTTCGGTTGCCCTGGAACTTGCTGGGGCGTCGTTGTTCGCCAACGTTTTGGCGTTGGCGTCGCCCTTGTTCGTGATTCAGGTGCTCAATCGCTACGTTTCGCACGGGGTGGATTCGACCCTGTTTACGTTGACGTCCGGGGTGATCCTGGCCATCGCGTTCGAGATTTCGTTCCGTCAAATCCGCCTCAAAATCGCCACCGCGCTTTCACAGCCCTTCGACCGTGCCTATGCGGGGGGCACATATGAGGTGCTGTTGGCCGCGCGCGGCGATGTGTTGGCGCAAATGTCGCCGGGACAAAAGCGCGAGGCGGCCGCGGCATCCGACGCCATTCAACAAGCTTACGCCGCGCCCAACATGGCGGCTTATTTCGATCTGCCGTTCGCGTTCGTGTTCTTGTTTGCGCTGACCATGCTCAGCGCGCCGCTGGCAACCGTGGCGGTTGTGTTCGTGTTGGTTGCGATCGGCTTGGGGTGGATGAACCTCAAGGCGTTGAAAAGTCCGACCGAGCGCTTGCAAGGGCAAATGGCGGAACGCCAAGGATTGTTCGACAGCGCCATATCCGATCCCGATACCGTGCGCGCTTTTACCGCCGAAGCGTTTTTGTTCAAACGTTGGAACCGCATGCAAGATGCCCTGGACGCCGTGCGCGCGACCATGTCGGGGCGCCAAGGCGGCATGCAGAATTTAACCCAGGGTATTCAGGCCCTGATGTCCACGGCGATCATCGCCACCGGTGGCATGCTGGTGGTGGCGGGCAAGCTGGACGTCGGCTTGCTGATCGGCGCGAACATCCTGGCGGCGCGCACCTTGGGGCCGGTGGTGCGGATCACCCAGTCCGCAGGCATGTTGGCGAACGCCAAAGCGGCGCGCGCCACCTTGGACAACCTAATGCGGGTGCCGCGTGAAGCGCGACGCGGCGCGGCACTAGGCGTCTACAAAGGCGGGATTGAGTTGAAGGATCTGGGTTTTGCCTATCCGGGCCAACCGACGCCGATGTTTGAAAGTTTGAGCCTCAAGCTGGAGCCCGGCGCGCTGTTCGTGGTGTCGGGCAGTAACGGTACCGGCAAGACCACTTTGGCGCGGTTGTTGGCGGGCCTGATGTCACCATCGCGCGGCCAAATTTTGGTCGATGGCGTCGAACTGACCCAGGTTGCGCCGGAATGGTGGCGGCGACAGATTATCTATCTGCCTCAAGAACCAGGTTTCTTCAGCGGTACGGTACGCGACAACATTTTGGCGTACAATCCCGATCTCGATGAAAAAGGTCTCAATGCGGTGATCCGCGACGCCGGACTTGAGATGTTTTTTTCCCGCAGCCGCGAAGGTTTCGACATGGTCTTGCAAGCTGGCGGACGCAATCTGCCGCTGGGCATCCGCCGCCGCTTGGCGTTGGCGCGGGCGCTGGCCTCAGAAGGCCGCCTGGTGATCTTGGACGAACCGACCGAAGGCTTGGACGGCGAAGGCACCCAGCAGATGGGCCGAGTGATGAATACGCTTAGCCAAAAAGGCTGCACCATCATTGCGTTGTCGCACGATCCCAACATCATCAAGGGCGCACCGCACGTTTTGGACTTGAACGTTAAGCCGGTACCGCGTCTGCTGCAGGTCAAGGGTACGGATGCCGCCACGCAGAAGGGGGGCGCATGAACGACAAACCCCAAATCAACATCAGCAAGGAAACCCATCTGTTCCTGCTCACCCTGATCGGGGTGGTCGCCGCGTTTTTCATCTGGGCGATGATCGGGCGGTTGGATGTGGTCAGTTTCGCGGTCGGCAACGTGGTGCCGTCGTCGCAGGTTAAGACCGTGCAGCACCTTGAAGGCGGCATCGTCGCAGACATCATGGTGCGTGAAGGCGACCGGGTGCGCAAAGGCCAGCCCTTGCTGGCGCTGGAATCGACGGCCAGCGGCGCGGATGTGCAGGAATTGAACGTGCGCATCGTTTCGCTGACCGCCGACGTCGCGCGCTTGGAAGCGGAAGTGCGCGGCGAAGACATGGTCTTTCCCGATGGGTTCGAGCAAGAGCATCCCACGCTCGCGCAACAAACCAGGGCGATGTTCGACAACCGCCGCACCCAGTTCATCAACGACATGGCGACCCAGGACGCCTTGATGAACCAGCGCTTGCGCGAAAGCGACGAGATCAAGGCGCGGTTGGCCAACACCCGTCAAAAGCTGAAATTGCTCAAAGAGCAAGTCGCCATCAGCGAAGAATTGCTCAAGGACGACCTGACCAACCGCATGTTGCATCTCAATCTGCTCAAAGAGGTGGCGAACCTTGACGGCATGATTTCCGAAGACAACGCGGCGCTCAATCGCCTCGCGTCGGCCTATGAGCAAGAACGCCTCAATAAGGAAAGCATCGAGGGGCGCTTTCGCATTCAGGCGCGCACAGACTTAGATGAAAAGCGCCGATCCTTGGATGAATTTAAGAACCGCGTGCGCAAGTTCGAAGACAGTTTCAAGCGCAGCATCTTGGTTTCGCCGGTTGAAGGCGTGGTGATGACCCTACACGTGGTGACGCGCGGCGGCGTGATCCAACCGGGCAGCGCGGTGGTGGACATCGTGCCGGTCGGTGACGTCATGGTGGTCGAGGCCAAGCTGGCGCCACAAGACGTCGGTTATGTCCATGTCGGCCAAATTGCGCGGGTGCGTCTGGCGTCCGGCGACGGTGCGCGGTTCGACCCGTTGGAAGGTACGGTATCGCACGTCAGCCCCGACACCGTCGAAACCAAAGACGGTACGACCTTTTACAAGGTGCGCATCAAAACAGACGTCGATTATTTCGAAAGCAAGGGCCAGCGCTATCAGCTGGTGCCGGGCGTACAGGTGATGTGTTCAATCGTCACAGGCACCCGTTCGGTGATGGAATACATCGCCTCGCCGTTCCTGGGCTCGTTCAAGACGGCGCTCCAGGAACGGTAGAGCAGCTTTCCGGCGTCAGCGGCAAACGGTGATAAACATCCCAATTCGCCCCCGCCAATCCCCAGTATTCTGACGATCCAATCCAACCGTAAAGCACCGGCGAACTGTCTGTGTCCTCGCCGCCCAGGCACACCATCTTTTTCGCCGCGCCCGCACTGCGCATCACCAGAACCAACCAGTCGGGATGCTCGCGCTTGACGTTTTTGGGCTGGCTGTACAGCATTTGTTTGTCCAACTGGCGCGTTTGCGCCAAATGATCGAAGACCATGGAAAAGCGAAAGGTGTGATCGCTGCCCACCGAAATGGTGTGGCCGGGATTGTTTTCGGTGATGAGATCGTAGACTTCGCCGTAGTTGCCGCGGCCGTTTTGGTGAAAGCGCGTCACGGCCCAGGCGTTGGCGCTGACCAGGGCGAGGATCGCCACTCCGGCGAAGACGCGTCCCGACCGCGCCCGACCGCGCAGTTCTCCGGCCAGATCGGCCAGCAACAGCGGCAAGAACGCTATCATGGCGATGAAATAGCGTCCAAAGGGCACATTGGGTTGGCCCAACGCCAGATAGAGCAAAGGCGTGCCGATGAACAGGGTGGCGTAAAGAACCGCCCGCGAGCGATGTTCCAGCAGCAGCCACGAAACGGCGCCGATGACCAAAATAACGAACAGGCCCGAGTGCAAGCCCGGCATGCCCGCACCGAAGCCGCCGGTGGTGAAGCGCACGATGGAATCCAGCGCACCGATGAAACAGCCTTCGTCCGGGCAATAGGCCGCGCCGCCGCCGTACCAGCCGCGCGTCAAATGATTGAGGCCGTAAATCACCCCTGCGCCGATCAGCGCCAAGCCGCCCGCCGCCGGCGCGCTGAAGCGCATGGTCGCATGGACGGATGACCAAAAGCCGTGACCATCCTTGAGGCGCTTGAGGCCGAACGCGACGCTCATCATGAACGCGATGGGCAGGATGGAAAAATGCGAAAGTGCGCCCAAGGTGACCATAAGGCCGAACACCCACCGCGCCGGGCCGGTCGGGCTTTGCGCCCGGTCGACCGCGCCAAAGGCGATGTAGGCGAACAGGATCATCAGGGCGTAGCCGCGCGCTTCCGATCCGAAATGCACCAGCGGGTAGAGCACCGCCGTCAGCAACATGGCGATCAGCATGCGCCCGCCGCCACCGCGTGCCACGGCCCAACCGGCCGCGACGATCGACAGCGCGCCCGCGACGATCGACGCCAAGCGGTACACCCAAGGTTCGCGGCCTGGCCCAGCAAGGTACAGATACAAGGTGTTGAACGGGTGATTGTTGTCGTGGATGACGTTCCAAAACACTTCGTGCCACGCGCTCATGGTGGCGGCGTGATTGAGCGACCAGATTTCGTCCTGCCACAAATCGCCCTGTGCGCCTTGCACGCGCAAACCCACCCCCAGCGCGACGATCAACACCGCCAACACGACGTGGGCGGGGCGGAGCGGGTCGTTGATCTGGGCGCGATGGCCAAACGCCATGGGTGGCTTCCTCAGGTTGCTGCTGACAGGGAAGCGGAAGGACGCACGAAAATCAAGGCCTATAAGGTGTTAGCCCTTCAAGGCCCGGTCGCCGACGAACGGGTTGGTGGCGCGTTCCTCGCCAAATGTGCTGGTCGGGCCGTGGCCGGGCACGAACGCAACATCGTCGCCCAACGGCCACAACTTGGTGGTGATCGACGTGATCAGCGTGTCGAGATCGCCGCGCGGAAAATCGGTGCGCCCGATGGATCCTTTGAACAACACGTCGCCGACTTGCGCGACTTGGGCCTCGGCATTGTAAAAAACGATGTGCCCAGGGGTGTGACCGGGGGTGTGCAGCACGTCGAGGGTGAGATTGCCGAACTCAACCGTGTCGCCGTCGTTCAGCCACATGTTGCCGCTGATGTCGCGCCCGCCGCCGAGGCCGAATTTCTGCCCGCCTTCAACCACCTTGGTGGTGATGAATTCGTCGTCCTTGTGCGGGCCGACGATCGGCGCGCCGGTGCGTTCCGCCAAATCCATCGCGCCGCCGACATGATCGAAATGACCATGGGTGAGCAGAGCCTTGACCAGCGTGAAACCAAGCTCGGCGATGGCGTCTTGAACCGCATCGATGTCCCCGCCGGGATCGATGGCGACGCCCTGCATGGTGTCCGTGCACCACATCAGGGTGCAGTTCTGCTGCAGCGGCGTGACGGGGATGATCGCGACTTTCAGGGGCATGTCGGTTTCCTCAGGTGTCTTGATCATTCTGTATATGTCTACCGTAGAGGCTTTGCATCTTTCGAATTCACTTCATACGAATAACCATTGTGTTCGTCATTTTGGATATGCCCCAGAAGCAAGAGCGCAATGATGTTTCCGGCGATAATTCCGGTGAAAACCGTATGTTCTTTGAGCTTTTCCGCCGATAGCAGGCTTGTCGGTTGGTTCTTGACGTCCTTGATCAGCTCTTCCGTCATATCAACAAGGTGTTCTATTGATAATTCGCCTTCGGTGACCTTCCGGTAGCCGACGTGTCCGGTGACTTCCGCCACCTTCACAGTCGTTTTGATGAGGTGTGGATCAACCACACCGGCGGTCAGGTGGATATTGATCCCTTCAGGCTGATCGTCCTTATAGAAGTATGCCGCGCTGATAACGTGCTGACTAAATTTGGTGTTGTATTCTTCTAGGTATTGATCCGAGTACTTGTCCATTGGGATATGTCCTAAAACTTTGAGGTCTGTCGTGCCTGCTGTGTCAAATCGCAGGCCCTAACGGTGTGACCGGCCTAGGCGCTCACTCGACCTCAGCCCACAAATCGTAGGTGCCCGACTTGGTGATGGTGGCTTTGACCATATCGCCGGGTTTGAGGTCGATCGCGCCGTCGAGGTAGACGTTGCCGTCGATCTCAGGGCTGTCGGCGTAGGTGCGACCGACCGCGCCGGTGTCGTTGACGTCGTCGATCAACACCTGCATGGATTGGCCGATGCGGTCGAGCAGTTTGCGCTCCGATATGTCTTGGGACAGTTCCATGAACCGTTCCCAGCGCGACAGCTTGTCGTCGGCATCGACATGGTCGGGCAGATCGTTGGCTTGTGCGCCTTGGATGTTTTCGTACTGAAAACAGCCGACCCGGTCCAACTGTGCGTCTTCCAGGAAGTTGAGCAGGGTTTCGAAATCTTCTTCCGTCTCGCCGGGGAAGCCGACGATGAAGGTCGAGCGGATGGCGATTTCGGGGCAGATTTCGCGCCACTTTTGAATGCGTTCGAGGGTCTTTTCCTGGTGCGCGGGGCGGCGCATGGCTTTGAGCACGTTCGGGCTGGCGTGTTGGAACGGGATGTCCAGATATGGCAGGATTTTGCCGTCCGCCATCAATTCGATCACGCTGTCCACATGGGGGTAGGGGTAGACGTAATGCAGCCGCACCCACGCGCCCAGATCGCCGAGCGCATTGGCGAGATCATACATGTTGCTTTTGACCGGATGGCCGCGCCAGTCGTTTGCGACGTAGTTGAGGTCCAGTCCGTAGGCGCTGGTGTCTTGGGAAATCACCAGCAGTTCCTTGACGCCGCTTTCCACCAGGCGTTCGGCCTCGCGCAGCACATCGCCGACCGGGCGGCTGTCGAGCTTGCCGCGGATGTCGGGGATGATGCAGAACTTGCAGCTGTGATTGCAGCCCTCCGAAATTTTCAGATACGAATAATGGCGCGGGGTCAGCTTCATGCCTTCCGGCCCGATCAGGTCGATGAACGGGTCGTGCAGCGGCGGGATGGCGTCGTGCACGGCGTTGACGACCTGTTCGTACTGATGCGGTCCGGTGACCGACAGAACGCCCGGCGCGACTTCGCGGATCGCGCCTTCGTCGATGCCGAGACACCCGGTCACGATCACCCGGCCGTTTTCGGCCATGGCTTCTTGAATGGCTTCCAGGCTTTCCTGGCGCGCGCTGTCGATGAAGCCGCAGGTATTGACCAGCACCACGTCCGCGTCGTCGTAGGTTTCAGAGATCAGATAGCCCTCGGCGCCCAGCTTGGTGAGGATTCGTTCCGAATCGACCAACGCCTTGGGACAACCCAGCGAAATGATACCGATCTTGGGGGGCGTTTTTTTATCCATTGAGACTATATATGGCGATCGTATGCCCCTGTAAACAGCGCTTAAGGTTGTTTTTCGTTGACCCTGCAATGCGTTCGATGCGTAATTTTCCGGTCATCCGAGGCTGGAGAGGGAGCGGTCGGTGACGACGCATCCATCTGGGGAAAAAGGATCACGTTCATGAATTGGCTCGATCAATACTTTGGCGTCACCGCCAAGGGCAGCACCTTGCGTACGGAATTTCTGGCCGGTTTCGCCACCTTCTTGACCATGGCCTACATCATCGTGGTCAACCCCGCGATCCTGTCCAACGGCGGATTGGATTTCGGTTCGGTGTTCGTCGCGACCATCATCGCGGCGATGGTCGGGTCTTCGATCATGGGCTTTTGGGCCAACTGGCCGGTGGCGCTGGCACCCGGCATGGGGCTCAACGCGTTCTTCACCTTCGGCGTCGTGCTGGGGATGAAGCAGCCCTGGGAAGTGGCGCTGGGCGCGGTGTTCATCAGCGGCGTGCTGTTTTTGATCTTGAGCCTCACGGGCCTGCGCGAATGGGTGATCAATTCCATTCCCAAATCGTTGAAGCTTGGCATCGGCGCGGGCATCGGCATGTTTCTGGCCATCATCGGCCTGAAAAACGCCGGTGTGGTGGTCGATCATCAAGCGACCTTGGTGGGCTTGGGTGAATTCACCAGCCTGCCGGTTCTGTTGTTCCTGGCTGGTTTCGCGATCATGGTGGTGCTGGATAAATTGCGCGTACCGGGCGGCATCGTCATCGGCATCATCGCGGTCAGCATCGTCGGTTGGGCCACCGGCACGACGGAACTGGCGGGCGTGGTCGGTTCGGTGCCCAGTTTGGAACCGACGCTGTTCAAGCTCGATATTCAAGGCGCGCTGACCGCTACCATGATCGGTGTGGTGTTCGCGTTTCTGTTTGTGGACTTTTTCGACACCGCCGGTACGCTGACCAGCGTCGCCAACATCGCGGGCAAAATCGACGCCGACGGCAAGATCGAAAACATCGGCCGCGCGGTGATCAGCGATTCCGTGGCGACCATCGTCGGTTCGCTGTTCGGCACCTCCAACACCACCTCCTATATCGAAAGCGCCGCGGGCATCAAGGAAGGCGGGCGCACCGGCCTGACGGCGGTGGTCGTGGCGGTGTTTTTCCTGCTGTGCCTGGGCTTCGCGCCGCTGGCGAAAAGCATTCCGGCCTACGCCACCGGGGCGGCGCTGGTGTTCGTCGCCACGCATTTCATGCGCAACATGCTGGATATCAACTGGGACGACGTGACCGAGTACGCGCCGGCCGTGCTGGCCGCGATCTTGATGCCGCTGACGTTTTCCATCGCCAACGGCATCGCTATCGGCTTCATCACCTACGCGGTGGTGAAGATCGCCAGCGGGCGCATGGCGGATGCCAACCCCGCCGTGTTGCTGGTGGCGGTGCTGGGCGTTCTGCACTACGTGTACGGCTGAGCGCATGAGCGATAAAATCTTCATCACGGCGAACGAGTTGCTCGATGATTCCTTCCGGCTCGCCCACCAGATCCTCGACGACGGCTTCATGCCCAACTACATCGTCGCGATCTGGCGGGGCGGGACCCCGGTGGGCATCGCGGTGCAGGAGTTGTTGGAACATCGCGGCATCACCACCGATCACATCGCCATCCGCACCTCGTCGTACACCGGGATTTGGCAGCAAAACGACGAAATCCGCGTGCACGGATTGCATTACATCGTTGAAAACGCCAACGCCGAAGACAGCCTGCTGATCGTCGATGACACCTTCGATTCCGGGCGCAGCGTTGATGCGGTGATCCGCAGGATCCGGGAGCTGTCGCGCGCCAACACGCCCGGCACCATCAAAGTCGCGACGATTTACTACAAACCGACCAAGCGCAAAGTCGATTTCGAACCCGATTACTACGTTCATCAAACCGACAAGTGGCTGGTGTTTCCCCACGAACTGCAAGGGCTCAGCGATGAGGAAATCGCCGCCCATAAGCCCATTGCGCACTCGCCCAAATAGCCCCCACTTGTGTTATCATATGCGCATACGCGGATGAGGGCGCTGCATGGGCAAGATGCTGAATTTGTTGAAAGATGGTGACGGCCGCACCACCGGGCAGGTAGGCGCGGCGGTGCGTCTGGCGGTCGGCAACCCCGGCTACATCAACGAACTGGTGGACCTGATGTCGTACGCCAACCCGGCGGTGCGCATGCGTGCGGCGGACGCCTTGGAAAAGGCCACGGTGCAGCACGCCGAGCTGTTGGCGCGTCACAAGGACTTTCTCCTCGATTTAATTGAGGTCGCAACCCAGAACGAGGTGCGGTGGCATCTGGCGCAGTTGGTCACGCGCTTGGAGCTGGAAAGCGACGAGATCGACGATTTGGCGCGCATTTTCACCAAATGGTTCGAACGCGCCGACAGCCGCATCGTGCGCACCTCGGCGCTGCAAGGCATGGCCGAGTTGGCGCACAAGGATGCCAGCTTGATCGACGTCGCACTGAAAATGACTGAAACGGCGCTCGTCAGCCCTATTGCGGCGCTCAAAGCCCGCGCACGCAAGCTCAAGGGCCCTTTGGAGCGTCTCAAAGCCGATTAAACCTTGATTAGCCTTTGATTACGGAAGGCCGCTCGGATACAAATAGCCCCCTTATTGGACAACGATGGATCGGACACCTCCCATGAGCGGCAAAAACGACATCTACAAACCGCGCCCCATTTCCGGCTTTTTGGAATGGCTGCCCGAGGTGCGCTTGGTCGAACAGCGCTGGCTGGATCAGATCCGCGCCGCGTTCGAACAATACGGTTTTTGTTCCATCGAAACGCCGTCGGTCGAAGAAATCGACGTGCTCGCCGCCAAGGGTGGCGACGCGGACAAGGAAATCTATGGTTTGCGCCGCTTGGCGGCCGAGCCCGGCGAAGACGATACAGCCAGCGGCGGCGGCCGCCTGGCGCTGCATTACGACCTGACCGTACCGATGGCGCGTTACGTCGCCCAGCACTTCGGCGATCTGGTGTTTCCGTTCAAACGGTATCAGATGCAGCGTTGTTGGCGCGGCGAACGCCCGCAGGAAGGCCGTTTGCGCGAATTTTACCAATGCGACATCGACGTCATCGACATGGACGAGGTCTCGTTGCACTTCGACGCCGAAATCCCGGCGATGACCTTGGACGTGCTGTCGCGCCTCGACGTCGGTCCGGTGCGTCTGCACATCAACAACCGCAAGATCCTGCAAGGCTTCTATCAGGGGCTGGGCATCGAAGACGTGGTGAACGCCATCCGCATCGCCGACAAGCTCGACAAGATCGGTCACGACGGCGTGATCCAAGGATTGACCGAAGAGCTCGGCCTCGCCCCGTCGGTGGCGAGCAAATGCGTCGAACTGGCCTCGATCAAAACCGCCGACACGGGGTTCGCCGATGAAGTGCGCGCATTCGGCATCGACAACGAATTGCTGGAAGCGGGGCTGGAAGAACTGACCTTCGTGATGTTGGAACTGGCGCACCTGGAAAAAGGCACCGTTGTCGCCGACATGTCCATCGCGCGTGGCTTCGACTATTACACAGGCACCGTTTACGAGGGGAAACTGGTCGATTATCCCGATTTCCCGACCGTGTGCGCAGGCGGGCGCTACGACAATCTGGTGGGTTCGTACTCGCGCCAGAAGTTGCCGGGGGTGGGCATCTCCATCGGCTTTTCGCGGATCTTTTCCAAGCTGGTCAAGGAAGGCCGCATCGAGGTCGGCGCAAAATGCCCGACCGACGTGATGGTCGCGTGCCTGCCGGGATCGTCACGTACAGACCTGGGCGTAACGTCCCGCAAACTGCGCGAACGCGGCTTCAAGGTCGAAATGTATCACGAGGCCAAATCGCTCAAGGCGCAGATGAAATACGCCTCGCGCAAAGGCATCCCTTATGTGTGGTTTCCCGCCAACGCGGAGCAGGAAAACCACGAAGTCAAAGACATGATCAACGGCGAACAGTCGGTGGTCGATATCGACACCTGGACGCCTTAAATCTGGAATGCCTTCAGATCTAATCCAGCGCAGCCTTTAAATCCTCTTCGCACGGCGCGAACCAATAACTTCCGGTGACCGGTGTGGAAAAGTCCAGCAGGTGGTCGGTGGTGGCGTCTTCGCTCAACCCGTACATGCTGGACAGCACGTTGTCGAAGCGTTCTTGCTCGCACGCGAAAGCGAGGAAGTAGAGGCCGTGTTCGCCCGCCGTGCCGTATGGGAAACTGCGCCGGTACATCTTTTGCGCCACGCCGTGAACCTTGAGGTCCGTGCGGCTGACGTGGGAGTCCTTGGGCTGGGCGTCACCTTCCAGTTCGACGCTGTCGGCCTTGGTGCGGCCGATCACGCGTTCCTGATCCGGCACTTTCAAGGTGTTGAACTTGGCCAAGTTATGCACCCATTTTTGCGACAACACGATCGCCCCGCCCGCGCCGGGTTCACCTGCGGGCACCAAGGCTGCTGCGGTTTTGGCCGCGTCGTCCTTGGGGTTGGCGCTGCCGTCGACGAATCCGGTGAGGTCGCGGCTGTCGCGATATACAAAGCCGGGCAGATCAAGCTCGCGGTGGGCGACCTTCGTGAACACCCCGTCGATGGCCAACACCGCATCCATCACCTGATCGCGGTTCGGCGCGTGCAGCCACACCAAGATGTCGTGCTGGGTAGCGGGGGCGTGCGCTTTCGGACCATCGATGGGCTGAAAGTCCGTAAAGCCGCTGGGCATGCTGTCGCGCGCCAGACGCGCCCACAGCATCGGCCCGAAGGCGATTACGATTTCGGCAATAGACGTGTGGGCGATGTTGGCCGCTGCCTGTAGGGCCGCCGTTAGAGCGCCCGGCTTCGCGGTGGGATCGAGCGTGTATTCCAACGCGTGCAGGTAACGGTGGCCTTCAACGAAAATGCCGCTTTGCGGGGTGCTCATCGCGGTGTCCTTCCCTTCGTCGTCAGTTTTTCGGGATCACTTTGCCTGGATTGAGAATGTTGGTGGGATCAAGCGCCGCCTTCACTTGCGCCATCACATCGACGGCTTCTACGCCCAGTTCCTGGCGCAGATACTTGGTCTTGCCTTGACCGACGCCGTGCTCGCCGGTGCAGGTGCCCTCCAGCGCCAAGGCTTGGTCGACGATTGCGGCGTTGAGGCGTTCGGCTTCCTCGACCTCGGCCGGATTTTCCGGATCGAACAGCAGCAGGGTGTGGAAGTTGCCGTCACCCACATGGCCGAGAATGAGACCGGTCAGCGCGCTTTCTTCCAGCGCTTTGTGGGTGCGGCCAATGCAGTCGGACAGATTGGAAATGGGCACGCACACGTCGGTGGTCAGGGCCCGTGCACCGGGGCGCAACGCCAGCCCCGCGTAGTACATGGTGTGGCGCGCCGACCAAAGGCGATTGCGGTCCTCGGCCTTGTCGGCCCATTGGAAGTCGGTGCCGCCGAGATCTTCGGCCAAGGCCTTGAGGGTTTCGACCTGCTCCGTCACCGACGCGGGGGCGCCTTCGAATTCCAAAAACAAGGTCGGCGCTTCGGCGTACGCGAGATTGGAATAGGCGTTGACCGCCGCCATGGACACGGCGTCCATCAGTTCTATGCGGGCCATCGGCACGCCCATCTGCACGGCGGTTATGACGCAATTGACGGCACTTTCGATGTCTGGAAACGGGCACACGGCAGCGGTGACGGTTTCGGGGATGCCGTGCAGCTTGACGGTGACGGCGGTGATGATGCCGAGCGTGCCTTCCGAACCGATCATCAAGCGGGTCAGGTCGTAACCGGCCGCCGACTTGCGGGCGCGGTTGCCGGTTTTGATCACACGCCCGTCGGCAAGCACCACTTCCATCGCCAGGACGTTGTCTTTCATCGAACCATAGCGCACGGTCGAGGTGCCGCTGGCGCGGGTCGCGCACATGCCGCCGATGGTGGCGTCCGCGCCGGGGTCGACGGGGAAAAAGAGGCCGGTGTCGCGCAGGTGAGCGTTGAGCTGCTTGCGCGTTACGCCCGGCTGCACCACCGCATCGAGGTCTTCGGCGTGCACCTCCAAGATGGCGTTCATATTGGAGAAGTCGATCGAAACGCCGCCCATCGGCGCGGCGACGTGACCTTCTAACGACGTCCCAGCGCCGAACGGGATCAGCGGCACGCCCGCGCCGTGGCACAGCTTGGCTAACCGACTGATTTCGTCGGTCGAGTTGGGAAATACGACCGCATCGGGCGGTTGGCAGAGTTGGGAGCCCTCGCCACGGCCATGGGTCTCGCGCACCCCGGCGTTGATCGACACACGCGCGCCGAACAGGGTTTCAAGTTGAGAGTAAATGGCATCGATGGGGCGACTGGGGGCGGTCATGTCTTGGGTTCTCAGTTCGCGGGTTGTGCGGTTGAGCGCGTGAGCAAATCCGTCAGATCGCGAATGCGTCCTTGCGCCATGGCGTTTTTACGCTGTTCGTCGTCCAACTGATAAGACAGTTCGCTGATCTTGCGGATCAGGCGCGTGTATTCGGTGTAGGGGACGGCTTGCATGCCGAAATGACCACGGCTGAACACCACCGGGTTTTGCGATTGCGCGATGACGCTGAGTACGTACGGGTTGGTCAACGTCTGGATGACAGGCTGTGTCGCTTGAGGTGGTATTTCGCTGTAGGTGACTTCGACCACCCAATCGGTGGCGCGTACATCGGAAATTTTGGCGGTGTAGCCGCCGCTGTTGCGCGTGCCCAGCATCACGGCGATCACCATGTCGCGGTTGAAATCGATTGCCACAGGCCAGTTAAGGCGCTGTTCTCCTTGGAATGCCTTCCATTGATCGGACGTGCGCAATGCGAAAACCCCAGGACGCCCCGGCCCGGGCAGGTCGCCGCGGATGGTCGCGCTTTGCTCGACGGGTGTGGACATCAAGGTCGAGCCGCTCGCCCATGCGGGCGCGGGGGCGGCGATGACGGCGCAAAGCAATGACAGAAGGACGGGGCGTATGGTCATGGAATTCAATTGCAGGGGCTTTCAACTCTGGTCTTCATGCAACCAGCGCCGGATCACGCTGATGCTTTTGTTGGGATGGTCCTTGATGATCGTGCCAATTTTCTTTTTCAGTTCCTGAGCGCGCTGCAACCGTACGGGACGTTTTTGCATTTCGCCCGTAATTCGTTCTGCGGCGGGTTTTGTCTGGTCGATCATGAGCGCACTCAACGCACCGGTGTTCCTAAACTCTTCCACCATCATGAACGCTTATGTTTTGCGGGCCAAGAGGGAATGAGATTTTGCCCGCCATACACCCTTATTACAGGATTATGTTATATACTTAAACTCGCATATGGGGTGCGTTGGTTGCGCCGTTGCGGGTGCGGCCGATGTCGAAGGCGATACAGCACGTTATCAACTCCTTCAACGGATCAAAATAATTTGAATTTGTGGAAAACTCGAGGGTTTCAGGCATCGTTTTAATGTTTTTTTCATTTGTGAGATTAATCGTTGTCGATTATTCGGAAAAAACAGTCTATAAAGAGTTGTGGTTATTGGAGTCGTTGGTTGCGCCAAGAAAAATAAGATTTATTTGCACCATTCCGACTTATGATTGCATTTGGGAAGGGTAGAAAACAAAGGTGTTCAATATGACTGTAACTGCAAAAGCCAAAGGTGCTCCGCGCAAGACGAAAGACGGTCCTACGCCCATTGATGCACACGTTGGTGCACGCATTCGCGCCCGCCGCGGACTGTTGGGCATGAGCCAAAAAGATCTTGGCGAAAAGGTCGCTTTGACGTTTCAACAAATTCAAAAGTACGAACGTGGCGCGAACCGGATCGGCTCCGGTCGTCTGTTCGAATTCAGCCGCATTTTGGGTGTTCCCATTTCGTATTTCTTCGACGAAATGACGACCGAGCTGAAATCGTACGCCGACAAAGGCTCGAAAAAAGGCAAGCCCATTCCCGCCAGCGCGCCGGATGCGGAAATTCTGGATCGCCGCGAAACGCTGGAATTGGTCCGCACGTTCTATCAGATCGACGATGCCGTGGTGCGTCAGCGTTTTTTGGAGCTGATGCGGGAATCGGCGCGGGTATGCTCTAAGTAAGCAAACCGGTTTGACGATGACAAAGGCCGATCCACCGTTTGGTGGAGCGGCCTTTTTCGTGCGCAAATCCGTACCGGCGGATTGCGTTCCATCTCAATGCGCGTTTAAATCACGACAGCAGCAACAGCGCGGATGGGGACTATCACAATGAACGATCTGGACATCGCACGGGCGGTCACGCCTCAACCCATCGGCGACATCGCCGCCAAACTCGCTATCCCGGATGATGCTTTGGTGCGATACGGCAATGACAAGGCCAAGGTTGCGCTCGATTGGATCGATGCCCAGAAAGATCAAAACGACGGTCGCTTGGTTTTGGTCACCGCCATTTCACCGACCCCGGCGGGCGAGGGCAAGACCACCACGACGGTTGGCCTCGGCGACGGACTGTCGCGCATCGGCAAGAAAACCGCGATTTGTTTGCGTGAGCCGAGCCTGGGCCCGTGTTTCGGCATGAAGGGTGGCGCGGCGGGCGGCGGTCATGCGCAAGTCATCCCCATGGAAGACATCAACCTGCATTTTACCGGCGATTTTCACGCCATCGCGGCGGCCAACAACTTGCTCGCAGCGATGATCGACAACGCCATCTATTGGCGTCAAGACTTGCACCTGGACAATCGTCGCATCAGTTGGCGGCGCGCCGTGGACATGAACGATCGTTCGTTGCGCGACATGGTCACCAGTTTGGGCGGGGTGGCCAACGGCGCGCCCCGTCAAGGCGGGTTCGACATCACCGCCGCCAGCGAGATCATGGCGATCTTGTGCCTGGCGACCGATCTGAGCGATCTGCAACGCAGACTCGGCAACATCATCATCGGCCAAGATATGGACCAGCAACGCTTCGTGCGGGCATCCGAAATCAAGGCCGAGGGGGCCATGGCCGCGCTGCTCAAGGATGCGCTCAAGCCCAACTTGGTGCAGACCTTGGAAGGCACGCCAGCGTTCGTGCACGGTGGGCCGTTCGCCAACATCGCGCATGGTTGCAATTCGCTGATGGCCACCAAGACGGCTTTGAAGTGCGCCGATTACGTTGTCACCGAAGCCGGCTTCGGCGCGGACCTCGGCGCGGAGAAATTCTTCGACATCAAATGTCGCAAAGGCGGTCTCAAGCCCGACGCCGTGGTGCTGGTGGCGACGTTGCGCGCCCTGAAAATGCAAGGTGGGGCGCAAAAGGGCGAATACGCTCGACCCAACGAAGACGCCTTGATCAAGGGTTTCGAGAACCTGTCGCGCCACGTGGAAAACCTGCACCATTTTGGCGTGCCGGTGGTCGTTGCGCTCAATCGTTTCGCCGAGGACACGGATCAAGAGGTCGATCTATTGCGCCAGAGATGCGCCGAATTGGAGGTCGGGGCGATCGCCTGCACCCATCACGCCGACGGCGGTGCGGGGGCGGAAGAACTTGCCAAGGCGGTGGTCGCGTTGGCGCAATCCGATGCGTCTGAGTTCCGCACCCTTTACCCCGACAATATGCCGTTGTGGGACAAGACCCGCACGGTGGCGCGGATGATGTACGGCGCCCAAGGGGTGATCGCGGACAAAAAAATCCGCGCCAAGTTCAAGATGTATCAAGACGACGGTTTTGGCGATTTACCGGTGTGCATCGCCAAGACTCAGTATAGCTTTTCCACCGACCCGGACTTGCTGGGCGCGCCGTCCAACCATGTGGTGCCGGTGCGCGACGTGCGCTTGTCTGCGGGCGCGGAATTCGTGGTGGTGATCTGCGGTGACATCATGACCATGCCGGGTCTGCCGCGTCACCCGTCGGCCGAAGGCATCCGCGTCAACGCCGATGGCGAAATTGAGGGACTGTTCTAAACGGGGTCGGCGATGGCATCAGACAATGGCAAGGCTGTCTTGGTCGACCATGATCACGCGCTCTGCGGGAAAGCGAATGGTAACCGTGGTGCCTTTGTCGGGCTCGCTGAAAATTTCCATGACGCCACCATGAAGCTCAACCAATCCTTTGGTAAGCGGTAAGCCCAATCCCGTGCCTTCGTGTTTGCGCGATAGAGAACTGTCCACCTGGCCGAATTTTTCCAAGGCCTTGTTCAGGCTTGGCCCATCCATGCCGATGCCGGTGTCGGCGAAGGTGATGAGCATATTATTTTCTTCATCCAACGACGCACTACAGGTGACCGTGCCGCGTTCAGGTGTGAACTTGATGGCGTTGGAAAGAAGATTGATGAAAATCTGTTTGAGGCGGAGCGGGTCGGCCATCAGCAAGGGCAGGGTCGTGTCTTCAATACCGGTGAGCGTAATATAGGCCTCGCGGGCTTTGGGACGGATGATGTGAAGGGCGGCTTCGCAGATATCGGCGAGACTCACTTCCTCTTCCCTCAAAGTCAACTTGCCGGCCTCGACCGCGGATACATCCAAAATATCGTTGATGAGGTGTAGCAAGTGCGTGCCCGAACTGTGAATGAAGGCTGCGTATTCTTCATATTGCGGGTTGCCCATGGGGCCGAACACGCTGTGCTTCATGGTTTCCGAAAAACCGATGATGGCGTTGAGCGGCGTGCGCAGTTCGTGACTCATGTTGGCCATCAGATCGGTTTTGGCCTTGTTCGCCAATTCCGCCGCTTGTTGTGCATTGCGCATAGCCTCTTCGGCCATTTTGCGTTCGGTGATGTCTTCGTGCATCGCGACGAAATGGGTGATGACGTCATCGCTGCCGCGGATCGGGGAAATGGAGACATTGGCCCAAAATTCTGTTCCATCCTTGCGGCGGTCCTTCATTTCGTGGTGCCATTCCCGGCCCGCTTTGATGTTTGACCACAGATCTTCATGCACGCTCGCGGGCGTGTCGGGGGATTTAAGTATGTTTGGGGTGCGCCCGATGGCTTCTTCCGGGCTGTAACCGGTAATGTGGACGAACTTCGGATTGACGTACTCGATCATTCCATCGAGGTTGGTGATAAAGATCATGACGGGACTTTGTTCGACGGCGCGGACCAGTTTGCGCAAGGACTGTTCGGCTTTTTTACGAATCTCAACTTCGCTCAACAACAAGGCGGTGCGATCCTTGACCTGATCTTCCAGGTTGGTTTTTGCGGCCCTGAGTTCATGGGTTTGCGTTTCGATTTCCTGTTCCATCGGCGCGATCATCCAACGAAACAAAACAAACCACAGGGTTGTTCCCATCAGGGCCGTAAGCAGTAGAGAATAGATCGCCAAGTTCCAGCCCAAATTGGTCAGGGCATCCTTCGTTTCTGCCAAATCGTGCGCCACCGTCATGGTCAAGGATCGTGTGGCGTATTGAAAGGTGCGTTCAATTTTTAACAGATCGTTCGATGCATTTTCGTCACCGTAGGAAAAGAAAACTCGGCCGTTGTCGAATACCACCTGCAAGAAGTCGATGCCGTGGTGATTGTTCGGCCAACCAGTGAGGAGTTGAAGACCTTCTGAATAGTCATGACGCAGCATGGCGTCGGTCAGGCTGGCGCCGATCAGATCGACCTCCGTTTCCGCTTTCCGTTCCAGTCCACGGACGAGCTGTTGCTTTTGCTGGGAGTAGACATAAAAACTTGCGCTCGCGACGCATGCGCCCAATGCCGATACAAGCACGATAAAAAGCCACCTGTTCCTACGCGCCAATTGCGTTTTCATGCCATGGCCTTACGGTTCAAGAAGCGGGATGACTTGACGGAGAATATCCCGATGCAAGTCATAATCCCGATCGCTAACCGGCACGAACCCCGTCAAGGTTTCACCAATGTTTTTGAGTATGGCGAGGCCTCGGGGGGTCTGCTGCAAATCCAAAAGAGCCGTAGCGATTTTTTTTCGCAGTTCTGGGTTCATTGTGCTTCGTGTGGCGAAAACATGGGTGGAAAGGTCGGGGGAATAGGCCAGGGGGCGGATGTTCTTGTCCGCATTTTCGCGGAACACCTCCTCGGCCACGGCACCGGCATCGAAATCGCCGAATTCGACGCCGAGGATTACGTTGCTGTGGTTGCGCAGGTGTCTGTATTGGCCCAGGTCGCCCAAGCCAACTCCGGCTTGCAGCAACATGTAAACCGGCACTTGGGTGCTTAGGGTGGAATTAGCGTTGCCGAACGCCACGCGCTTGCCGACAAGGTCGGTTAGGTTTTTATAGGGGCTGTTCTTGTCGACGAATATGACGGAGCGAAAGGTTGGCGTGCCTTCAAATTCGTAACGCGCCAAAAGAGGCTTCAAACCGTACTTCTCGCCGATGGTCACATAGGTGCTGCCACCGAGAAAGGCAATGTCGATCTTGTCTTCTCCGGCCAAGCGGATGTGCTCGGCATAGTTCTTGGCCACCGTAACGTGGACTTCGCGCTCGAGCTTTTCGGACAGGTAGGTCGCGAGCGGGGTGTATTTTTCGATCAGCAGTTCGGCGTTGAGGTACGGCATGAAGCCAAGGGTCAAGGGGCGGGTGTCTGTCAGCGATGCCGCGTGCGCCTGTGTCGCCATCGCCACTAACAGCACCGAAATATACAAACATAACCGTTTGATAATCATACAATCCTCCCACCATAGGCGCAGCTTGACGCACTTTAGGGCCTCTTAAATCGTCCCCTTGCGCGTTAAGTCCGACAAATGATGCTACGAATTTCATGTGGTTACAAGTTTATGACGTTTCAAGGCATGCCTTCGGCGGCCAAACGGGGGTGACATGAGGGGGTATGCGCACCGTCACAGCACCTGCCGAGAAACCATGTCACTCTAACGTCAATGAAACAACCTGTAGCGGGAGATACGGATATGCATATGATCGCAAAGCCTACCCGCCTGATGATTAAGGGGAAAATGCCCTTTGTGCTGCCCGTTGTCATCGGCGCCGCGGCCAACGCCCTGTTTTGGGGCGGCTCGTTCATTCCCTACAACCCCGTCGAGGCTGAGTTCTTCGTCTACCTCAATGCGGCGGTGATGCTGTTGGGCATCTTGCTCGCCGTGGGCGGCGGCGTGATGGCGCTGTTGATCGGCTTGCGCCAGTTTTCCACGGCGGCCTTTGGCGGCATCGCAGCCAACTCCATCGTTTTAACGGCGGTTGGTTTGCTGATGTGGGGTGTGTTTTTTCACGCCGTCTAGAGCTTGTCCTAGAGCAAATCTTGCGGATCGGTGAAGTCGAGGCCCTGGGCCTCGGCCACCGCCCGACACGTTATCTTTCCATTCATCACGTTCAAGCCGTTCAGCAGGTGAGGGTCGTCCTTCAACGCCCTCTTCGCACCCTTGTCGGCAATGGCGAGGATGAACGGCAGCGTCGCGTTGTTGAGCGCGTAGGTCGACGTGTGCGGCACCGCGCCGGGCATGTTGGTGACCGCGTAATGCACCACGTCGTGGAGGATGTAGGTGGGATCTTTGTGGGTGGTGCCGTGGGCGGTGGCGATGCAGCCGCCTTGGTCGATGGCGACGTCGACCACCACCGCGCCCGCGCGCATGGCCTTGATCATGTCTTCGCTGACCAGCTTGGGTGCTGCGGCACCGGGGATCAGCACCCCGCCGACCACCACGTCGGCGTCGATCACGTGTTGTTCCAGGGTTTCGCTGTTGGAATAAACGGTCTTGATGCGCGCGCCGAAGCGCGCATTCAGCGCACGGAGCGTCTCGTTGCTTTTGTCCAGCACCACCACGTCCGCGCCGCTGCCCACAGCCATCAGCACCGCGTTAGTGCCCACCGTGCCGCCGCCGATGACGGCGACTTTCGCCGGGGCGACGCCGGGCACACCGCCCAGCAGCATGCCGCGTCCGCCCGCCTCGCGTTCCAAGGCATGCGCCGCGACCTGGATCGACATGCGCCCCGCGACCTCGCTCATGGGGTGGAGCAGTGGCAAGTCGCCGCGTGCCGAGGTCACGGTTTCATAAGCGATGCAGATCGCGCCGCTGGCGATCAGGTCGCTGGTTTGCGCCGCGTCCGGGGCCAGATGCAGATAGGTGAACAGGATTTGACCGGGGCGCAAGTGGGCGCGTTCGACCGCCTGGGGTTCCTTGACCTTCACCACCAAGTCGGCTGTGGCCCACACAACGGCCGCATCCGCCGCGATGGTCGCGCCGAGCTTTTCGTAATCTTGGTCCGATGCGCCGATGCCGATGCCGGCGTTGCTTTCGACCACCACCCGATGGCCGTGGGCGATGGCCTCGCGCACGCTGGCGGGGGTCATGCCGACGCGAAACTCGCCGACTTTGATTTCTTTCGGAACGCCGATCAACATCACGCACCTCCCGGTTGCTAGGTCCTGTGCCATTCTCTTTCAGTATGAACCGCTAAGGGGCGTTTGCAAGGCCGTTGAAGGGGGGCGCATGACATGTTATGTTCTTGTTTCGTTCTTTTGCGATGTTGCCCAAGAAGAGGAGCCGCAGCCATGTCCCATCCGTTGGCGAAACCCCCATTGAGCCGGCCTATATCCCCGGCGCTCGCCCCGCCCCGCCCCCCGGTGTCCCCGATGCCGCCGGCGTATCAAACGCCGCCGGTGTGGCTGTCGTTGGGCCAGGGACGGGCGTGGCGCGCCGGGGCGAAGACCAAGCGTCCGTTGCCGGTGCTGGCCAGTCCGGTGCGTGCCGGGTTTCCGTCGCCGGCCGAGGACTATATCGAAGGCAGCCTGGATCTGAACCGCCACTTGATCCGCCATCCGGCGGCGACGTTCATCGTGCGGGTCGAGGGTGAATCGATGACCGGCGCGGGCATTTTCCCCGGCGACCTGCTGGTGGTGGATCGCAGTGTCGAGCCCCATGACGGCCACGTGGTGATCGCGGTGGTCGAGGGCGAGTTGACGGTCAAGCGTCTCAAGGGACGGCGCGGCGCGTGGCGGTTGGTGGCGGAACACCCCGATTTTCCGCCCATCCATCTGGCCAACGATGAAGAGGGGGGCGAAACCTCGGCCATTTGGGGGGTGGTCACCAATTCGGTGCGGAACTTGTCGAAATGACGCGCCTTTATGCCCTCATCGACTGCAATAACTTTTACGCTTCGTGCGAGCGCGTGTTCCGCCCCGACCTGGAAGGCCGTCCGGTGGCAGTGCTATCCAACAACGACGGCTGCATCGTGGCGCGCTCCAGCGAGGTCAAGACCATCGGCATCCCTATGGGCGTGCCGTACTTCAAGGTGCGCGATTTGTTGACGCGTTACGACGTGCAGGTGTTTTCATCCAATTACGAACTGTACGGCGATATGTCGGCGCGGGTGATGGCGGTGCTCGGTCAGTTCAGTCCCGATGTGGAAATCTATTCCATCGACGAGGCGTTTTTGGGGCTCGACGGGTTCGACGGCTGGGACCTCTATGCCCATGCGCGCGCGCTGCGCGCCACGGTCAAGCGCTGGACCGGAATTCCGGTGTCCGTCGGCATTGCGCCGACCAAGAGCTTGGCCAAGCTGGCGGCGGAGCGGGCGAAGAAAAATCCGGCTCTGGGCGGCGTCGCAGTGTTGGGCGACGAGCGGACGCGGGAGGCCGCGCTGGCCGCGACCCCGGTGGGCGACGTGTGGGGCATCGGACGTCAATGGTCGAAACGCCTGAAGGCCCTGGGCGTGCTCAGCGCGCTGGACTTCACCCGCCAATCGCAACACTGGGTGCGCAAACATATGGGCGTCACCGGTGCGCGCACCCAGGTGGAGCTGTTGGGCACGCCGTGTTTTGCGTTGGAAAGTCAGCCGCCGGATCGCAAGTCTTGCGTGGCGTCGCGGTCTTTTTCGCGTCCGGTGATGGACTTCGACGACGTCAAGGACGCCATCGCCACCTTCGCCGCGCGGGCGGGCGAACGCCTGCGCCAAGGCGGACTGGTGGCCGGCCAAGTCACGGCGTTCGCGCTGACCGATCGGTTCAACACCCGCCAGCCCCAATGCCAGGCCAGCGCCACGGTGGCGCTGGCGAGCCCGTCGAACCTAACCGCGGATTTGACCGCGGCGGCGGTGCGGGCGTTACGCCAGGCCTACAAACCGGGCTTTGGCTATAAAAAGGCCGGGGTGATGATGCTCGACCTCGCCCCGGCGGGGGCGGCGCAGCAAAGCCTGTTCGCACCCCCGGCGGTTCGCCAGGACAAGGCCGAGCGGCTGCAAAACGCTTTGGACCGCCTGAACGGTGGGCACAGGGGTGGACGCGATCTGGTGCGGTTGGGGGCGACGGGGTTCGGCAGCGGCTGGCATCTGCGCCGCGAACACCGTTCGCCGCGTTACACCACCGCGTGGGCGGAGTTGCGCACCGTGCGCGCTTAAAGGACAGCCGTAAACGTCAGCGGCTGATGTTGGTTTTGTAGATTTTGGTCATGGTGATGGCGAGGTGATCCTCGACCACGACCACTTCGCCGCGGGCGATGAGGTTGCCGTTGGCCTTGATCTCGATGTCTTCGCCGACGCTGCGTTCCAACTGAACCACGGCGCCGCGACCCATCTTGAGAAGCTGGCTGACCTTCATGTTGGCGGTGCCCAGAACGGCCGTGACTTCGAGCGGCACGTCCAACAGGGCCTTGTGCTCGTCTTCCTCGTTTATGCCATTTGCCATGATTGCTCTCAGTTCGCGAATCGGTTCAACAGGCGCTCAGTATAGCGCCTTATCTCTTAAACGACCATGAACGGCGTGACGGGTGGCGAAAATGCGGGAATTCAGTCTTTGCTGAACAGATTGACGCGCATCGGCTGGTCGAACGAGAACCCGCCGTCGGTGGGCTGGCCCAGGCGCGCGAAGGCGTCCCGCAGGTCGTCTTCCAGACGCGCGAATTCTTCTTCGCGCTGCGGGTTGATGCGCAGCATGCGTTCTTTGAAGTGGGCGAAGTCTTTGTGCTGGGCCGGGTGGACGTAGGTGAACTCGTTTTGCAGCGAGAGGCCGAATTGATCGGCCCCTTGAAGAGCCTCATAGGCCTTGGCGCGCACCACGGTTTCGTCGTGCACGGGCTGCATCAACTCGAAATGCGGGCCTTCGGCAATCGGTTCGCAGACGTACAGGAAGCCGCCCGATTTCAACACCCGCGCCGCCTCGCGCAGGGCTTGGCCCATATTGTCCACATCGACGTGATGCAGGCTGTTGAAAAACACCGCGATGTCGATGCTGTCGGGGGCGAACGGCAGGTCTTCGGCGCGACCGGCGTAATACACTTCGTCCGCCACGGGTTTTTCCGCGTGGGCTTTTTCCAACTGCTCAGGGTTGCATTCGATGCCGAAGGCTTTGGCCCCGTGGCGTGTCATCAAACGCACCAGATGACCTTCGCCGCAGCCGATATCGACGACCTTTTTGTCATGGAAATCAAGCGTCGCGGTCAGAACTTCGCTGTTGGTGCGTGGGGTGAGAGGTGCCGTCATAGCCTTGCCGTTAAAAGTGTGGAGCCGCGCCCGTCTGCGAGACACCAATATAGTGTCGTTCGCGCGTCAAACAATGGGGAGCCTCTTTTAGGACGAGCGCACCGCCACGGCAACCGTGAAATTGTCACCAGGGCGTGAGCTTAAAAGCAGGGACAATCAATTGACGTTGGATTGACGCCACGCCGCCAATTGCGCCTGACGGCGCTGGGCGAAGGTGTCCTCACGACTTGCGCCGGTCGGCCGCATCAGGTGTGCACCGGGTTTCAAGGCGTTGACGCGATTGGCGATTTCTTGGCCGGGGCGGACGCTGGTGGTGGTGTCGCGGCGGATCTTGAAGGCTTTGTTGAAGCGTTGCGTGGCGTTGGGGTCGGGCTGAACGATCAGCGCCTTGTGATGCGGCAGGGCGCTGGATGCATCGCCGGGCGTGGCGGTGCTGGCGGTCATGAAGTCGGCGCTGGCGGTCTTTTGCCACAGTTTCGAAACTTTGAGGCGGTAGTTGTGGTTGAGCTCGGGCGTGGTGGAATGATAATCCCCTGCCGCTTGCAGCCACGATCGCGACACCGCATGACGCGCCTTGAGGAAACCCGCGGCGTAGGCGGCGTTGGCGCGGGCGTCGAAGGCCTGTTCGATGCTGGCGAAGGCATCGGGGTGGTATTTCAGATTGATCTGCATGCAGCCGACGTCGATGTTTTGCACGCCGTCGGCTTGCAAAGACTGCACGAATGCGATGGCATCGATGCGGTTGGGCAGAAAATGCCCCTTGCCGCCGGTCGTGACGGTCCATGGCCAGGCAATAATTTCCCCCCCTTTGCGGACGCGCGCGTCACCGACGTCTTCGAACCAGCGCCCCGACTCGGCCAGTGAAATGGCCTGCAAAAGGCCGTGCGGGATGGTGTGGCGGCGTTCTTGCTCGGCAATGGCGGAAATGCAGGTATTTGCTTCTTTTTCATAGGCTTGTGCCGTTTCCGCAAGCGGCGCGGACAGGGCGCGGTCAGCCAAAAGCAAGACAATACCCGCAGTCAATCCGGCCAGAATCGGGCGGGTGTAGGCGAAACGGAAAAGGGGTGTGGCTGTCATCATCATGCCCTCAGCGTAGCAAAGGGCATGCCAGCTTGAGGCAATGTTTGAAGCGCGATTTATTCGGGCAGGGTGCTGTCGCCGGGCCCGAGCGGGCGTTGCATGATGATCGTATCCACCCACGCGCCGAATTTGAAACCGGTGGACTTCAAGTGCCCGGCCTGCGCGAAGCCGTGACGCTTGTGCAGATTGATCGATGCAACGTTCTGCGCGCCGCCGATGACGGCGACCATTTGCCGATAGCCCAGTTGAGTGCAGCGCTCGATCAAGGTGCCGAGAAGCTGCGAGCCGATGCCTTTGCCGGTCGCCTCGGGATCGACGTAGATGGAATCTTCCACCGTGTGGCGATACGCGGAACGGGGGCGGAAACTGGTTGCGTAGGCAAATCCGTGAACCACGCCGTCGAGTTCCGCGACGATGTACGGCGCCCCGCCGTTCACAACGCCCTGGCGGCGCTCCGCGATGGTGTGCACGTTGGGCGCGACTTCTTCGAAGCTGGCGGTGCCGGTCTGCACATGGTGGGCGTAAATGCGCTGGATGTCGGCCACGTCTTCGGGCCGGGAATCGCGGATGACGATGTGGCTTGCAATATCGGTCATGACCGCCTCACCGTTGCAAAAGACTTTGGTCGATGCCGACCAAGGCCTCGATCAAACGGCCGAGGTCTTGCGCCAGCTTGGCGAACCCATCCGAACGCGTGATGGTTTGCTCGTCCATATACAACGCGCGGTTCACCTCGATTTGCAAGGCGTGCTTGTTCTCGAACGGCTTGCCGTAATTGCGCGTGGTGAAGCCGCCGGCGTAAGGGGTGTTCAACACGACCCGGTAGCCCATGTCGCGCAACACCTGATGGGCCAAATTGGTGACGCGTTGGGTGCAGGCGGTGCCGTTGGCGTCGCCCAGCACCATGTCGACGCGGTTGTCGCCGGGGTCGCGGTCCATGGGCCCGCCGATCGACGGCATGGAATGGCAATCGATCAGCAGATAGGTGCCGAATTGTTCGTGGGTGCGCTGCAAAAGCGCATCGAGGGCGGCGTGATAGGGCTTGTAGCAATGCTCAACACGGCTTTGCGCTTCAATGAAGGTGATCTTGCCGGCGTAAATTTCTGCGCCGTCGGTGACCACCTTGGCGACGGTGCCGAGCCCGGCGCGCACCCGCGGGCTGGTGGTGTTGACCCAACCGGGAAGGCGTTCGTCGAACATGTCGGGGTCCAGTTCCCATGGCTCGCGATTGGGGTCGGCGTAAGCGCGGGGGAAATGGGCGCGGATCAGCGGCGTGCCGAAATGCGGGGCCTGTTCGTATAGCTCGTCGACGAACGCATCTTCGGACCGGCGCAGCGACACCGGGTCCAACTGGCTGGCGGCGACGAACGATGCGGGGTAGTCGTGGCCGCTGTGGGGCGATGCGAACACCACCGGCGCGGTCTGCACCAGCGGTTCCAAGATGTCGAACGGCGTTTCGACTTCTGGGTCCAGCAAAGGCGTGGCATTGAGCGCGGTGGTCGTCATCGGTGGCGGAAATCCAATTTGTGGGGCGGCGAATCTGAGGGCGTGTGAACAAGAGCGAACGCTGTGCCCACCCCTGACTTAAAGGTGTTACAGATTGAGAACCGCCCTGGCAACGCCAAATTCACCGCCGTTCACACAAGTTGAGCGCCTTGATCGTGATTGAGGGCTTGCCAAGCCCGCCGGATCGGATTAAAAAGCCGCGTCCGCCGCACAAAACCGCATATTCGCGTCGGACCCGATACCAATCGGGCGCGTAGCTCAGCGGGAGAGCACTTCGTTGACATCGAAGGGGTCACTGGTTCAATCCCAGTCGTGCCCACCATGATAACCCCCAGGGAAACCTGGGGGTTTTCTCTTTAGAGGCCTTGCACCTCTCCGTGAAAATTAACGTCGTGCACAGTGATTCTACTCTATTTCTGTGCATGGTCAACGAAGTCGCTAGAACCCTAGCGGGTTCTGCTGTGGCTCTCTCGCTGAGCTACGAATCCTCCAAACGAAGTAAGAGGCGTGCTGTCAGCAAACACATAGTGGTTTTCTGGGGGCAAGTCTTAATGGGGGGCAGAGGGGGGGAGGGGCTCTTCTATATACGTGCATTCAGCCTTCAAATTTTCGCAGCAAAAACAGGTGGTAGGCCAATTCGCTCTTGACAAACGCTCTTTATGATTGTATATATTTATCCATATTTTAAGAACGGTGAAACGAGCCGTTATATTTTTAAGTTATTTTGAGCCCTAACGGGATCTGTTTTTTTAAAGTGCTAGGCACCTGATATTACGAACAAAACTCTGCCTCAAATATCTTAACTTTAGAACGCTCTGTTCCCCCATACCATGATGGGAAGTAGCCGTGTACGTGTGATGAAGTGCACGTTAAACATGGCTTGCCGGGCTATCACACTCATAGCTCGCTAAATAAGTGTGTCTCGAAAGCGGGAGGATACCGCTAGGTGGCTGAAATGCCGCAAGTGCCAGGCCCAGTAAACGGCTGGGAACCATGTTCGTTTGGCCCTGGTGCAGTCCCAATGATTTGTTGGCCGTATGTGTTCAAGTGCCGTTCCTAGCACGGTGTTGATTGACCAATGTGCCGCCCACAATAGGAACTCATTTAAAGGCGTTTATAACCCTCATTATCGAGGTCTATGCCGGGGAGATGTGGAGGTGCTTATGCATGCTCCTGTGACCCAGGCTGATAACACATAACATATTGAAAACATATAATAATAACATGAAACATCACGAGATACCCCTATGAGGTTAGGATGTTTCTATATTTGATCGAATAGGATAAGGAAAATGGATGATTTATATAACTCTCGACGTAATCGGACTGATCTGACCTCAGCACACCGCAATGTGCGAGAGGTCGTGAATTGGTTTTTCCGGCATTACCAAGCGTATGCCCGGCGTGCTGGCAAGCCGCTTGTTTCTTCCAAAAACATCGATGAATACAAAAGACATATACGACTGATCATTTTAGACCTTCTCTCAGCATGGGAGGGGGATAAGGCAAAATTCGTTGGCTACAATCGGGGAAAGCGCTACTTCATTAAGGATGGTCCATATTGGAACTACAAGAGCGGGACATCTCGTATTAGCAATATCATTTACACTAATGTTATTGATTTTCTTGCTGCTGAAAAATTCATTGATCATCACCCTAGACGTAAAGGTTTTCCGGGAATCTCATCAAGGATGCGGGCCTCATACAGACTGATCAGGGTCTTCTCCGCTCGTAGATTAAATTGGGCCTGTATCGATGTCTTTGACGGCCCTGAGATTATCGTCAAACATGGTGATGAGTACGTCCCCTATCCAACTGCCGAGGGCTTTGGGCTAGATCGAGCTTTTGAGAATGTAAGGCGTATAAATTCTACCCTTCAAACGACCTTCATCAATCTGCGCATCTCTGATCAAGAGATGGAGAATTTGAAAAAACGGATGGCTAGGGAACAGGTCTTGGATGACGATGAAGAACCGCGTGAACCCTTTGAATTTTCCAATCGAACGCTAAGACGCATCTTTGCCAATGGCACGTTCAACAATGGCGGACGTTTCTACGGTGGATGGTGGCAAGGCATTCCTAGCCAGTTCAGGAAATATATCGAGATTGATGGTGCTATGACCGTGGAGATGGACTATTCCACAATGCAACCCCGGATGCTTTATGCTCTCGTACACGAAACTCCTCCTAACGATGCATATATTTTAGAGGGGTGGGATTCTGGTCTACGGCCCATTATCAAGAAGGCGTTTAACCAACTGCTGAATAGCGCCACGTCGTCTCGGCATCAAAACCAATGGCATCGCTTTGCTCCTGACCTTTTGCCCGATCCCTTGCCTAGTAATTGGGGCAGTATGAGCAAGCATGAACGCAATCTAGCGTGCCGGAACATGTTTGAGGCGATGACGGGCCGAGACTATTCAAATCTGTTGCGCGATTTGCTCGAAGTCCATACCCCGATTGAACAGTTCTTCTTCTCAGGCACATGGGGGAAAATGCAGCGGAAAGACTCAGATATTGCTGAACGGGTGATGTTGAAACTTCTGAATTTACCCAGACCAGTAACTGCTCTGCCAATCCACGATTCGTTTATTGTCAGGAGAGGAGCGGAGAAGACACTGCACAACGCAATGGAGGAAGCCTTCGAAGAAGTGGTTGGCCTTAAGCCAGAGATTGATCGTGATGAAACGGTCTTTGATCTGCCCAGTGAGGACTATGTTCCAGGCCTTGTTATTCCTGACGAAGATTTTGGAATGGAGGTTTTGAAAGATATAGAAGCATATTCTGGATACTATCGCCGAGAAGCAGAATGGACATCTATTCATGGTCCAATCGATTAGGGATTGTTCCTAAACGCAAGGAAGCAGAAGGATATTTGGTGATATACCGTCGTTATCCTTCTTCCTTCGTACATCCTTCTTCCTTCGTACATCCTTTCCCTTCGTATACTCCTAAATCCCCCCTTACTGGACCACTACGCATTGAGAAATTGGTGGGCCTCAATGTTGCCAGAAATAATGTCCACTTGTCGGAGCATTACGGACATTTACAAGCTATTGCGTGAAGGCCTGCAAATGACCCGAAGCGGGCATTGTATCAATTCAAGTGGCAGCACTATTCCTCGTAGCACATTTTATCGTAACAACTCTCACAAACATAGATTGGGTCCGGCGAATGTTGATCAATATCCAAATCAACAGCATCTGTTTCAGAGATGATTGCTGAACACTCCCTACAGGTAATCGCGCTTTCCGTTTGATCACATAGGTGACAAGTGAACAAATCCCCACTTAAGGAAACAGTATCGGTCGCACCGCAATGGGGACAATTGTAGTTGGAGTCATCGTCGTTTTCTTCTGTAGCGGTTGCCCTAGCATTTTCCAATCTAGACTTGTACTCGTCAGCTAACGAGACAAACGCGGGGTAACGCATTACGTCAATTTTTTCATCAAAATTTAAAGTTGAGTGACTTTCATTAAAATCAATAAATGCTCGGACTAACCTGCCCAGGGTTAGTCGCACTTCCCTGGTATCCATCTTGAATTCATGATGTTCAATTTTATTTCGTAATTTCTTTAACCACTCCATATCCTGTTTGAATTCTTCTTGGATAGGTTTCCCTTCATTTTTTAAAAATTGAACAGCTTCCCAGAGACCAATTGTGGTTGCATCCTTCCGCCCCCGAGAGGTCTCTAGACTCTTGCTGTAGGGGTTTTTGTAAATCAGTAAGGGATGAGATTTGCTGACGTAATATTTGAACATCAACTCAATGAAATGAGAAAAGTGGGTAATCGCAAATTTATATGATTTTGTGTCTCCATCAATCCCTTCGTTGTACTTCCGCAAAGCTTCATTGAGACTATCAACAGCATTTTCCAACAGTGTTAACCTCTCCAGCGCCATCAATCTGTTCCTTTTTGTCTCACTCTGCAGTCGCTTATCAGAAGCGAAGATGCCTTGGTACATCCCGCAGCCTATCCTGGTAAATCTCTTGAATTAATTGTATAACACAAGTTGGTCACTATCATATGATATGCGGGGTTCGACAGGGTTTGTGTAACTTTTGCTGCTACAGCATAGGTGAAACTAGATTCTGTGTAATCTCAGATGAAGAACAATGGGACCGGGGGATCAATGATAAAAATTGACTTTCACATTCATACTGTTTGCACACCCAGCGATGCACATTTTGTTTTTGATATGGATCGCTTAAAGGATTACGTGGGCAGTGCAAACCTTGATTCCATTGCAATCACAAATCACAACACCTTTGACGTAAAGCAATATGTAAAAATCAAGAATGAATTGGGCATTACAGTCTACCCAGGAATTGAAATTAATTTGGATACAGGGCATTTGCTTCTCATAGCAAATGGAGACGACCCATATGAATTCCACGAACAATGTGCGGTAGTGGAAAGTCTGATTCCAAACCCAACAGATTCAATTTCTGTTGCAGACCTTCAAAGAGAGTTTGGGGACCTAAGCAATTTCATCCTGATTCCGCACTATGACAAGAAACCTTCTATACCAAAGCATGTCATAGAGGAGTTGTCAGACTTCATTACCGCTGGGGAGGTGATGAGTCCGAAAAAATTCATGTATTCAATTAAGGATGCCGAGCGACTTGTCCCCGTGTATTTTAGCGACAGCAGAATGTCTCAGGAACTCAACATTATCCCAACACGTCAAACCTACTTAGCATGTGATGACACAAACTTTTCTTCCATAAAAAACTGTCTACGTGACAAGGCTAAGGTGTCTCTGTCTCCCGAGGAGGGGAGCTATTTATTTGAAGTGTTCGCGAATGGCCAGCGGTTATCTACAGGTTTAAATGTCGTGGTTGGTGAAAGATCATCAGGCAAGTCATACACACTTGATAAAATATATCGGGAAGCAAATGTTGACGTTAAATACATCAAGCAGTTTTCTTTGGTTGCAAGAAATTCTGAAGAGGACGAAAGAAAATTCGATAAGATATTAAGCGCCAAGCATAGCTTACTAACACGCGAATACCTGGAAGAACTCCAACATGTTGTAAACGATATCATAGACGTTGATATCGAAGCTGACTTGAGGTCGGTGTCAAGTTACGTGGCATCACTTGTAAAGTTTGCATCGGAATCGGAAAGACGGGATGCCTTTTCAAATGCAAAATTATTTAGTGAAGAAAAGTTTCAGGTTTCAGACCAATCAAGTTTGGTGAAGCTGATTGATTCGACCAAGCACCTAATGAGAAATGATGAGTTCAGGAGTATAATTGATAAGCATGTCTCAGTTGAAACTTTAAAGAAATTACTCGTTGAATTGATGATGGAGTTCACGACTAGGGAGGAGGGAAGGTTAAAACGAATATGGCTGAATGAAATTATTGGCAGTGTGAAGGAAAAGCTTCAAATCAAAACCTCAGCCACCCCTATTGAGGAAATAGACCTCTACAACATAGCAATGAACATGAACAAAGTTTCAAAATTTGAAGAGGTCGTCAATTTAGCAAGAGTTGAACGTGAAATTAAACGAACCAGCACCAAAGACTTCGCTGTCGTCGCAAAGGCATTAAAATTTTCAGGCGCTGGTGAACTGAAAAAATTAAGTGGTCGACAGGTTGCATTTAGAGACGCTTACACAGTCTATGAAAGCCCCTACAAGTTCCTTCAAGAATTGAAAGAGATTGATGGGTTAGCAAAAGCCGACCTTTATAAGTACTTCGCAAACATTGAGTACAAAGTTTTAAATCGTGATGGGGCTGAAGCGTCTGGTGGCGAACGATCTGAATTTAATTTGCTACACGTTATTCAGGATGCCCTGCAATACGACATGTTACTCATCGACGAACCCGAATCTTCATTTGACAACATATTTTTGAAAAGCGAAGTCAACGAGATGATCAAAGACATCTCAAAGACAATGCCCGTGGTACTCGTAACACATAACAGCACTGTCGGAGCGTCGATATTACCCGACTACCTACTATGCACTAAAAAAGAAATTGAAGACGGTAAACCCATATATCGAGTTTACTCCGGTGACCCAATGGGCAAAAAACTTACCTCCGTCGATGGAGCAGAACTGGATACATTTAACGTAACAATGGGATGCCTTGAAGCTGGAACAGAAGCTTATGAAGAAAGGAGGAAAGGGTATGAAAATCTTAAAAATTGAGAATGGACAAGGCTTCTTTAAATATTCAGAATCAGCAGGCTGGGAAGCTATTGACCAAATCGATAAGGATGGGTTGATGGGTTTGTTGAACTGTTATCTAGAGAATGCTGTTGAAATGGATGAGTTTGATGAGTCTAACCTTTCACACCAAGCTCAACAGATCATATACAAAAGCGTCTACGAAAAATTTAAAACCTTAGATGACAATAAAGAGAAGTTTAAGGATGAAAGTGAACGGCAATATTTGACTGCAATTCAGAAATATCAGTCTACATAGATTAGATGGTCTTTTCAGTAACATGGCTCTCCTTATGCCCGCTTCTGGCTACAAGCTGACAGTTTCAATGCCCTGCAAAATCGTCTGGTTCTGAGTGCCAAGCAGGCACCCGGATAGACTAATTCTGTATTGTGGTGGTCAAGCAACCCTGAAGCTAATGTTTTAGCTTTGAAGTTGCTCAGAGAATTGCATCACGGCATCGTTCAAGTTGCCAAATATCAAAATATGTTGCTGCCAGAACTGGGGGTTCGTGTTTGCTTTGCGCAATCTATCAGTGAGGAAATAGCAGCACGCGGCCCTCATCTCTGTATCAAACCCATCGTCAAGCATTCCCTGATGGAGCATGTGGCATCCGTAAAGGAATGAAGCCGCAGAATCTTTCCGATAGTATGCGTGCTTCCTGAGGTGCTCCAATTGCTCTTCAGTCCAATCTGTCGAAAAGAGGCGGTCTACGAACTCCTGATTGCCTGTTTGAGCTTTGATTTCGGCCATGACCTTGGCAGCAAACATCTTTCTTTTCATGCGTCCAAACATACTCTTTCTCTCCTAAAGGTAAGTGCTCAAAATAACCCGTTATGGGATAATTTTGAAAGGGGATTATTGGGTAATCCGTTCAATTTTGGCGGATATCCTTCTTCATGTCCTCGTCGCTGCATTCAGATCGGTACGAACAATTCCGGCTCCTTCTAATTGAGAAGAGGAAAAGCGCTAGCCTGACACAGGCAATGGTGGCGGGGCGTCTTCAAAAGCCCCAATCCTTCGTGAGCAAGTATGAAAAGGGAGAGAGGCGAATTGACTTGATTGAATTTCTGGATATCGCAGAGGCAATTGGGTTTGATCCCGTTGCTTTTTTGGCAATATTGCCGTCACGATAGGTCGAAAATTTTTCTCAGATAAAACGCCTCTTTCCCCATCACATAACGTCAAGCCGTCAATCCAAGTGATTGATAACGTCCATGACGTTGAGGTGAGTATATCGTTGAACGCTTCGCACATCCCTATGCCCACTCACCATCATAATTTGTGCTTGGTTGAAGCCTTTCCTCGCAACCATTGTGATGCGACTGTGTCGTAATTGGTGGAACCGTACATCACTGTCCAGCCCTGCTCGTTTGCGCGCCCTTCTAAAGGCCGTAGAAACGCTGTGAGGCTCAACGGGGAATAATCTGGAAGAAGATGAAGGGCAGGCTTCTAACGACTCTCTCAAGAGCTCTACGGCCCTTTTTGTGAGGGGAACAGATCGATCACCTGTCTTGCCATCCACGACATCCAAGATGCGATCCTCAAGGTGGAGGTTTTTTGGTGTGAGTTTCAGAATTTCTCCACGACGCATAGCCGTCTCATAGGCCAGTTCTACGACAACACGCATGATGGGTTGAAGTTCATTCAGCAGAAGTTCCAGTTCATCTCTCTCAACAACACGGTTACGGGGCTTGCTGGTTGGCGGCATGGCAATGCCAGTACAGGGTGAGGGATACCGTGTTTCATCCAACAACATTTCACGATGAGCCCACCTATAGATACGGTGGATCAATTGCAGTTCATCCCTGCAAGAAACTGAAGAGACCTGTTCCAAACGCATCAAACGATAGGTATTGATATCGCGCTTGGTGATGGCAGTGGCTCTCTTTGGAAGGTGCTGTGCCATGCGTTCGATGCGTTGTTTGGTGATGGTGAAGGACGTTCGTCCCTTCAAGACTAAGGAACAGTACCTAGTTCCCAAATCCTCAAACGATATGCTGGGCGTTTGTTCAATATCCTGTGCTTGGGCTTTGAGATGCTCACTTTCAATCTGGGCGGCCCAAGCTTCGGCTTCAGCTTTCGTGGGGAATGATTTGGACTTTTGCTTGGTGTTCGGATGCCTGATTTGGACGTTAAAACGCCCTGAGGGAAGTTGCCGGATGCTTGCCATTCACAGTCTCCATTGTGCATGGAGAAGGCAAGGTCTTGAGAAGTCAGGACTTTAGTGTCGTTGACATCGAAGGGGTCACTGGTTCAATCCCAGTCGTGCCCACCATCAAAACCCCAAGGGAAACCTTGGGGTTTTGTCGTTTTCGGGTGTAGGGCGAAGATTGAAACAGCGTTTGTTATGTCGGGATTGTTGGAGAAACACCTATGTGCCGCTTAAGCGGGGGCGGTACAATTGATAGCTCTACATAGTCAAATCAAAGATGCTGAAACTCCCAGAGACACATGAAACACCTCGGGCATGCGACCGTATTCCGACCGTATTCACATAGTTATGATACTGCCGTCGGGGTCTTTTTTGTCATAGTCTTCATCTCGCACCAAGTGAAGGTTGATCAACAAACCGCGTACGATCGCAACGAAAAAGCCTGACAAACAGAAAGCCGCATACCCAAAAAATCCAGGTAAGGAAATTGTACCAGGAGTGACAAGCGCACCTAGAATCATAGCGGGCACGACAAATATGAAGAAACATAACGTCATACCAACCAAGTTGAACAATACCGTGGTTCTTCGGTCAAAGGTCGGGTGGGGGTCATCGTATGTATGGTTGGTGAATTCTCCAAAAAATGTTCCTGCAAAAGTTGCTCCAAATGTTCCGGCTAAGGCAAATGACGCTGTCAAAGCATCACCTGTTTGAAGCGACATAAGACCTGAAGCGACTGTTGCCGCAATCCCATTGGTGATTGAGTTTTTGGTGGCCCTTCCCCACGGAAACGGCGTCAACTGACCGCTTTCATCTAACTGTCCCATGTCGCTTTTCCCCATTCTTGTGAAACCTAGCCACTATACAGCAACGTCGGAAATACTCCTATGAGGATATGTTCTTATTTCAAAAGCATTCATGGGTTGCTTTATTGTTCCGCTTGTTACGGGTGGTGTCGAATGTAGTCGATAAGGTGGGGGCTATAAATTCGTAAACAACGCTTACGAATTTATGTTTATTTTTAGCCAGAATTTCGCCGTTTTTGGCCTTTTATATGAAGTGTGGAGCTCGTATGCCGTAGTTAGCGGGATCTTTGTCGATTTCCAGAACCGACCTGACGAAAAAGATCGTTGGGTGTTTGGTAATCATCGCAGGTGTCATATTGTTGACGATAGACAGTGCGTAAATGCATCGCTCCGCCGGGTCGTCTTCCATGTTTTTGCGAGTAGAAGCTTCATGAGTGCTCCCATCTATCACAAAATTCCGGGCCCCATCGTTTTGATCGGTTTTGGGTCCATCGGTCGCGGCGTGCTGCCGTTGCTGGAACGTCATTTCGAATACGACAGCCACAACATTCACGTCATCGATCCGTCGAACGAGCACGCCAATTTCCTCGCTCAGCGGGGAGTGAAGTTTCACCACATGGCGATCACCAAGGAGAACTACCGTGCGGTTCTCGACCGGTTGTTTGCCGGTCAGGATCAGGGGTTTTGCGTCAACCTGTCCGTCGATACCGGGTCACTCGACCTCATGGTGCATTGCCGCCGTCTCAACACACTTTATATCGACACCGTGGTCGAACCGTGGCCGGGGTTCTATTTCAGCAACATGCGCCAGCCCGAAAAGCGTACCAACTACGCCTTGCGCGAGGCTGTGCGGGCGGAAAAACAAGCCAACCCGGGCGGCACCACGGCGGTTTCGTGCTGTGGCGCGAACCCGGGCATGGTGTCTTGGTTCGTCAAGGAAGCCCTGATGAACATCGCCCGCGACACCGGTGTCGAGTCCGATACGCCACAAAATCGCGAGGATTGGGCGAAACTGATGCAGGCGGTGGGCGTCAAGGGCATCCACATCGCCGAACGCGACACCCAATACGTCCGCGAGCCCAAGGCGCTCGGCACCTTCGTCAACACCTGGTCGGTCGAAGGCTTCATTTCCGAAGGTTTCCAACCCGCGGAACTGGGCTGGGGCAGCCATGAAAAATGGATGCCCGACAATGCCCACGGTCACGGCGCAGGCTCGCAAGCGGCTATCTACATCACCCAGCCCGGCGCGTTGACGCGGGTGCATTCGTGGTGCCCGACGCCGGGGCCGCAATACGGGTTCCTCGTCACCCACAACGAAGCCATCTCGATTTCCGACTACTACACAATCGGCGCGGGGGCGCAGCCCGAATACCGCCCGACGTGTCACTATGCCTATCATCCGTGCGATGCCGCGGTGCTCAGCCTCGATGAAATCTTCGGTTCCGGGGCGCAGCAGAAAACCTTCAAAATTTTGTCCGAAGATGAAATCGTCGACGGCATCGACGAGTTGGGCGTGTTGCTGTACGGCCATGCCAAGAACGCGTATTGGTACGGCTCGCGCCTGTCGATCAAGGAAACGCGCGAACTGGCCCCGTTTCAAAACGCCACCGGTTTGCAGGTCACGTCCGCGGTGCTCGCGGGCATGGTCTGGGCGTTGGAAAACCCCGACGCGGGTATCGTCGAAACGGATGAAATGGATCACGTGCGCTGTCTCGAGGTGCAACGTCCCTATCTGGGCCCGGTCGAAGGCCATTATACGGACTGGACGCCGCTTTCGACCCGGTGGGACTATTTCGAAGAAGAGATCGACGAAACCGATCCGTGGCAGTTCAAGAACATCCTGGCGTCTTAACGGCGGTATAAGTGCCACAGCGCGCCGATTTGCGCAGGTGTCAGGGGATTGGCGAACAGCAAGGTCTCATCCCCCTTCACGCCGTTGATCAGACGGGCGAGGAAAACCTCCGGCGCGGCCTCTTTCGCCATTTCGAACAAATCGCGCGCGGGCAGTGCGGTGTCCGGGTCGCCTTGTCCGGTGTCATCGTGACACCCGGCGCAATAGGTGTCGTGAATGGCGACGGCCTCGCGGCGCTGTTGGGCCGTTAGATGTTCCAGCTCGTACGGCGACAGGTCCAGCGGATGGCGGGCGATCAACAGGTCGAGGTTGTCGATCAGGGCGCTGTCGCTTGAAGCACGCAATCGCAGCGCGCCCGCGTCGTCGCCAACTTGGCGCAGCAGCCACGGCAACAATCCCAACGCACCCGCGATGCGATCGCGCAAACCGTCGATATGCGCGGGGGGGAGGTTGTTCGTCATATACAAACGCGCGAGGTCACCGCGCACAATCAGCAGTTCGGCGGCCAGTGTTTGTGATGGGGGCGTGTCAGCGCGGGCGGTTTGCAATCCGGCCAGCGCCAAAACGACGACGACCGCGATGCCGTAAAGCACCGCGGTCGCCGGGTTCGAGCTTATGGCGATGTATGGTGTGTGCGTCATAAGACCCTGTGTGTCGGCGTTATCATTTGACCTTGATTTTGGCTTCGGTGGGCATGTTTGCCGCCGTCCAGCCGGTCATGGAGGCATCGTACATCTTGGCATCCTTGTTGCCGAGGATTTCCGAAGACGCAAACCAGCCGATCGACGCCCAGTGCCCGGTATTGCAGAAGCTGATCTGTTCGCCGGACGTCGGCACGCCCGCCGCCTGATACAGTTGGGCGATGGTGTCCTTGGAACGGAACATGCCGCCGCCGTTTTCGGTCATCCAGCTTTGCGGCAGGTTGGTCGCGCCGGGAATGGTGCCGTTGGCTTTGGACTTCCCGTGGCGGTTGACGCCCATGTATTGGTCGGCTGTGCGGTTGTCGACCATGACGGTGCCCTTGTCCAACGCAGCTTTGACGTCGGCGGTGGACGGGATCATATCTTTGCGCAAAGCGACGTTGAAGGTCTTGGCGGTGACTTTGGCCGCGCCTTTTTCCAGCGGGTTGGTGGGATTGCCGTCTTTGTCTTTCGCGCCCAGATAGGCGTTCATGCCGCCGTTGAGGATTGAGACATTGTCATGCCCGAGAACCTTGAAGGTCCAGTACATGCGCGTCGCGGTACCCATGTCGGACGAGTTCGCCCCCGGTGCGACCAGCACCACGTGGGTAGAATTGTCGATACCCAAACCACCGATCAAGGCGGCCAGTTTCGTGGTGTCGTCGGGGAACACGCCGGGCACGCCGTCCTTGGACACGCGCCAGCCGTCCTTGGCGTAATCGGTGTTGACCGCGCCGGGGATGTGTCCACGCAGGTAGTCGGCTTTGCCGCGCGCATCGACGGTGACGACGCCGGCCTTGGTGCTGTTGGCTTTAACCCATTCCACGTTGACCAGGGCATCGGCGGCTTTGGCGCTGCCCATCGTGAAAACGATCATCGCGGCGCAGGCGATGCCCAGCCATTTCCCCATAACTCGTTTCGCTGTTGTCATTTAGAAAGCTCCCTTTCTCGAACTTGGCGTAGCGGTTCTAGCGCTACAAGGTGACGATCAGATCGGCGTCGAGGATGGCAGCTGCTGCCGCATCCCAGTTGGCCGTGTCGTCGGGTTTCAGGCCGCTCACGTCCAGGCGTTTGACCCGGTCATGCCCTTCGCGCGTCGAGATGGCTTTCGCCACCGCATCGGCATCGGGAAACAGGCCTGTGTTCAGTTCCAAAATGGTCATCATGGCGGTTGCTCCGTCTTTTCGTTTTTGGCCTACAGGCTGACGACGCGATCGCTTTCGGCGATTGCACGGCCCAAGGCGTCGGCGTCCAAAAAGGCCAAGTCATCGGCCATTTCTTGAACGGTGGTTTCGGGTGTGATGTCGGACAACTCCAACAGCTCCGCCTGTTCGGCGTTGGCCTCGGTGTCGGCGACAGGTTCGGTCATGAATACAAGGCGCACGTCGTTGCCGACGATGGTCAGGCCCGCCGCGACGCGCATCGCTTCGGTGTGATCGCGCCGGCCTAGAACGAGGATGGATTTGCTACTCATGTCATCGGTCCTTTGCGGGCTTTCACAGGCTGACCACTTTGGCGGCCTGGGCCATCAGTTGGCTGTTGATGGTCTGACTGCCTTTTTCCACCGGGCAGGTGTGTCCGGGCATGTGCAGGTCCCACGAATGCTCGCACACCGCGACACGATCCGCACCGTCACTGGCGTCGAGAAAATCGGCGTCGGCCAAGGCCGTCACGCCGTCATTGGTGAGAAAGCACCCCCACGCGACGCCTTGACGATTGAGCGCACGGCCCAAGGGTGCGGCGACGCGAACCGCGTCGGGGGTGGTCAGGTGCAATAAAACGTCCATGCCAAATTCCTATTTTCGATCTGCGTCATCGCGCATCGGCGCGGTGAAAACGGTTTCCCTGCTCAAGCTGCGTGGGCTTCCCGAAGATGCGTTCGCCGGGGCGTGAAACGGTTTGTCGTAGGCCGCCACGTGGCGTTGTCCCGCACGGTGTAGCAGGGTGCCGACGGCATGCGCATCGTCGGCGTTCGCGGCGACCACCAACACGCTTTCACCGCCCGTCAGCCCGACCGTGCCCAATAGCCAGCGTAAAGCGTGAAAGTCGATGACCTTGCCGGTGGGGGAAATGAAAAACCCCACCGGCAAGCACCGCGCTTGGGGGAGGGAACCGGCCAAGCAAGATGTCTCGTCTCGAATGTCGATGACGCGGCTCTGCGGGGCAGTGGATAAGCTGTCGGCCACGGTGAGGCTGGCGTCGTCGCGTGCGAGCGCGCTGCCGGAAATGGCGACGCAACACGTCAAAGCGATACTCAGCACTCGGACCAACATGCGATCAACACCCCCCGAAGCGGATTTCAGGTGCCGCGCCCGCATCCGACGTTTTCGCGGCGGGCGGGTTTTCGATGTAGTACGACATCAAGTCTTCGACCGGAACTTCGCCGAAGCCCTTGCCGACGTCGACGCTGCCCATTTCATAAACCGGTTTGGGTTTTTCTGCGGCGGCTACTGTCTCGGCATCCATGGCGGCGAACGGAAACGCCACCATCGCCACCACCAACGACACCGCCAGCGAACCGATGCAAAAAATCACGCTGTCTCTATCCATGGTGCGGCCCCTTACAATGTGTTCTTGAGAAAGCTGATGTACATGACGCCGAACGCCAGCACGGCCATGGTGATTTGCGCGGTGGTTTCAAAGTCCATTGTTCGTGCTCCTCAATCGCCGCGGTAGTGGCGGATCAGGGTGTTGACGCTGATCGCTTGCCCGGTTTCGGGGTGTTCGACCTTGGGCGTGAAATGAGCCACGCCGTCGCGATCGGTGCGCAGGCTCGGCGGCGGTGCAATCAACATCGCCGCCATGCCGCCCAACGAAACCAGCAGTGCGCCCCAGGCGTAGATGCTCATGGCGATTTTCGACATGGTGGTTCTCCAGATGGATCAATCCTTGCGGACGTAAATTTTCCAGCAGCGGGCGTCTTTGACCGTTTCCAGGTGGGTGGCGCTCATTTCGTCGCACATCGGCGGGATGGCTTCCATGGACGACGGATTGTCGACCATCACCTCGATCACTTGGCCGACCTCGATTTGGCCGACGGTCTTTTTGGTCATCAATTGCGGACGCGGGCAGCTGTCGCCGATGCAATCGACCACCTGAACGACCGTGTAGGTGTTGCCGTCGCTGAGCGTGACGTCGTGGCTGGCGGCGGTTTCTTCGGCTTTCGGTTTTTTGCTGAACAGTCCCATGGTGCTTCTCTCTTAAAATAAAGGTTTTGATCGGTTACTCGGCCGCGGCGGCTTCATGGCTTTTAGCCACGTCTCGATGATGCCCGGCTTGGATGGCTTCCTTGCGCAAGATGGCGCGATAGATGGCGTAGAGGACGGCGACCTGCATCAAACCGAAGACGATTGCCGGGATGCCGAACTTTTCTTGCAAGGTGGCGGCGTTGGCGTAGCCCAATTGCAGGGCTTCCAGGTTGGGCTCGCCGGTCATGCTGACGGGGGCGGGCGGCCAGTAGTTCGCCGACCACACCAGCGAAAACAAAAACATTCCGACAAAGGTGAAAATCAACGCCCATACCGCGCCGATGTTGCCTTCACCGGCCTTGACCCAGGTCGAAACCGTGCAAGCCCCGGCCAACACCATGCCGACGCCGAAGATGAACAGACCGGCAAAGGTGTTCAAGCCGACGTCGAAGTGCATGGTCTTGCCTTCGCCGAAGGTGATGAACAGGGTGAAGCCGAACGTCAAAATCATCATCGCGACCAGCAACGCCTTGGTGTTGCGATAGGTGCTGAACAACATCGCATCGCGCAGTGCGGCGGTGTTGCAAAAGCGCGAACGCTGAACCAGCAGCCCGACGACGGACCCGAAAATGAAAGCAACGATGCATTCGCCAACGACGGACATGGCTCAACCCTCCAGAATTTTTTTGTAGATGAACGAGCCGACCCACGCTCCCGCGACGATGCCGCTGATGGCGAGATACCCGCCGAGGTTCATTTCCGGGGTCAGGCCGAAGAAGGTCGAAACGTTGCACACGAACGCCAGGCGGATGCCTACGCCCATCAGCAAGCCGCCGATGGTGATCATCAGCCATTCCGACATGCGGCGGGGAAAACGCAGGTAAAATTCGTTGCTCAACTTGGCGCCGACAAAAGCGCCGAACAGCATGCCGAGGCTGATGTAGATCTTCCAATAACCGGCGTCGGGCACGAACACGAGATTCCAAAACGGCAGGCGTTTGAGGTCGTCACCCATAAAAACTTCGGCGATCAGGCCGGTCATCATGGTTTCGCCGCCGCCCACGGTCCACGCGCCGACGATGAGGAAGAGAAAGATGTCGAGAACGGCGATGGCCATCAATGCGATGACCGGATCGAGAGTCTTTTTGAAAAACTCCATGGGCCTGAAGCCTCCCCACTTTGGTGTTTTGATCTAGGTGCGGCGTTTTCCGCCGCGTTGAAAAAAGTCTAGGCTGGCAGGAAATGCGAGTGGTAGTAATTATTGGAAACGGACTGGATATGCGTGCGGCCAAGATCGCAAAATAGGGGGCGATCTCCCGGATATCAGCCGTTCACCCCCCAATAAAAAGGTGCCAGGACATGTCAATTTTTATCGAAATCGAACCGGAAAACTTTCTGGGACACATGTTCAATGCCTGTTCAACCGATCAGGTGAACGAATTCATCCCCGAAAAACGCGGGTTTCGAATCCATGGGCACAGCACCACGATTCGTCTTGAAAAGGTCTTTTGGACCGTGCTTGAAGAAATGTCGGATCGTATGAAACTGACCTTGCCGCAATTGATCATGCGCATCCACGATCAGTGCCTGGTGGCGAACGACAAAAACATTTCGTCCTGTCTGCGGGTCATTTGCATGAAATATATGAACATCTACGCGTAAAGTCGGCTTGCTGGCGGCGTCAGCATGGCGAAGCGCATCGCAACGGGATGCAAGCATGCTTGACACTGTGGTAGATCTGTTTCCCACAATGTTTCCGTAAATCACAAAATGGCAAGAAATACATTGTATTAAATCAATTGGTTAGCGGGCGTCTCCCCGTCGCGAATGCGACTGGCACACCCCTTGCTGATAGGTCCGGTTAAGAACGGCGAAGCCGTGCAAACCGTACCAATCATTCACAAGGGAGATGACGATGGGGGAGGCAACAGAGACCTTCTATGACGTGATCAGGCGTCAGGGTATTTCACGCCGGAATTTTTTGAAATTTTGCAGCCTGACGGCGGCATCCCTCGGCCTTGGGCCTGCGTTTGCGTCCAAGATCGCCAACGCGATGGAAACCAAGCCGCGCATTCCGGTGCTGTGGCTGCACGGTCTGGAATGCACCTGCTGTTCGGAAAGCTTCATCCGTTCCGCCCATCCTCTGGTCAAGGACGTGGTGCTTTCGATGATCTCGCTCGATTACGACGACACCATCATGGCGGCGGCCGGGCATCAGGCCGAAGCGATCTTGGAAGAGGTCAAAGAGAAATACAAAGGCCGCTATATCTTGGCGGTCGAAGGCAATCCGCCGCTCAATGACGGCGGCGTATACTGCATGCCGGGCGGCGTGCCGTTTGTCGATAAGCTCAAATACATGGCCGAAGACGCCCAGGCGATCATTTCATGGGGCTCTTGCGCGTCTTGGGGCTGTGTGCAGGCGGCCAAACCAAACCCCACCGGTGCGACCCCGGTGCATAAGGTCATCAAGGACAAACCGATCATCAAGGTGCCGGGCTGCCCGCCCATCGCCGAGGTCATGACCGGCGTGGTGACCTATCTGTTGACGTTCGAACGCATGCCCGAACTGGACCGCCAAGGCCGTCCGAAAATGTTCTATTCCCAACGCATTCACGACAAGTGCTATCGCCGTTCGCATTTCGATGCCGGTCAATTCGTTGAGACCTGGGACGATGAGCAGGCGCGCAAAGGCTACTGCCTTTACAAAATGGGCTGCAAGGGCCCGACCACCTACAACGCGTGTTCGACCACACGCTGGAACGAAGGCGTGTCCTTTCCGATCCAATCGGGTCACGGCTGTATCGGTTGTTCGGAAGACGGCTTTTGGGACAAGGGCGGTTTTTACGAGCGCGCCAACACCGTCAACGCATTCGGCATTGAAGAAAACGCAGACACAATCGGTGGCGCTGCCGCCGCGACTGTCGGTGTCGCCGCCGCTGCCCATGCTGCATTGAGCCTCGTGAAGAGAGCGCAGCAAAAGGGTTCCGGCGATGGCGAAAACTGACGGTCAGGGGAGGACATAACTCATGGCGACGACTACACCCAACGGGTTCAATCTCGATAACTCCGGCCGCCGCGTGGTGGTCGATCCGGTGACCCGCATCGAAGGGCACCTGCGTGTCGAGGTGAATCTCGACGACAACAACGTGATCCGCAACGCTGTGTCCACCGGCACCATGTGGCGCGGGTTGGAGCTGATCTTGCAAGGCCGCGACCCGCGCGATGCCTGGGCCTTTACCCAGCGTATCTGCGGGGTGTGCACCGGCACCCACGCGTTGACCTCGGTGCGTGCGGTGGAAAATGCGTTGAACATCGACATTCCGGAAAACGCAAACTCGATCCGCAACATCATGCAGCTGACGTTGCAGGTTCACGACCATCTGGTGCACTTCTATCATCTGCACGCACTCGACTGGGTCGATGTGGTTTCGGCGCTGAACGCCGACCCCAAGGCGACATCGGAACTGGCGCAGTCCATTTCCAAGTGGCCGCTGTCGTCGCCGGGGTATTTCAAGGACATCCAGACGCGACTGAAAAAGTTCGTCGAAAGTGGACAGTTGGGGCCGTTCAAAAACGCCTACTGGGGGCACCCGGCCTACAAGCTTCCGGCGGAAGCGAACCTGATGGCGGTGGCGCACTATTTGGAGGCGCTCGACTTCCAAAAGGAGATCGTCAAAATCCACGCCATCTTCGGCGGCAAGAACCCGCACCCGAATTGGCTGGTCGGCGGCGTGCCCTGTGCCATCAACCTGGACGGGGAAGGCTCCGTCGGCGCGATCAATATGGAACGCTTGAACCTGGTGTCGTCGATCATCGATCGCTGCATCGAGTTCACCGAGCAGGTCTACATTCCCGATCTGTTGGCCGTGGCCAGTTTCTATAAAGACTGGCTCTACGGCGGCGGGCTTTCGAGCACCAACGTGCTGTCGTATGGCGACATACCCGATCACGCCAACGACTATTCGGCGGCCAACCTGATGCTGCCGCGCGGCGCCATCATCAACGGCGATCTGTCGAAGGTGCACGAGGTCGATCTGTTCGATCCCGAACAGGTTCAAGAGCACGTCGATCATTCTTGGTATTCATACGAAGGCGGTGCAAAGGGTCTGCATCCGTTCGAGGGGCAAACCAAACCGAACTTCGTTCTGGGGCCCAACGCCAAAGGCGACGCCAAAAAAATTGAAGAATTGGACGAAGCTGGTAAGTACTCGTGGATCAAGGCCCCGCGTTGGCGCGGTCATGCCATGGAAGTGGGGCCATTGTCGCGCTACATCATCGGCTACGCGCAAGGCAATCCCGAATTCAAGGAACCGGTCGAAGCGGTTCTGTCCAAACTGGACGTGCCGGTCACGGCCTTGTTCTCAACCCTGGGACGGACCGCCGCGCGCGGTCTGGAATGCCAGTGGGCGGCGCACAAGATGCGTTATTTCTTCGACAAGATGATCGCCAACATCAAAGCCGGCGACAGCTCCACCGCCAACACGGCCAAGTGGGACCCGGCGGCTTGGCCCAAGTCGGCACGGGGTGCGGGTTTTACCGAAGCGCCGCGCGGCGCGTTGGGTCACTGGGTGGAAATCGAAGGCGGCAAGATCAAAAGCTACCAGTGCATCGTGCCGACCACATGGAACGGCTCGCCGCGTGACGGCGAAGGCAACATCGGTGCGTTCGAAGCTTCGTTGATGGACACGCCGATGGCCGATCCCGAGCAACCGCTGGAAATTATCCGCACCCTGCACAGTTTCGATCCGTGCTTGGCGTGTTCCACCCACGTGATGTCGCCGGACGGTCAGGAAATGGCCGACGTCAAAGTCCGCTGATCAGCCAAGGGGAGGCAAGACCATGAATATGGATGTGAAACCGGGAACGATCGATCCCTCCACCTCCGTTTATGTCTACGAACTGCCCGTGCGGCTGTGGCACTGGATCAATGCGCTCAGCATCGTGGTGCTGGCGGTGTCGGGTTACTTCATCGGCAATCCGCTGCCCAGCGTGGGCGGTGGCGAGGCCAGCGATCACTTCGTGATGGGGTATATTCGCTTCGCCCATTTTACGGCGGCGTATGTCTTCGCCATCGGCTTTTTGGGGCGGCTCTACTGGGCGGTGGTGGGCAACCACCATTCCCGGCAGATCTTGTTCATTCCGTTTTGGCGCGCGGACTATTGGAGCGAACTGTTCTTTGAGTTCCGGTGGTACCTGTTCATGGAAAAAGAACCCAAAAAATATGTCGGCCACAATCCGCTGGCGCAGTTCTTCATGTTCTTTTGCATCACCTTGATGACGCTGTTCATGATCGGCACCGGCTTTGCGCTGTACGGCGAAGGCATGGGCATCGGCAGTTGGCAGGCGACCCTGTTCGGCTGGGTCTACGACATCTTCCCCAACACCTTGTCGCTGCACGCATGGCACCGGATGGGGATGTGGGTGTTCGTGGTGTTCGTCATCGTTCACGTCTATGCGGCGATCCGCGAAGACATCATGTCGCGTCAAAGCCTGATCTCGACCATGATCAGCGGTGATCGCATGTTCAAAGACAACCGTGATTGAGAGGGTGTGATGAGCAATGGCAACACCCTGGTGCTCGGCATCGGCAACATCCTTTGGGCCGATGAAGGTTTCGGTGTGCGGGCGGTGGAAGAATTTCATCGCCGCTACCAGACCTCGGACGATGTGGTGATTATGGATGGCGGCACCCAGGGCCTTTATTTGGTGCAGTTTGTCCAAGAGGCGGACAATCTGCTGGTCTTCGATGCGGTTGATTACGGTCTCGATCCCGGCGAGATGATCGTCGTTACCGGCGATGAGGTGCCCAAGTTTACTGGCGCGAAAAAAATGAGCCTGCACCAAACCGGCTTTCAGGAAGTGCTCTCGGCCGCTGACTTCACCGGTCATTATCCAAACGAACTGACGTTGATCGGCGTGCAGGCATTGGATTTGGAAGATTGGGGCGGCTCGCTCACCGACTTGGTCAAATCGAAAATCGACCAAGCGCTGGACATCGCAGTCAAGCAACTGCGTGACTGGGGCGTCGAGGTGACGGAACGTACCGTTCCACTGGCTGAAGGCGAAGGTCTGTTGGTTCACGATCTGGGCATCGGCGCATACGAAGCCGAGCACCCCCTTGAAACGGCGGGGGGGGCGTAAGGTTATGTGTCTCGGTATTCCTATGCGCATCGTGACGGTGGGCGACGGCCGTGCCGACTGCCAGGATCGAGATGGCGGGTTTCGCGACGTGGTGACGCTGTTGCTGGATAAGCCACAAGTGGGCGATTGGGTGCTGGTGCACTTGGACAACGCCATGCGCATCCTCGATGAGGACGAAGCCGACCAAATTTCCGATGCACTGCAAGCGCTCAACGCCGTGTTGCACGGCGACAGTTTCGAGCACTTGTTTGCGGATCTGATCGATCGCGAACCGGAACTTCCCGAAGCGCACCGCGCTCAACCAAGTCAAAAGGAAAACGCAGCATGATCACCGCATCCTCATCCATCGATCGTTTGATCGAACGCACCGCGGCGGGCGTGTTCGGCCCCGCTGAGTTGGCTGCAATCGTTTCCAACGGCGATTGGTTGGTATTTTTTCCCGGCGAGGTCGGTAAACGTCCCGAAACCGCAGACTTGGCGGTGATCTTACCTGAACTGGTCAAGGGCCGAAACGGATCTCTGCAAATCGCCGTCGTCAACGCCGAGGATGAAGAGGCGTTGTCGGCTGAATACGGGGTGTTGGTTAAGCCCACCGTGGCGTTCGTGCGCGACGGTGATATCAAAGGCCTGGTGCCGCGCATCAAGGATTGGGCGGAATACGAATTCAAACTCGCGGAACTACTTCCCGTTGATACAAACAGGAGCGCCGACGCATGAAAATGTTCGAATGGGACCAGGACGAAGGCGTGGAACTGAACATTCCGTCCATCAATGGCAACGGGCTGGATGTCTTGGACGTCCATGCTACGGACAATGCCTTGCGTCTGGCGCGCGCCGAGGAATTGGCGCGCGACGCGACGGCGGGAATCGAAAAACTGCGGGAAATCGCCGGCATCATGGCGAGCCAAGCCAGCGACGGTGCATCGGTGAGCTTTAGCTTGAATGAGTTCGATGAAAAATCGCGTGAACTGATCGGCGAGGTGCTGGGGCGGGGCGAGGTGTCCGGTCACATGAGCGAGCCGCAACCGTTGAACATTCAAGAAAGTATCTTTCCGGGGCTGTGGCGGGTCAAAAACCTATCGCGTTCGGATGAACCGGAAGTCGTCATCATCGCGGACGTACCGTTGGTGCTGCGCTTGCCAGCAAGCGAAACCGTGGATGCCAACATGGTTATTCCCGAAGACGCCAAAGATACCATGAATGCGTTACCGGTCCTGGCGGAAATTCGCGACCGTGCGCTCAGCTATCAATCAAACCGTGAAAACCACATCATCAATTTCACCCTGTTGCCGATGAGCCAGCAGGATATGGACGTGTTGCGCGACACCTTGGGTGCGGGGCATATTGATCTGGTGTCGACCGGTTACGGTGCATGCCGGGTGTGCTCGACGCGATGGCCGCATGTGTGGTCGGTGCAGTATTTCAATTCCATGGACAAGATCATCTTGGATACCTTGGAAATCGGCGACATTCCGGCTGTTGTCCGGGCATCCAAAGAAGATTTTCACGATAGCGCTGAACGGATTTTGGAAATCATCGAGGCATATTTGTAATGACGTCGACCGCGCCAATCCTTGCTGAAGACAACGAAACCGCGCCGGGACGCATGGAATGCGGCGTGTGCTGGTATGTTTATGACCCCGCTGTCGGTGATGATGTGTGGCAAATCGAACCCGGGGTGGCGTTTCACGATTTGCCCGCCCATTGGCAGTGCCCGACCTGCGACGCGAAGATGTCGTCGTTTATGCCGCTGAGCGGCGAGCGTCAGCATGCGGACGCTGAAGACGATATTGCGCGCATCGTCGCCATTTATCGTCGCATTGATCTCGAACGCATGCAGGATCTGCCGTTTCGCAACGACGCCTTGCAGGTCGAAGCTGTGGGCTTTTGCGATTGGCACGGCGACCGCCTCGGCGTCATCATTTCTCCGTGGTTCATCAACTTGGTGTTGGTGCCAGGGGCCGACACCGACTGGTCCGTGTACCGTCACGGCGACAAGGTGCAGTACGTATTTCCCGCTGGGCGCTACGACTTCGTTCACGGCGACTTGGAGGACTTTGGCTTTATCCAGTCGTGTTCGTTGATGTCGCCGGTCGGCGACGTGCAGGATCAAGACACCGCGCGTCTGATCGGTGAAGAGGTGATGCGTCTGATGATGATCGAAGCCGACCCGAGCGACGATGATCGCGGAACGCCGTTGTTGAGCGCGGTCGCCGAACCAGAGGCAACGACACCCAAGACACAACAACCCATCAGTCGTCGCGAGTTGCTGCGTGGACGGCGCATCCCATCATCAGAGGAGACCTAACCTATGAAGCGCACCTTATTCGCCGCATATGTCGCTTGCGGCTTGGCATTGATTACGCCCTCCGCCTTTGCACACGAACCCGCAGCCTTGGACGGCGGTGCCGGCGCCTGGGTGATCCATCAATTGACCCAGGCTGACCACCTCATCGCGCTCGCCGTGGCCGTGTGTCTGGGGGCCGGTTATGTCGTGTTTAAAAAAGCCCGCGCCGCAAACGGTATGGGCTGAGGCTTTTTGATACCCATCCACTGCTCTTAACTCTCGGTGTTATCTGTCACAACGCCCAACTTGGACCGGATGCGGTGATCCCAGCTGCAATCCGGTCTCTTTCTTTTGGACGCAGGGGCGGTTACAGTTTTGAGCCATAACGAAGGGCAAAACCGTGACGTTCAATATTCTCTGGCTTCAGGCGGGTAGCTGCGGCGGCTGCACCATGGCGGCGCTGACGGCGCAAGACCGCGGCATGCTTGCGGCGTTGAAGCCATTTGACGTCAACGTGCTGTGGCATCCGGCTTTGAGTTTGGAGAGCGGACAAGAAGCCGTTGCGATCTTACAAAACGTGCTCGATGGCAAGGTTGTGGTCGATGCGTTGTGCGTCGAGGGGTCGGTTTTGCGCGGCCCCCACGGTAGCGGTAAATTTCAAATGATGCCGGGGACAGAGCGGTCGATGGCCGCGTGGATCAAAGATCTGGCTCAGCAGGCGCGCTACGTGATCGCGGTCGGTACATGTTCGGCGTTTGGCGGGTTGCCGATGGCGGGCGGCAATCCCACAGACGCTTGCGGCCTGCAATACGAAGGCGACGCGGCGGGCGGCTTGTTGGGGCGTGAATTCGTGTCCAAGGAAGGAATGCCGGTGATCAACGTCGCGGGCTGTGCGCCGCATCCCGATTGGATCACTGAAACGCTGAGCTTGCTGGCTGCCGGACGGTTGACGCGTGAACGGCTGGACGTACGTGCGCGGCCGCGCTTTTTCGCCGACCATTTGGCCCATCACGGCTGTTCACGGAACGAGTATTACGAGTTTAAGGCCAGCGCCTCGCAGTTTTCTCAATTGGGCTGCATGATGGAAAATATGGGGTGCAAGGCGACCCAGGCGGTGGGCGATTGCAATCTGCGTTCGTGGAACGGCGCTAAGGGTGGGTGCCCCGACGCGGGATTCCCATGCATCGCGTGCACCTCGCCGGGATTTGAGACGCCGAAAGGCAGTTTTCAGGAAACGTCCAAGCGTGCGGGCATTCCCGTAGGGCTGCCGGTTGATATGCCCAAGGCGTGGTTCATGGCTTTGGCGGCGCTGTCGAAATCAGCCACGCCCAAACGGGTGCTGAACAATGCAGCATCCGACCATGTGGTGGTTCCGCCTGCTCGTGAAAACGAAAGCTAAGGGGAGCGCATGACGAGACGCATCATCGGTCCTTTCAACCGCGTCGAAGGCGATCTGGAAATCACCCTGGACATCGACGGTGGCGTTGTGCGCGAAGCCCGCGTCAATGCGTCCTTGTATCGCGGATTTGAACAAATTTTATTGGGCCGGCCGGCGCTGGACGCCATTTCCATCACCCCGCGGATCTGCGGCATTTGCTCGGTATCGCAATCGGTGGCGACGGTTGCGGCGCTGGCCGACGCATTTGCCATCAAGCCCGCCCCCAATGGCCAGTTGGGCATCAACCTAATTCACGGCGCGGAAAACCTCGCCGATCACCTGACGCATTTTTATCTTTTTTTCATGCCCGACTTCGCCCGCCCGGTCTATTCCAACAAGCCGTGGTTCGCCGAGGTCGAGCGCCGCTTTGCCGCGAAGACGGGCTTGGGGGCGCAGGCGTGGCTGGTTGCGCGTGCGCGGTTGTTGCATGTGACCGGCATCTTGGCGGGTAAATGGCCGCACACCTTGGCCGTGCAGCCAGGCGGCTTGACCCATGCGCCCGACGACGGAGAGCTGATGCATCTGCGTTCGATCCTCGCCGACGTGCGGGACTTTTTACAAAACACGGTTTTTGGCACAACGTTGGAACGCATCGTCGAACTGGATCGGCGCCCTGCGCTGGACGACGCCATCGAGGCGTCGCTGGCGGCAGCGGGCGACTTTGGTCTATTCGGTGCCGTGGCAAGGGATTTGAGCTTGGAAAACCTTGGTCTGGGTTACGATCGGTTCATGAGCTTCGGCGCCTATCACGGCGAGGGCGGTGCACTGTTCGCCCCTGGGATCATGGATGGCGGCGCGCCACTAGCGCTGGATCCCAATGTGTTCAGTGAAGACCCCAGCCATGCATGGCTGATGGGTGACGTGGCGCATCCGCTTGATGGTGAAACCTTGCCTTACGCGGATCGCGTCGACGCTTACACTTGGTGCAAAGCCCCACGGGTTGAGGGACGCCCGGTCGAAGTCGGCGCAGTGGCGCGCCAACTTATCGCAGATCAGCCGTTGATTCGCGATTTGATCGGAAAGGGTCCGGCCAATGTGTTTGCGCGGGTCATCGCCAGACTGTTGGAAAGCGCGCGCATCGTGCTGGCCATGGAAGATTGGGCGGCACGTTTGCAAGCCCATGCGTCGGTGTGTGTCGAAACCGGGGGGGCGGATCAAACCAGCGGCATCGGCGTCGGCTTGGTGGAAGCTGCGCGCGGCAGTCTCGGCCATTGGCTGCGGGTGGAAAATGGCTTGATTCAGCACTACCAGATTATCGCTCCCACCACGTGGAACTTCTCACCGCGTGACAAGCACGGTCAACCCGGTCCGTTGGAGTTTGCTTTGCAAAACACGCCGGTGGACGATGACGAGCCAACCCCGGCATCGGTGCAACACGTGGTGCGCTCGTTCGATCCGTGCATGGTGTGTACGGTTCACTAAAAATTCACTGCCCAAATGATGGAAAGTATGTTTTCATATCGGATATAAACTTTACAGTTCGACGAAGAGGGGCAGCGCGTAAGCGCCTGATTTCAGGTGGTCTTTTTTTAAGTCTTGGCGTTTTGTCTGTGGCATGGATATTGCCAAAAGGTACACAATAAGGCGCGCCGTTTAAGGTGCGCGGTTCCAGGGAGGAAAGCCATGTGTACGGTTTGTGGATGCGGTAAAGACGATGTGAAGGTCGAGGGGGAGCGCAATGCCCACAGCCCCAACCACACCCACGACCACAACGATCATCACCATCCTCATCACGACCACGATCATCTCCATGATCATGGGCACGATCATCAGCATCACGATCACGATCAGCATCACGACCACAGTCATGATCACAGCCACGAACACGTCGATGCAGCGGGCGATCTGCACTATGGCAAGGGCATCGGCGGCGCACATGTGCCAGGCATAAGCCAAGCGCGCATCGTCCAGATCGAACAAGATATCTTGGGCAAGAACGATCATCTCGCATCGCATAATCGTGCGCGTTTTGTCGACATGGGCGTGTTGGCGTTGAATCTGGTGTCGTCGCCGGGGTCGGGAAAGACCACGCTGCTGGCGCGGTCCGCCGCCGATCTACTGAAAACCATGCCCGTCGCGGTGGTCGAGGGCGACCAGCAGACCGCGCTGGACGCAGACCGGATCCGCGATGCAGGCGTACCTGCGGTGCAGGTCAACACCGGCAAAGGTTGCCATTTGGACGCGCACATGGTTGGGCGCGCCGTCGATAGCCTGAGTGGGCAGGGTGCGGGCTTGGAAAGCGGTGGTGTGCTGTTCATCGAAAATGTCGGCAACTTGGTTTGTCCCGCCGCGTTCGATTTGGGCGAAGCGGCCAAGGTGGTGATTTTGTCGGTGACCGAGGGGGAGGACAAACCGCTCAAGTACCCCGATATGTTCCACGCTTCGGATCTGATGATCCTCAACAAATCCGATCTGCTGCCCTACGTCCCGTTCAGCGTCGAAAAGTGCATTGAATACGCCCGGCGGATCAATCCGGACATCGAAGTCGTGCAGTTGTCCGCGTTGACCGGCGAGGGGCTGCAGGATTGGTACGACTGGATCGAAAACCGCAGGGCCGCCGTCAGCGCCGCGAAAAAGACCGCTTAAAAAGGAACAAACCAATGTGTCATGCAATTCCGGCAAAAGTGGTCGCTCTTCGTGATGACGGTATGGCCGAGGTCGAATTGGAAGGCGTGATCAAGGAAGCCTCGCTCGACTTGCTCGATGGCGTCGAACTGGGCGATTACGTCATCTTGCATGTCGGCTATGCGCTGGCCAAGCTGGACCCCGACGAGGCGCAAAAAACTTTGAAGCTGTTCGCCGAAATGGGCGCTGCCGCGTTGGCGGAAGGGGCGGTGGCATGAAGTACGTCGAAGAATTTCGCGACGCCGAACTGGCTAAGGGCCTGTCCGCCGCCATCAAGGCCGAGGCCGAACCGGAGCGCATTTATAAGTTCATGGAATTTTGCGGCGGTCACACGCATGCCTTGGCGCGGTACGGTGTCGAGGACCTTTTGCCCAATAACGTCAAGATGATCCACGGCCCCGGCTGTCCGGTGTGTGTGTTGCCGGTGGGCCGCGTCGACGAAGCGGTGGCGCTGGCCACCCAACACGATGTGATCTTGTGCACCTATGCCGATCTGATGCGGGTGCCGGGCACCAAGTACGAAAGCCTGATCAAGGCCCGGTCAAAGGGCGCGGATGTGCGGATGGTCTATTCGACCATGGACGCGCTGAAGATCGCCCAGGACAATCCCGAACGCGAAGTGGTGTTTTTCGCCATCGGATTCGAAACCACCACGCCGCCGACCGCCGTCGCCATCAAGCAGGCGCAAAAGCTGGGGCTAAAGAATTTTTCGGTCTATTGCAATCACGTTCTGACTCCGGCGGCGATGCGCGCGATTTTGGGTGCGCACACGCCCGAGGGGGCGCCAAACGTGGTGCTGGACGGCTTCGTCGGCCCCGCCCACGTCAGCGCGGTGATCGGCACCCAACCTTATGAAGAGTTCACCACGGATTACAAAAAACCCGTGGTCATCGCCGGGTTCGAGCCTCTGGACGTGATGCAATCGATCTTGCAATTGATCCGCCAAGCCAATGATGGGCGCGCAGATGTGGAAAACGAATACGCCCGTGCGGTGACGCCTGAAGGCAACGTCAAGGCCCAGGCCTTGGTCGATGAAGTGTTCGAGGTGCGCGATGAATTTTCCTGGCGCGGCCTCGGCTCGGTGCCGCTGAGCGCGCTGAAGATCCGGTCCGAGTTTTCTGAGTTCAATGCTGAGCTGCGCTTTCGCGTCGAGGTGCCGAGCCCGAAGGAAAACAAGCTGTGCGAATGCGGGCCGATTTTGCGCGGCGAAAAAAACCCGGTGGATTGTGCGTTGTTCGGCACCTCGTGCACGCCCGACAATCCGATGGGCGCGTGCATGGTCTCAAGTGAGGGCGCGTGCGCCGCGCACTGGACCTACGGACGATTCCGCACCGAACTTGAGTTGGAGGAAAGCGCATGAACGCCCCTCAAAACCCACCCCAAAAACCACGGGGTAACAAGCCCGGTGGGCGTCCCTTGGATCTGAAAAACGGTCGCGTCGATATGAGCCATGGCGCGGGCGGCCGCGCCATGGCGCAGTTGATCGAAGATTTGTTCGTTGGTGAATTCAACAACGAACTTCTCAACCGTGAACATGACGCGGCGATGTTCCGTTTGCCGCCCGGCCGGGTGGTGATGAGCACCGACAGCTTCGTCATCTCGCCGCTGTTTTTTCCCGGCGGCAACATCGGCTCGCTGGCCGTGCACGGCACCGTCAACGACATTTCGATGGCCGGGGCCAAGCCCTATTACCTGACCGCGGGCTTCATCATCGAAGAAGGCTTCCCGCTTTCCGATCTGGCTGAGATCGTCAAATCCATGGCCGAGGCCGCGAAGGAAGCCGGGGTCAGCATCGTCACCGGCGATACCAAGGTGGTCGAACGCGGCCATGGCGACGGCATCTTCATCAATACCGCCGGCGTCGGCGTGGCGCGAGACGGCATCGAGATCTGCGGTGATCTGGCCCAACCCGGCGACAAGATCTTGGTCAACGGCACGCTCGGCGATCACGGCGTGGCGGTGATGAGCAAACGCGAAAACCTGAGCTTCACCACCGCGATCGAATCCGATAGTCAGTCGCTTGGCGATTTGGTCGGCGCGATGATCGACGCGGTGCCTGACATCCATGTGCTGCGCGATCCGACCCGTGGCGGATTGGCGGCGACGCTGAACGAAATAGCCCACCAGTCGGGCGTTGGCATCGAATTGCACGAAAGCGCCATCCCGGTGCGCCCGGAAGTCAAAAGCGCGTGCGAACTGTTGGGCCTCGATCCGCTCTATGTCGCCAACGAAGGCAAACTCATCGCCATCTGTCCCGCGGAGAAAGCCGACGCGCTGCTGGCGGCGATGCAGGCCCACCCCAAAGGAAAAGACGCCGCCATTGTCGGCGAGGTGTTGCAAGACGCACGCTGCTTCGTGCGCATGAAGACGGGACTGGGCGGCACCCGCATGGTCGACTGGCTGGCGGGCGAACAACTGCCGCGTATCTGCTAGGACGGGGTGGGGTCTAAGCATGACGCAGCAACCGATCATTTTGGTCATCGACGACGAGGTTCGTTCCCAAGAAACGCTCAGGCGGGTTTTGGAAGACGACTATCAGGTTCTGTGCGCCAGCAGTGCCGAAGATGCCGAAACCATTCTGCAAAGCGAATCGGTGCATTTGATTTTGTGCGATCAGCGCATGCCGGGCATGACCGGGGTGGCGTTCCTTACCCAAGCGCGCGAAAAGTGGCCCGACGCCGTGCGCATGATCATTTCCGGCTATACGGACTCCGAAGACATCATCGCCGGGCTCAACACGGCGGGTATCTATCGCTACATCACCAAACCGTGGGACCCGGGTGAATTGCTGGAAACCGTGCGTGACGCCATCCAACTGGTGGACTTGCAACAAGACAATGCCAATGCGGCCTTGGAAATCAAACAGTCCGCCGCGTTCGTCGAAAAGCGTCTGCGCGAAAGCAAAACACGGCTGAAAAAGTGCTTTGATTTTTCCAACATCATTCACGCCCCCAACAGTCCCATGCGAGGCGTGTTGGATTTGGCGGCAAAGGGTGCGGTGGTGGATATCTCGGTTTTGATCACCGGCGAAAGCGGTACCGGCAAGGAGATTTTGGCGCGCGCAATCCACTACAATTCCGGGCGCGCCGACAAATCGTTCGTCGCCGAAAACTGCGGCGCACTGCCCGACGAGTTGCTCGAAAGCGAACTGTTCGGCTGTAAGAAAGGGGCCTATACGGGGGCCTACGAGGATCGCATCGGCTTGTTCGAAAAGGCCGATGGCGGAACCATCTTCTTGGACGAAATCGGCGAGACCTCGCCCGCGTTTCAGGTCAAATTGTTGCGCGTCCTGCAAGATGGGGAGTTTCGCCCGTTGGGCTCGCAACGCATGCGCAAGGTCGATGTGCGCGTCATCACAGCGACCAATCGGGTTTTGGAAAAGGAAATCCGCGCCAAGCGCTTTCGCGAAGACCTCTATTACCGCTTATCGGCGTTTCCCATCAATTTGCCGCCGTTGCGGGAGCGTCCGGTAGACATTCCGTTGTTGGCGGAAAACGCGCTTAAATCCATCGCGCGTCAATTCGACAGTCCGGCGCAACGGTTTGCCCCCGAAGTGATGAGCGCTTTTCAACATCATCCTTGGCCCGGAAACGTGCGCGAGATGCAAAATGAAATCCAGCGCATGGTGGCCCTGGCCGACGGCCCGGTCCTTGGGGTAGAGGCGTTGTCCGAACGCATGACCTCAAGCGCACCGTTGGAAGCCATGTTGGACAAAATGGTGGAACTGGATCTGGACTGGAAACCGATTCCTGGGATCGGCCTGCGTGAACAGGTGGAAATGTTGGAGCGTCAGATTCTCAGCGCCGCATTGGCGCGCCACAAGGGCAACATTTCGCGCATCGCCGAAGAGGTCGGCCTGTCGCGTGTCGGTTTGCGCAGCAAGCTGCAGCGCTATGACCTCGCCCGGCCCAATTGAGCGGGATTAGGATTGCCGATATGGCCAGTTCACACGATCCAAAATCCACCCGCGCAGAAGACCGCCTCGGCAGCGCCCTGGGCGACTTTGGCGAATTGGGCCTCACCGGTTTGCAAGAGACCGCATGGGTCGAGGTGATCGCCAAGATGGAAGAGGTCTATTCAGACCTGATCCAATATGACATCGATTTGGAACGCAAAAACACCGAGCTGGAAGAAACCCACCAGTTCATCGACAGCGTCATCAGTTCGATGTCGGAAATTCTCATCGTCTGCGACCGCGATCAGTACGTCGAACAAATCAACCGCGCCACCGAAGACTTGACCGGGTTTACAGCGCAAGACTTGGTGGGCAAGAAGTTGGTCGATCTGGTGGTCGATCCGGGCAGTTGCCGGTTCGAAAACATCGGCGCGTCACGGTCGCCCAATGGGACGGCTTACTGCGAAGTGCGCTTGAAATCGCGTCTCGACGAGATGGGCACGGATCCGGTGTCGATGAACGCGTCGGTGCGCATCGACCATCAAGGCCGCCCAGTCGGCATCGTCATCATCGGCCGCCCCATGGGGGAGTTGCGCCGGGCCTACCAAGCGCTCAACAAGGCTCACGCCGACTTGGTGCGCGCGCAGCAGCGATTGGTGCAGTCGGAAAAGCTTGCCAGTCTGGGGCGTTTGGTCGCGGGCGTGGCGCACGAGCTCAACAACCCCATCAGTTTCATCAACGGCAATATTCATAGTCTGGACAAATATAAAGCGCGCCTGAAAACGTATTTTGAGGCCGTAAATGAAGGCGGTGGCGATTGGGCGCAGCAGCAAAAGCTGCGCCGCGAACTGAAAATCGACCGCATTCTCGAAGACCTCGACCCGTTGGTCGAAGGCACCCTGGAAGGCGCGGACCGAGTTCGCGATATCGTTAAGAACTTGCGCCGTCTGTCGTTCAACGGTGCGGAGCTGACGGAGCCGTTCGATTTGGTGAAAATCGTGCAAACTGGGGTCAGTTGGGTGAAGCGCTCAGCTCCGCAGCCGGTCGAGGTGAAGCTGGACGTACCGCAGTCGTTAGAGGTCGTCGGCCACGCCGGACGCATCCATCAGGTGGTCGTCAATCTTGTGGACAATGCCTTGGACGCGGTGGCCGACGTGGCCGAGCCGAACGTCAAGATCTTGGTGCGTCAGGAAAACGGCTATGCGGTGATGAGCGTATCGGACAATGGCTGTGGGATCAGCGCGAACGATTTGCCCAACGTCTTCGACCCTTTTTTCACCACCAAGGGGGTTGGCGAGGGGACCGGGTTGGGGCTATGGATCAGTTACGACCTGGTTCACGACCACGACGGGACGTTGAGCATCGAAAGCGAGCCAGGCCGCGGCACCACTTTGACCATGAGCTTGCCGGTCGCCACTTAAGGCACGTAGGCAATTTATGCAAAGGTGCTCTTGTAACTCTCGCGCAGCACGTTCTTTTGCACCTTGCCCATGGTGTTGCGCGGTAGTTCCTCGACAACGAAGACCTTTTTGGGATGCTTGAAACGCGCCAAATCGCTCTTGATCGCAGCCTGCACTTGGGCCTCGTCGATGGTGGCGCCTTGTTCGGTGACGATCACCGCGACCACCGCTTCGCCGAAGTCGGGATGCGGCACGCCGATTACGGCGCTTTCCTTGACGCCGTCCAACGCGTCGATGGCGGTTTCAATTTCCTTGGGATAAACGTTGTAGCCGCCGGAAATGATCATGTCCTTGGCGCGCCCGACGATGGACACGCGCCCATCCCCAGCCATCTTTGCCACGTCGCCGGTGATGAACCAGCCGTCAGCGCGAAATTCAGACGCGGTTTTTTCCGCCATGCGCCAGTAGCCTTTAAAGACGTTGGGGCCTTTGACTTCCAGAACCCCGATTTCTTCCGCTTCAAGAATTTTGCCGTCCTCGTCGGCGATGCGCACCTGGACGCCGGGCAGCGGATAGCCGACCGTGGCGGGCAGGCGCTCGCCGTCCAACGGGTTGGACGTGATCATGCCGGTTTCCGTCATGCCGTACCGTTCCAAGATGCGGTGCCCTGTTTTGGTTTCGAATGCACCAAATGTTTCCGCCAGCAACGGTGCGGACCCGGCGACGAACAGGCGCATGTTGGTGGCGGCCTCGCGGGTCAGGCCGGGGTGATCGACCAATCGGGTGTAGAACGTCGGTACGCCCATCAGAACGGTGGATTGCGGCATCAGCTCAATCACCTGATCGGCGTCGAATTTGGGCAGGAACCACATTTTCGAACCGTTGATCAGCGCGCAATGGATCGCGACGAACAGGCCGTGGACGTGAAAAATCGGCAGCGCGTGGATCAACACGTCGCCGTCGCGCCAACCCCACATTTTATGTAGAGCGAGGGCGTTGGAGGCCAAGTTGTCATGGCTGAGCATCGCGCCCTTGGACCTCCCGGTGGTGCCCGACGTGTACAAGATCGCGGCCAAGTCGTCGCCGGTCACGTCGACGACGTCATGGATTGGTTGGACACCGTCTGTATTCAGCGATCCTTGGCCGTTTTCATCGAGCGTGCGCACATGTGGTGCGTTGGGACCGGCGACCACGTCGCGCAGCGCCTGTTCCGACTGCGGGCGGCACACCAGCAAGGCCGGTTCGGCATCGCCGACAAAATAGGCCACTTCGGCGGCGGTGTAGGCGGTGTTGAGTGGCAAATAAATCGCGCCGATGCGCAGGCATCCGAGATAGAGCGCCACGGCTTGAGGCGATTTGTCGACCTGCACGGCAACGCGCTCGCCCTTGCCAACGCCCAGGCTCGCCAGCAGCCCCGCATAGCCCGCCGACATGGCGTTTAGATCGGCGTACGTGATCGTCGCACCGCCGGGGCTGACCAGCGCGGGGGCGTCGGGATCGGTGGGGAAATGCTTTTGAAATAGGGCGTAGAGGTTGGCGTTTGTCATGCTCGAATATCTTTGATTATGGGTGTTTAAGCGCTGGAGCGAACCAGGTCGGTCGGCAGCGTGGCGATAAAGTCGGTGAACGATCCGCTTTGCACGGTCACGTGCTCGCTGAGCAGTTGTTTGGCGCGTGCTTCATCGCCGGCCAAAATGGCGTCGAGAATTTCGCCGTGTTCGCTAAACGATTCCGCCAGACGTTGGCGTTGACGCAATTGTAAACGGCGATAGGGGGCCAGGCGGTTGCGCAGTTGGCGGGTCTGGTCGGCCAAGAACGTGTTGCGACTGCCGTGGTAGATGGCTTCGTGAAAGCAGACGTTGGCGTCGTAATAGCCGTCGTGATCTTCGGTTTCGGCAAAGCTACGGGCTTGCTCGTGGCAGTCTTTCAGCTTTTGACGGTCGTCGCCGCTCATGCGTCGGGCGGCGAGTTGTCCGCACATGCCTTCCAATTCGGCCATGACTTCGAACATCTCCATCATTTGCTTAAGGCCGAAGGATGCGACCACCGCCCCGCGACGGGGGCGCATTTCGACCAAGCCGATGGAGGCCAATTGGTTGAGCGCTTCGCGCACCGGCGTGCGCGACACGCCGAATCGATCCGCCAGGCCCATCTCTTCCAGACGCGTGCCGGGGGCAAGCTGACCGGTGACGATCTCTTGTTCCAAGGTTTCCTTTAGCGTGCTGGCGCGTTTGCTCGACATCGTCTCTCCCCCCTGATCCGAACCTTTTGATGGTGCAACGGCGCGTCTGCGTCCAGATGTTTAAGGGCCGGTCGGGGCTGATTGTAGTTCATTGCGTGCAATACACTACAAGCAATATCGCATCCGGGAAACATGAAATTGTATACAATTTGGTTTGACAGGCATCCAATCGGGTTCTAGGCTTTGTGCCGAATACGCAGACCTCCTCCTCGTTTTCGTCCCCAATCTGCTTCGTTTTATGGCGCTTTGGGGGCGAAAACATGAGGGGAAACTGCTTGCAAACATAAAGAATCCAACAGGGAAAAGCGTCAGGGGAGCTAACTCAAATGACCTTCTATAAGAACATCATGGCCGGGGCGGCTGCCTTTGCCTTCGTCGCCACGGCCGGAAGCGCCGGGGCGGAAACGCTGAAAGCATCGCACCAATGGAACACGTCCGACGTTCGACACCAGATGGTGCAGATCATCGCCGACGAAGTCGCCAAGGCCAATGTCGGTCTCGACGTTAAAATCTATCCGTCGAAATCATTGTATAAGCCCAAAGAACAGTGGGCGCCGTTGACTAAGGGACAATTGGACATCACCGCATTTCCGCTGTCCTATGCGGCCAGCCGTCATCCTGAATTCGACGCGACGTTGATGCCGGGATTGGTGAAAAACCACGCTCACGCCGCGCGCCTGAACGATTCACCGTTCATGGCCGACATCAAAAGCATCATCGACAAGGCCGGCGTCGTGGTGTTGTCCGACACGTGGCTCGCGGGCGGTTTCGCGTCGAAGAAAAGCTGCATTCTCGGCCCCGATACCATGAAGGGCCAAGTGACCCGTGCGGCGGGCAAGGCGTTTGAACAGATGCTGGTCGGCGCAGGCGCGTCGATTGCGTCCATGCCCAGCTCGGAAATCTACACCGCCATGCAAACCGGCGTTTTGGATGCGGCCAACACCAGTTCCGGCAGCTTCGTTTCGTATCGCATTTACGAACAGGTCAAATGTCTGACCGAGCCGGGCGCACATGCTCTGTGGTTCATGTACGAGCCGATCTTGATGTCGAAAAAGACCTTCAGCAAACTGAACAAAGACCAACAGGCCGCCCTTATGGCCGCCGGTCAAAAAGCGGAAGACTTCTTCGCCAAGGCTGCCGAAGAAATCGATCAAAAGATGGTCGATACGTTCTCCAAGGCCGGTGTCGAAGTTGTCTCCATGACGGCTGAGCAGGCAGACGCCTGGCGCAAAATCGCGAACGAGACCTCCTACGCCGAGTTCGCCAAGAGCGTGCCCGGTGGCAAGGCTTTGTTGGACAAAGCGCTCGCCGTCGAGTGATCATCGGTGCTGTCATCTCTGTCGGCACTTGCATCGTCTGAGGCAAGTGCCGGCAGTTTTTCTATTCAGGAGCGTTGGCCGTGAAAGCTTTCACGAAATCGATCTGCTTCGTGTCGCATGTTTGCGGCGTGGTCGCGTCGCTGTTGGTGACTTCCGCCATTTTGGTGGTGTGTCAAATGGTGGTGTGGCGCTACTTTCTCAATGCCTCCACGGTGTGGCAGACGGACTATGTGACCTTCGCACTGGTCGCCGCGACGTTGATCGGCAGCCCTTACGTGCTGCTGCTTAAAGGTCACGTCAACGTCGATCTGTTGCCCCATTACTTGCCGCATCGCGCACGCGTGGTGTTGGCGCTGGTGGCTTGCGTTGGCGGTTTGGTGTTCGCAGGTGTTTTGGCGTGGACGGGTTTTGAACTGTTTTATGATGCGCTCGACGGCAACTGGAAAACCGAAACGGTGTGGGAACTGCCGCTTTGGATACCTTATATATCCATTCCCATCGGGTGTGGGCTTTTGGCTTTGCAATACGTCGCCGACATCATTGCGCTGCTGACAGGCCAGCAAATGCCGTTCGCCGCCGCCACACATTCTGAATTCGAAGGGGAATGATCATGGATCCGTTAATCATCGGTCTGTTGGTCGCGGTGGTGACGATTGTGGTGCTCGCCACCGGTATTCCCGTGGCGTTCGGCCTGGGCCTTGTCGCCATCGGTTTTTTGGTCGCGTTCGAAGGCTGGGATTCCCTCGAAGGCATTGCCGATACGTTTTTTGCAGGGCTGAATGAATTCGCCCTGGTATCGATTCCCATGTTCATCGTCATGGGCGCGGCCGTGGCGTCATCGCCGGCGGGCAAGGATTTGTACGAAGCGTTGGACCGCTGGTTGTCGCGGGTGCCGGGCGGGTTGATCATTTCCAACCTTGGCGCGTGTTCGATCTTTGCCGCGCTGAGCGGCTCTTCGCCCGCGACGTGCGCCGCCATCGGCAAGATGGGCATCCCCGAAATGCAAAAGCGCGGCTATCCCGACGGTTTGGCGACGGGCTCCATCGCCGCGGGCGGCACGCTGGGCATTTTGATTCCGCCGTCGATCACCATGATCGTTTATGGCATCGCCACGGAAACGTCGATCGGGCGCTTGTTTCTGGCAGGGCTATTGCCGGGTTTGATGCTGACGGTTTTGTTTATGGCTTGGGCGCTGTATACCGCGTGGCGTTCGGGCTATCGCTTTGGTGAGCAAAGCCATGTTGCCGGATGGCGGGCGAAGTTCGAGGTGCTGCCCCGGGTGCTGCCGTTCTTGCTGATCATCGTGGGCGTTTTGTATGTGCTGTACGGCGGCGTCGCCACGCCGTCCGAAGCCGCGGGCGTCGGCGCGGCATTCTGCCTGCTGCTGGTGGCGGTGATCTATAAGGTTTGGCAGCCGTCCAAGATTTGGGCGATCGTGTCCGATTCCATGCGCGAAAGCGTGATGATCTTGATGATCATCGGTGCGTCGGCGTTGTTCAGCTTTACCTTGTCGTCGCTGTTCGTCACCCAGTCGGTGGCGCACACCATCGCCGAGTTGTCGGTCAACAAGTGGGTTTTGCTGGCGTGCGTCAATCTGTTCTTGTTGGTGGCGGGGTTCTTCCTGCCGCCGGTGGCGGTAATCTTGATGACCGCACCGATCTTACTGCCGATCATCACGTTGGCGGGCTTCGATCCGTATTGGTTCGCGGTTATTTTTACCATCAACATGGAGATCGGCTTGATCACCCCGCCGGTCGGGCTAAATCTATATGTGATCAACGGGATCGTGCCGAACGTTGGCTTGCCGACCATTTTGAAAGGCGCATTGCCGTTCATGCTGTGCATGGTGGTGGGGATATTGATTTTGTGTCTGTTCCCCGAGATCGCGACGTGGTTGCCCAATAAGTTGATGGGCCCTGCGATCGGTTAGGTTGCTATCGGCGAAGGATGACATCGACGTGACTTTTTTCAGGACGTTTCTCAGCTCCATCGCGGACGCAGGACGGGAACTGTTGGACGGACGGTTGGGCCGCGACGCCAAGTCCGCAGATATGGTCACGCTGTGTTCGGATCTGATCACGCAAAAGGGAGAGGCGCTGGGCACCGCGTTGGCGTGCGCGGTGGTCGATCTCTATCGCGGTTTCGATGATGCCGAAAAACTGGTTTTTTTCGAGATGCTGCTCAACGATTTCGATGTAGACAGCGACGCGCTGAATGCGGCGATTGCCACGTATCAGAAAAATCCCGATCCGGCCTCCGCCCAGGCGGTGGCGCAGGCGGCGGAATCGCGCCGCCAAAGGGTCGTACGCGCGATGAATATGGCGCCGAACGGCACCCGCACGGTGATCAACATTCGCGAAGACCTGTTGAAGCTGTTGAAGAGCCACCCGCATTTGACGCCGGTGGACACCGATTTTGCCCATCTCTTGGCGAGCTGGTTCAACCGCGGATTTTTGGAGTTGCGGCGCATCGATTGGAGCACCCCTGCCAACGTGCTGGAGAAGTTGATCCAATACGAAGCCGTGCACGAAATCCGCGACTGGGACGATTTGCGCCGTCGCTTGGACAGCGACCGGCGATGTTATGCCTTTTTCCATCCAGCCCTTCCTGACGAGCCGCTGATCTTCGTCGAGGTGGCGTTGGTTCAAGGCCTGGCCGGTTCGGTGCAGGCGCTGCTGGACGACACCGCCGAACGGATCGCGCCGAAAAAGGCCGACACGGCGATTTTCTATTCCATCAGCAATTGCCAAAAAGGCTTGCGCGGGGTGTCGTTCGGCAACTTCCTGATCAAGCAGGTGGTGTCGGAACTGCGTAAGGAATTGCGCAACTTGACCACGTTTTCGACCTTGTCGCCGGTGCCGGGGTTCCGCGATTGGCTGAATAAGAACCACGCAGATTTGCCGCAGCTTGAAGCGTTGAAAAAGCCCGATTGGATTGCCGATGCGGATGCAATCGAAGCGATGGGGCAGACATTAAGCAGCTTGTGCGCGGTATATTTGGTCACGGAAAAAAGTCGCGGTCGGCCGCTCGACAGCGTCGCCCGGTTCCATCTGGGCAACGGCGCACGGTTGGAACGGATCAATTGGCTGGGCGACGTGTCGGCCAAGGGCGTTGAGGAATCGGCGACTTTGCTGGTCAATTACAAGTACGATCTGGCAAAGATCGAAAGCAACCACGAAGCCTATGTCAACAGCGGCGCGGTGGTGCATTCCAAGCAGGTCGAAGTGCTGCTGGAACAAGCGGACGATCTCAAGCCTGTGTCGAACTAGATGAACTTGCGAAACAGCTTGGTGGTGTCGAACAGCTCTTCCAAGGTTTTCATGCGATCTTCGGTCTCACTCCAATTTTCGTTCTGAACGGCGGCGATCACCGCTTCGAGAATGAACAAGGTGACGACGGACGAATCCCACGCCGACGGCGCTTCGATACGCGAATGAAAACTGTGGGTGGCCAGCTTCGACGCCGGCGAGCCCCATTGATCGGTGAACAGCACCAGTATCACGCCTTTGGCCGTGGCCATTTCCGCCAAACGCAAGATATCGCGTTCATAACGGCGAATGTCGAAAGCCACCAGCACGTCGCCGGGCTGCATGTTCAACACATAGTGCGGCCAAGTGTTGGAATTGGACGCGACGAGGGTGAGCCGGTCGCGGATCACCTGCATGTGGGTGAAAAAATAATCCGCCAAAGAGCGCGTCAGACGCCCGCCAACGACATGAACCGCTCGATCTTTGTCGGCCAACAGCTTCGCCACCGCGTCGAATTCACCCGGATCGATTTGACGCAAGGTCCTGCCCAGGTTCTCCATCACCGCATCGGCGAAGCGGTTGAGAATGTGGGTGTCCGGGGCGTTTTCTGTCCAGCGGTTGTGCTTAGTGATGGGGTTGGAAATGGTCGCTTCCACCTCGGTGCGCAGCGCGGCCTGCAATTCGGGAAAGCCGCTGAAGCCAAGCTTCTTGGCCATGCGCACGACGGTGGGGGTCGAGACTTCGGACGCTTCGGCAATGGTGGTAATGCTGCCCAAACCGGAAACCGGATAATTCTCAAGCAGCGCATTGGCCAACTGGCGCTCCGCCCGGGTGAGGTCGTCAAACTGGCTGCGAATGCGTTCCGCAACGGTCAGGTCTTGGGCGGTTCCCATGGCCGTTTGTGTCTCCCTGAATTGATTTGGCGTTTTCCATACTAAGCATGAATGAAGAATCTTCACCACAAAAGTTTTTTTAGAAGCAATCGTTTCAGAAATATACTTGACAGTGTCGGCATTTCTGAAAAGATACCTTCATAAATTTGGGGGCGGGGTACGGGAGCAGCCTTTGACAATGCAGGAAAGTGCTCATTCCAATCAGAGCGACGGGGGCGAAGATCGTACCGCGAACGATGCTGGTGGCATCGTTCAGTTGGTCAATCCTGATGGCAAGGGCGCGATCGTGTTTGTGTGCGAGCACGCGTCACGTTTTGTCCCCAATGAATTCGCGGACCTAGGGCTCGATGCCGAGGCCTTGAAAAGCCACGTTGCGTGGGATCCCGGCGCCTGGGCCGTCGCCAAAGAACTTTCCGCTGCTTTCGATGCACCACTGGTTGGTCCGGGCGTTTCTCGCCTGGTTTATGACTGCAATCGTCCGTCCAAGGCGGAAAGCGCGGTGCCTCAAAAAAGCGAAATTTATGAAATTCCAGGCAACATCGGCCTCAGCGACAGTGATCGTTTGGCGCGGGCGGAACGATTTTACCTGCCTTACCGCAACGCTTTGACGAAGGTTCTCGAAGACGCGGTGCGTTTGGGCAGGCACCCGGCGTTTATCACCATTCATTCCTTCACCCCGGTCTATCACGGCACGCGGCGGACCCTCGATTTGGGCATTTTGCACGATTCCGACGCGCGCTTGGCCGACGAGATTTTGCGCATCACCGCAGCTGAGGGCGAATTGACGGCGCTGATCAATCAGCCTTACGGTCCCAAGGATGGCGTGACGTACACGTTGGCCGAACACGCCATACCACGCGGCTTGCTGAACGTGATGATCGAAATCCGCAACGACCTGATCGCCGATGGGGATGCGCAGCACGCCATGGCGATGCGTTTGGAAGGATACATCCGGGGCGCGCTGGCGAACCTGGATGTCGAACCGACACGCGAGGAGGCATCGTGATGGGGTTTGCCGCAAAATATGTGCGCGTCGTCGATGCGGTGAACTACCGCATTGGTCGGGTGATGATGTACAGCCTGTTCATCATGTTCGGCGTGTTGCTGTGGTCGTCGATCTCCAAGACGTTTTTCGTGCCGTCGTTGTGGACACTAGAAATCGCTCAGTTCTTGCTGGTGGCGTACTACATCCTCGGCGGACCGTATTCGATGCAGTTGGGCGCCAACGTGCGCATGGATCTGCTGTACGCCAACTGGTCGGCGAAGAAAAAGGCCTGGTTCGACGCGTTCACCGTGCTCTTCCTGATTTTTTACCTCGGCGTGCTGCTGTACGGCGCGATCGACAGCACCACCTATTCGTTCGAATACAATGAGCGTAGCCCGACCGCGTGGCGGCCGCAGTTGTGGCCGATCAAGGTCGTCATGTGCATTGGCATCTTCATGATGCTGCTGCAGGCGATTTCCGAACTGTTCAAAGACATTGCGCGTATCAAAGGGGAAGACCTCTGATGTCCTATGAGATGATCGCCCTTTTGATGTTCTCATCGATGATGATGATGATGATGACCGGTCAGCGCGTGTTCGCCGCGATCGGTGGCGTCGCGGCGGTGGCCGCGTTGGCGCTGTGGGGCGTTGGTGGATCTGACTTGCCGTTTTCGGCGGCCATGAAACTGATGAAATGGTATCCGCTGCTGACCCTGCCGATGTTCATTTTCATGGGCTATGTGCTCTCGGAATCGAAAATCGCCGACGATCTGTACAAGATGTTTCATGTCTGGATGGGGCCGCTCAACGGCGGCTTGGCCATAGGCACCATTGCCTTGATGGTTTTGATCTCGGCCATGAACGGCCTGTCCGTGGCGGGCATGGCCATCGGCGCGACGATCGCGCTGCCGGAACTGTTGCGCCGTGGCTACGACAAGAAGATGGTCACCGGGGTCATTCAGGCGGGCTCGTCGCTGGGCATTTTGGTGCCGCCGTCGGTGGTGCTGGTGCTGTACGCCATGATTGCCCGTCAGCCGGTGGGGCAGCTGTGGCTGGCCGGGGTGCTGCCCGGCCTGATGATGGCGACGCTATTCATCATCTACATTGCCATCCGTTGCAAGTTGCAACCCGAACTTGGCCCGGCGCTGCCCAAGGAAGAACGCAATGTGCCGATGGCGGAAAAGCTGCGGCTGCTGCGCGCGGGCATTTTGCCGATCGGCATTTTCGCCGCGATGATGGTGCCGTTCGTCAACGGTTGGACCTCGTTGGTTGAAAGTTCCGCGATCGGCGCGCTGGCGGCGTTTGTCGCGGCGGTGCTGAAAGGGCGCATGAGCAAAACGGTGCTGGAGACGTCCTTGCGTCAGACCCTGGCGGTGTCGTGCATGTTCATGTGGATCATTTTGGCGGCGATGGCGTTCGGCGCGGTGTTTGACGGATTGGGCGCGGTCAAGGCAATCGAAAATCTGTTCACCGACCAACTGCACCTCAACCCGTGGGTCATTTTGATCTTGATGCAGTTGTCGTTCCTGGTGATGGGCACGTTCCTGGACGATACCGCCATGCTGGTGATCGTCGCGCCGCTGTATGTGCCGCTGGTCGGTGCGCTGGGCTTCGACCTGATCTGGTACGGGGTGCTTTACACCATCACCACGCAGATCGCCTACATGACGCCGCCTTTTGGCTACAACCTGTTTTTGATGCGCGCCATGGCACCGCCGGAAATCAGCCTGCGCGATATCTATGGCTCTATTCTGCCGTTCGTTTTGGTGATGTTGGTTGCGCTGGCCTTGATTATGGCCTTCCCAGAGATCGCTCTGTGGCTGCCGCAATATGTCTACGCGAGATAAAGGATTGGGGAATCTGTTTTCGTCGTTTGAGTACTGAGCAAACACTTAGGAGGTTAAGGAGAGGACTATGATTACAAGGCGTAAGTTATTGAAGGGTGCGGGGGCTGCCGGTATTGCGGGCGCCGCTTCGTTGGCTGCACCGGCGGTGCATGCGAAATCCACCATCAAATGGCGCATGCAGACCTATGCAGGTCCGGCATTGGCCGAACACGTCATCAAACCGGCCATCGACAGTTTCAACAAGATCGCCGGCGATGAAATGCAGATCGAACTGTATTTCGCCGATCAGTTGGTGCCGACGGGCGAACTGTTCCGCGCCATGCAAAAGGGCACCATCGATGCGGTGCAATCGGACGACGATTCCATGGCGTCGCCGACCGAAGTCACTGTGTTCGGCGGCTACTTCCCGTTCGCCAGCCGCTATTCGCTGGACGTTCCGGTGTTGTTCAACCAGTACGGCTTGAACGAAATCTGGGATGCGGAATATTCGAAAGTCGGCGTCAAGCACCTGTCCGCCGGTTCTTGGGATCCGTGTCACTTCGCCACCAAGGACCCGATCAACAGCTTGGCCGACCTGAAGGGCAAGCGGGTGTTCACGTTCCCGACCGCCGGTCGCTTCATGGCCCAGTTCGGCGTTGTTCCGGTCAACCTGCCGTGGGAAGACGTCGAAGTCGCCATGCAGACCGGCGAATTGGACGGCATCGCGTGGTCCGGCATCACCGAAGATTACACCGTGGGTTGGGCGAAGGTGACGGACTACTTCCTCACCAACAACATCTCCGGCGCATGGGCGGGTTCGTTCTTCGCCAACATGGATCGCTACAACGAGCTGCCCGATCATCTCAAAGAGCTGCTCAAGCTGACCATGGATAGCTCTCACTACTATCGCCAGTGGTGGTACTGGGGCGGCGAAGCATCCTTGCGCGTCCACGGCAAGGACATGAAGCTGACCACCATTCCCGATGCCGAATGGGCCACAGTCGAAGCCGCAGCAGTGAAGTTCTGGGATGAAATCGCCGCCGAGTCGGAAACCAAGGCCAAGGTGGTCGAGATCATCAAGAAGTACAACGCAGACATGACCAAAGCCGGTCGTCCGTATCGTTACGGCTGATTTCGTCAAGGTCGAAAGCTGTGCGGCGAGGTTCGTTTTTACCCTCTGGGCCTCGCCGCTCGGATACCCCCCTGGGCTCTGTCCCGGGGGGGGATTCGGTTGACAAAAGCGCTACCCAAATTGTTTTGATACTTTCACAATATCCACGACCATTTGTTTTTTCGTTTTGAACCAACTAGGTGATGAAGATGGCAGGCAAGTTGACTTTTGATGAGCTGAAACAGGCCGCCCAGGCGGGTGAAATCGATACGGTTCTCGCCGTCATGGTCGATATGCAAGGGCGCTTGATGGGCAAGCGCATGCATGTGGACTTTTTCATCGACAGCGGCTGGGAAGAAACCCACAGCTGCAACTATCTGCTTGCCACCGACATGGAAATGGAAACCGTCGCCGGCTACAAATCGACCAGCTGGGAAGCGGGCTACGGCGATTACGCTTTGAAGCCGGACCTCGACACCATGCGCCGCATTCCGTGGTTGGAAGGCACCGCGCTGGTGATTTGCGACGTGCTCGACCATCAAACTCACGAACCCATTCCTCATTCGCCACGCGCCATCTTGAAAAAGCAAATCGCGCGTTTGGAAGCGATGGGCATGAAGGCCTTCATGGCGACCGAGTTGGAATTCTTCTTGTTCAAGGAAAGCTATGAGGAAGCCTTGGAAAAAGGTCATGTCGGACTGACGCCGATCAGCGGCTATAACGAAGATTACCACATCTTCCAAACCACCAAGGAAGAAGACGTCATGCGCGCGATCCGCAACGGATTGAATGGCGCCGACATTCCGGTGGAAAATTCCAAAGGCGAGGCGTGTGCCGGCCAGGAAGAAATCAACGTGCGCTACGCCGATGCCCTGGCGATGGGCGATCGTCACTCGATCATTAAAAACGGCTGCAAGGAAATCGCCTGGGCCAAGGGGCGTTCCATCAGCTTCATGGCGAAATGGAGCTACGATCACGCCGGCAACTCGTCGCACATTCACCAGTCGTTGTGGAGCTTGGATGGCGAACCGCTGTTCTTCGATGCCGACGCCGAACACGGCATGTCGGATCTGATGCGCCACTACTTGGCGGGACTGTTGCATCACGCCAGCGAAATCACCTATTTCCTGGCTCCTTACATCAATTCCTACAAACGCTTCATGGAAGGCACCTTTGCGCCGACCAAGGCGATCTGGTCGATGGACAATCGCACCGCGGGCTATCGCATTTGCGGCGCACATTCCAAGGCGGTGCGCGTGGAATGCCGGGTTGGCGGCGCCGACCTGAATCCTTATTTGGCGATGGCCGCGCTGCTGGCGGCGGGCATCGACGGCTTGGAAAACAAACGCGAGTTGGAGCCGGAATTCAAGGGCGACGCTTACCACGGCGAAGGCGCGCGCGAAATTCCCAAAACCCTGCGCGACGCCATCACGGAGCTGGACAACTCCAAGATGCTCCGCGCCGCCATGGGCGACGATGTGATCGATCACTACGTCCATGCCGGACGCTGGGAACAATATGAACAAGACCGCCGCGTCACCGACTGGGAAGTCCGACGCGGCTTTGAAAGAGCCTAAGAGCTTTACTTCTTTAAGAGAAAAAACCATGACAAAAATGATCGAATGTATCTCCCCCGTGGACGGGTCGGTTTTCGCCACGCGTCCGTGTGCTTCCGCCGAAGATGCCGCCGCCATCGTCGCCAAGTCGCGCGCCGCGCAACCCGCATGGGCCGCGCGCCCGATGTCGGAACGCATCGCCTTGGTGCGTGCCGGGCTTGAGCGCCTCGGTGAAATGAACGACGAAGTGGTGCCTGAACTGGCCCATATGATGGGCCGTCCGGTGCGTTACGGCGGCGAGTTCAGGGGCGTGAACGAGCGCGGCACCTACATGGCTGAGATCGCCGAAGAGGCGCTGGCGCCAATCATCGTCGAAAACAGCGAAGCATTCGAACGCCGCATCGTGCGCGAACCGCACGGCATCGTGTTTGTCATCGCGCCGTGGAACTATCCGTACATGACGGCGATCAACACCGTCGCGCCCGCCCTGATCGCGGGCAACACCGTGATCATCAAGCACGCCAGCCAGACGTTGCTGGTGGGCGAGCGCATGGTACGCGCCTTCAACGAAGCCGGCGTGCCTGGCGATGTGTTCCAAAACGTGTTCCTCGATCACGACACCACCTCGTCTTTGATCGCTTCGGGCAGCTTCGACTTCGTCAACTTCACGGGCTCCGTCGGCGGTGGCCAGTCCATCGAACGCGCGGCTGCAGGGACCTTCACCGGCGTCGGCCTTGAACTTGGCGGCAAGGACCCCGGTTACGTGATGGACGACGCCAACCTGGACGCGGCAGTCGACACTTTGATCGACGGCGCGATGTTCAATTCCGGGCAGTGCTGCTGCGGGATCGAACGCATTTACGTGGTCGAATCCCTGTACGACGCGTTTGTCGAAAAAGCCGTGGCGATCGTGTCGGGCTATAAGCTCGGCAATCCGCTGGATGAAAACACCACCATCGGTCCGATGGCGCACAAGCGTTTCGCCGACGAAGCGCGTGCCCAGGTTTCCGAGGCCGTCGCCGCGGGCGCGACGCCTTTGATCGACCCGGCGCTGTTTCCCGCCGACGACGGCGGGGCGTATCTGGCGCCGCAGATCCTCACCAACGTCACCCACGACATGCGCGTGATGCGCGACGAAACCTTCGGTCCGGTGGTCGGCATCATGAAGGTCAAGGATGACGAGGAAGCGATCCGTCTGATGAACGACAGCGAATTCGGCCTTACCGCGTCGTTGTGGACCCAGGACGCCGCCCGCGCCGCCGCCATCGGCGCGCGGTTGCAGACCGGCACGGTGTTCATGAACCGCGCCGACTACGTCGATCCGGGCCTGTGCTGGACCGGATGCAAAGGCACCGGGCGCGGCGGCGCGCTGTCGATCATCGGGTACCACAACTTGACCCGTCCCAAATCGTATCACCTGAAGAAAGCTTAACGGCCATGTCTCTCACCGCTAACTGGAACTACCCGACCCCGATCCGTTTTGGCGCGGGGCGGATTAAGGAAATCGCCGATGCGTGCGCCGCCGTGGGCATGAAGCGCCCGCTGTTGGTCACCGACAAAGGCCTCGCCAACATGGCGATCACCCAAGGCACGCTCGATCTTTTGGATCAGGCGGGCCTGGGGCGCGCCTTGTTTGCCGACGTCGATCCCAACCCCAGCGAAATCAATCTGGCCGCTGGCGTCAAAGCGTACAACGACGGTGACCACGATGGCGTGATTGCGTTCGGCGGTGGATCGGGTTTGGACTTGGGCAAAGTGATCGCTTTCCAAGCCAAGCAAACCCGCCCCGTTTGGGACTTTGAAGACGTCGGCGACTGGTGGACACGCGCCGATGTGGACGCCATCGCGCCGATCATCGCGGTTCCGACCACGGCGGGCACCGGTTCCGAAGTGGGCCGCGCCGGCATCATCACCAATTCCGAAACCCACGTGAAGAAGATCATCTTCCACCCGAAAATCATGCCGTCCATCGTCATATGCGATCCGGAACTGACCGTCGGCATGCCTCAGGTGATCACCGTGGGCACAGGCTTGGATGCGTTCATTCACTGTCTGGAAGCTTACAGCTCGCCGTTCTACCATCCCATGAGCCAGGGTATCGCCCTGGAAGGCATGCGTTTGGTGAAGGAAAACCTGCCCAAGGTCTACGCCAACCCGAACGACATCGAAGCACGTGGTCACATGATGGCTGCCGCGGCGATGGGCGCCACGGCGTTCCAAAAAGGCCTCGGCGCGATGCACGCCATGTCGCACCCGGTGGGCGCGGTCTACAACACCCATCACGGCATGACCAACGCCGTGGTGATGCCAGCGGTGTTGAAATTCAACCGCCCCGCCATCGACGAGCGCATCGCCGCCGCCGCCGCCTATATGGGCATCGACGGCGGTTTCGATGGGTTTTACGATTTCGTCTTGCAAACCCGCGCCGATCATGGCGTGCCCGACAAGCTGAGCGCGTTGGGGGTCGGGACCGACCGGATTGACGACTTGGCCCAAATGGCGGTCGAAGACCCCAGTGCCGGCGGCAACCCGGTCGAGCTGACGGTGGACGCCGCGAAGGTCCTGTTCGAAGCCTGTATCTAGTTCCCCAGGACCTCCCCACCCTTCAGCAGACAAGGCCCGCGCGATGAAATCCTTATACGGTTTCTATCTCGCGGGCCTTGTATTTTCACCATATTCGAGCCATGTACTCAGTCATGTGTAACGCCTTAAGCCCAGAAAAAGCCGTGATTTGGTCCGTTCTGCACGGGCTTGCCCCAGAGGATTTGCGCGCCGATTATTTTACCCATCCCGTCTATCGGGGGTGGTTCGAGGCCGTGGATGCTTTGCGCCGGGATCATGCCGAGGTCTCGATCGATGCGATTTGCGCCATTGCGCAAAATCGGGGGGTGGCGATGCGTGATATCGACCGCCGGGCGCTGCGCCGGATGATGCGCATTGCGCCACCGGGGCGTATCGCCGACAACGCCGAACTGTTGGGCCAAGCGCTGTTCGACCGTCACCACGGCAATGCCGTGCACATCGAAAAATTGATCAATTGAGAAGCACAAAAAAAGACGCCGGTGAGAGAAACTCTCGCCGGCGTAAATTTTAACCCCTTGCTCTCCAAAATGGAGATGTCACTGACACGCGAATGGGGACGCATGCCAATGAACACACACAAATACATTCTAACTATTGGGGAAAAATGGTACATTCCACGGATAGACGAACCGGGTAATCTAATTGTATTATTTAAAAGGTGGTTTGTTTTGTGTTTCAAAATGAATCTGTTTTTACGCAATGACATAGCCTTATTTTGGGGTGAGTGGTGTGGCGGTCGAGACGGCTGCGGCTCTGTGCTCGTTCGAAGGGAATACAATGAAAATCCTATTGGTTGACGATCATAAGCTTGTCCGTGCGGGTCTGGTCCTGGTGCTGCAGCAAATGGAAGCCGGTATCGAGTTGCTGGAAGCCGGCACGGGCCGCGAAGCCATCGAATTAGCCGGCAACACCCCCGACATCGATTTGATTTTAATGGACCTCGATTTGCCTGAAGGCAGTGGCCTGGAAGCGTTGAGCGCCATCAACGCCAAGAACCCGGATTTGTCGGTGGTGATTTTATCGGCGATGGAAGATCAAGCCATGGTGTCGCGTGCGATGGAACTGGGCGCGCGGGGCTTCATTCCCAAATCGGCCAGCGGCGACGTGATGCTCAATTCGCTTCGTTTGGTGCTGTCGGGCGGCATTTGCCTGCCACCCGGTTATGGCGATGCGTCGCGCGGGGACAATTCCGAATTGCCCAATTTGACCCAGCGACAGTTGGAAGTGTTGCGGTTCATGGCGCAAGGCAACTCCAACAAGGAAATTGCCCGCGAATTGGGTATTTCCGAAAACACCGTGCGCGTCCACATCTCGGCCATCATCAGCGCGCTCGACGCCACCAACCGAACCGAGGCGGCGTATTCGGCGATGCGCTTGGGACTGATCCCGCGCGCCACCCTCAGCATGGCTTGATCTCGCAGATCTGAAGTGCCTGCCGTCACCGATGGTGCGTTTAAGCACTCGGAGGGGGCGGTTCCGGGGTGCTTTTTCGCGACAAGACCTTGTGCACTTTGGACATCAGTTCTTCGGGCTGGACGGGCTTGTGCAAGATGGGGAAGCCGCTCTTTTTCGCTTCGCGCAAACGTTCCGGCGCGGTGTCGCCCGTGATGATGATGGCTGGGATGTCGGTGGCCAAGGTTTTGCGAATCATGTCGATGGCGTCGCGGCCGGTCAGTTCCGCATCCAAACGATAATCGGCAATGATCAAGTCGGGAATGCGGCTGGCACCGATAAAAGCGCCGCGAATGGTATTGGTGTGCGCGCTAAGGAACGTCTGGGTCGAATACCCGGCATTGTTCAAAAGCGACTTCAGCCCCAACAGCACTTGCTCGTCGTCTTCGATGATGACGATGTGTTCGTCGCCGTGGACCATGGATGTGGGGAAGAAAGCCTCTTCCTCATCGACTTGTATCGACGACAACGGCACATCGATCCAGAACGTGGAGCCTTTTCCCGGTTTGGACGAACAACCGATCCGACAGCCCAGCAAATCCGACATCCGCCGCACGATTGAAAGTCCAAGCCCCAGGCCTTGGGCACGTTGGCGCGCTTGGTTGTCGATTTGGTAGAAATCTTGGAAGATCAGTTCCAGCTTGTCATTGGCGATGCCGGGACCGGTGTCGCGAATTTCAATGCGCAGATGGCCGTCGCGGCGGCGGCAACCGATCAGGACGCGACCGCGTTCGGTGTACTTGATGGCGTTATCGACCAGATTACGCACGATCGTTTCCAAAAGCGAAGGATCGGAATAGATGTGAGCGGAACTGTCGACAGTGCGCAGTTCCAAGTCGTTGGCCCACGCGACCGCGGTCAGCTCGCTTTTGATGCGTGCGATCATCGGGCCGACGCCGAAATCCTTGAACGCGGGTTGCACCACGCTGGCTTCCAGCTTGGAAATGTCCAGCAAGGTGTTGAGCAGCTCTTTCAAGGAGTCCAGGGAATTGCGGATCAGCTTGATGATGTCGCGTTTTTCGGCCTCGGTTTCCTTGCTTTCCAGGGCGTAGACGAACAAATTCAGCGCTTGCAAGGGTTGGCGCAGGTCGTGGCTGGCAGCGGCCAAAAAGCGCGTCTTGGCGACGGACGCTTTTTCAGCTTCGTCGCGCGCTTCCACCAATCCCGCTTCGCGCGAGTGCAAGGTGTCGACCAGATATTGCAGGGACCGCGCCATATCGGTGATTTCGTCGTCGCCCGAGGTATTGATTTTAATGTACTCGCCTTCGGCATGGGCCAGCATCGAAACGCGCAGCTGCACCAGGCGGCGCAACACCGTGCGGCTGACGTACAGGAACGTTGCGATGGCGACCAGGGCGGATACCAGAATGAATCCGATCATCGCTTGGAGGGTGATGTCCATTGACCGGCTGGTATCGCGGTTGGTTTTGGTGATGGCGGCACGGATGTCCTGGGTGGCAAGATTGGAAGCCGAAATGAATTGTTCGGCAATGGTGCGCGCGGAACTCAAAGAGGCCTGAATTTGGTTGAGGGTGTCGAGGTCAAGTTTTTTGACGTGAAACAACCCGGTGCGGCCGAATGTGATGGCGTCCAGACGTTCCAGGGTGTCTTGGGCGTCGAGTTTGGCCTCATGGGGCAAATAGGCGTATTGGCCGCGGACATCGTCGAGCTTGCGGGTCGCGCGCTTTTCCAAATCGATTAGCGGTGCGCTGTGCTCGAGGCGGGTGGCCGTCATCAACATGAAAATCACCGAATGAATGGATTCATTCCATTGGTGCAGGGGGCCGGATGGGGCGATGGTGCCGTCGGGCAGGTTGGTGCCGAATTGCACCGACACCAAGTCCTCTTGCAACTGAATCATCTCCAGATCGATTTCCGACAGCCGTTCGGCATAGACGATCCGATTTTCCGTCAAAGTGTTAAGGGTGTTGTAGGTGCTGAACAGTTGTTCTTTGAGATCGAGCAGTTCCTGTTTGCGATTTCCGGATAGCGCCTCGGTAGAGATGCTGTTGACGATCTCTTCCAGCCAGGCGGCGTCGTCTTCGACCTGGGCGATCAAGTTGACACGGGTCCAGGTGGTGGGCGAAATGATCAAGCTGGCGCCACGGCCCGCGACGCTGATGGACAATTGGCTGATGTGGGCGGTGTCTTCAAGGGTCGGAAGCTCCGCATTGATCAGCATGTCGTAATTATCTTGGAAACGGTTGAGCGCGACAATGGACGCCACGCCCGCGACAATCGCCGTTATGGTGATGAACCCGAGCGCCAAAAAGAGCTTGGTCGAAATCGCGGATTGAGCCTTCGCAATGAAATGGTCGTTCTGATCATTGGGGGGTGCGTTCGGCGCGCCCATGGCGTCCATGTTCTTTGATCCTTGAAGCCCTATCCGTTTGGAGAGTATCACTTATATGTACGGGAATTTATAGGAAACTCTCTTGTTTTCGCAGTATACACGAGCAAAGTGGACAACGGGTAGGCGGAGTGGATTAGTGAAACAGACAATATTGTTGATGGCGATGGCGTGCGCGCTGGTATTGACGAACGGGGAGAATGCCCGCGCGGCCTCGACTATCGAGACGGTCAAAAATCGTGGCTATATCGAATGCGGCGTGACGGATCGTGTGCCAGGGTTCTCTTCGCAAAAATCCGATGGTGAATGGGCGGGCTTTTACATCGATTTCTGCCGCGCCATCGGCGCTGCGGTGATTGGCGACGCCAAGGCCATAGGCATCGATGATTATTGGCTGGATGCGCTGGAAGGGCGGGAAATCGACGTGTTGCATGCAGGCTCTACATGGACGTTCGTTCGTGACACCACCCGCGATATCGAATTTCCCGGTATTTACTTTTATGACGGTCAAGGTTTTATGGCCCACGCCAAACTTGGTGCAAAATCGCTCAAAGAGGCCATGGCGCTTGAGGGCGTTCGGGTGTGTGCGATTGGGCCGACCTCGACGGCGCGCACCAATCTTGCCGATTTTATCGCCAAGAACAAGCTACCTTGGACGTTGGTGCCGATCAAAACCATGGATGGTATGTGGCGGGCCTTTTTCGGTAGCCGGTGCGATATGGCGATCCACGACCGCTCCGCGCTCGCGGCCGTCCACGCGGGACGCTTGGAAGATAGCGACGATTTCATCGTTTTTGCCGAAGTGATCAGCAAAGAACCGCTCGCTCCGGCGGTGCGCGCCGACGATGTGCAGTGGCGTGATCTGGTCGCGTGGGTTTCGCTGGTGATGATCGCGGCGGAAGAGTTGGGGGTATCCAAGGATAACGTCGACTACATGAAGGCGGCCTCTGAGTCTTCGGAAGTTCGGCGTTTGTTGGGCGAAGAGCCGGGACTCGGACAAGGCTTCGGTCTCGATGACGAGTGGGGCTATCGCATCATCAAGCAGGTCGGAAATTACGGCGATGTCTTTGAACGTAACTTGGGCATAAAAACGCCCTTCAAGATGGCGCGTGGGCTCAACAATTTGTGGCGCGACGGCGGGTTACTGTACGCCCCGCCCATCCGCTAGCTCGATTGTCGCAACGATCAAACCTAAAAAGCCCGCCGTTGCATGACGGCGGGCTTTTTGTCGGTGCGGGCTTCTCATGTGGGCGATTTATCTATAAATTGTTTCTATGAGCAATGTGACGGGTTGGAAATTTTGGATCGATCGTGGCGGCACGTTCACCGATGTGGCGGCGCGTCGCCCCGACGGGCGTGTGGTGACGCTCAAGTTGTTGAGCGAAAATCCAGAACAATACCCCGATGCGGCGGTGGAAGGGGTGCGCCGGTTGCTGGATATCGCGCCCGGCGACGTCATCCCTGGCGAACTCATTCGCCACATCAAGATGGGCACCACGGTCGCCACCAATGCCCTTTTGGAACGTAAAGGCGAACGCACCGCCTTGGTGATTACGCGGGGTTTTGCCGACGCCCTGCGCATCGGCTATCAAAATCGGCCAGATTTGTTCGCGCGTGACATCCAACTGCCCGATCTGTTGCACGAACGCGTCATCGAAGCTCATGAACGCATCGATGCCCATGGCAAGGTGGTCGCCGCGTTGGATGAGCAGGCGTTGCGCCAACAGTTGCAAGAGGTCTTCAGTGCGGGCGTTCGCGCGTTGGCGATTGTATTCGTGCACGGATATCGCTATCCGCAGCACGAACGGCGCGCCGCCGAAATTGCCAAGGATGTCGGCTTTACGCAAATTTCCACCAGTTTTGAGACCAGTCCGCTGATGAAGCTGGTGTCGCGAGGCGACACCACGGTTGTGGATGCGTACCTGTCGCCGATTTTGCGCCGTTATGTCGATCAAGTCAGCGCCAAGGTCGCCGACACGCGGTTGATGTTCATGCAATCGAACGGCGGTTTGACCGATGCGCGGCTGTTTCAGGGCAAGGACAGCATTTTGTCCGGTCCTGCGGGCGGTGTGGTCGGCATGGCCCGGACCGCCGGGCTCGCGGGTTTCAATCAGGTCATTGGCTTCGACATGGGCGGCACGTCGACCGACGTCAGCCATTTCGACGGCCAGTTCGAGCGCGTGTTCGAAACCCACGTCGCGGGGGTGCGGTTGCGCGCGCCGATGATGCACATTCACACCGTGGCGGCGGGCGGCGGCTCGATCTTGCATTTCGATGGCGCACGCTTTCGCGTCGGTCCCGACAGCGCGGGCGCCAATCCCGGTCCGGCGTGTTATCGCCGTGGCGGACCGCTGGCGGTGACCGACTGCAACGTGATGCTGGGTAAAATTCAACCCGCGCATTTCCCTCATGTATTCGGGGCGACGGCTGATCAGCCCTTGGACGCAGATGCGGTGCGGCTCGGATTTGAGGCCTTGAGCAAGGAGATCGAGCGCGCCACCGGCGAGGCGATGAGCCCCGAGCAGGTCGCTGAAGGCTTCTTGAGCATCGCGGTTGAAAACATGGCCAACGCGATCAAGAAAATCTCGGTGGAGCGCGGTTATGATATCACCGCCTACGCGCTTAATTGTTTCGGCGGTGCGGGTGGACAGCACGCCTGTTTGGTAGCCGACGCCTTGGGCATGGAGACGGTGTTTATTCACCCGTACGCAGGCATCCTCTCGGCCTATGGCATGGGGCTGGCGGATTTTACCGCCATGCGCGAACGCGCCTTGGAATGCACCTTGAGTGCCGATACCTTTGCGTCCTTGCGCACGGTTTTAAACGACTTGGGTCGCGAGGCACGTGGCGAATTGATCGCTCAGGATATCGCCGCCGAGCGGATCGAGGTGAGGGAAAAAGTGCTGCTGCGCTATGCGGGGACCGACACCGCCCTGGAGATCGCCTTCGCGCCCTTGGCCGAGGTGATGCGCGCGTTTGAGGATGCTCACCTCCGCCGGTTCGGCTTTGTCCAGCCCGGGCGTGGATTGATCGTCGAGGCCTGTGCGGTCGAAGCCGTGGGGCGTGACCGCGATGAAGTCGATCAAGCCTGGATCCCGTCCGTGCGCATGGGTGAATTGAAACCGCTGGACACGGTGCAATTGACATCCGGCGGTGCATCTCACGATGCGCCGGTGTGGGACATTGCCAGCTTGCGCCCGGGCGACGTGCTTAAAGGTCCCGCGATCGTGCGCGACGTCAATTCAACGGTGGTGGTGGAACCGGGCTGGCAAGCCGCCTACACGGACCAGGGCAACCTTGTGCTGACGCGTTTCGTGCCACGGCCCAAGGGTGTCAGTGTCGGCACCGATGCCGACCCGGTGATGTTGGAGATCTTCAACAACCTGTTCATGTCCATCGCCGAACAAATGGGCGCGACCCTGGCCAACACCGCCCATTCGGTCAACATCAAGGAACGCTTGGATTTTTCCTGTGCGCTGTTTGATAGCGGTGGCAACCTGGTCGCCAACGCACCGCACATGCCGGTACATCTGGGTTCCATGGGCGAAAGCGTAAAAAGCGTTATCGACGCCCAAGGCTCGAGCATGAAACCCGGCGACGTGTTCGCCATCAACGCCCCCTACAACGGTGGCACCCACTTGCCCGACGTCACCGTGGTAACGCCGGTGTTCGAAAACAACGCGGTGTTGTTTTACGTCGCCTCGCGCGGCCATCATGCCGACATCGGCGGCATCACGCCGGGGTCGATGCCACCGCATTCCCAAACGGTCGAAGACGAAGGCGTTCTAATCGACAACGTTAAAATCGTCAGTCAGGGACGGTTCATGGAAAGCGAGGTGCGCGCCTTGTTGGCGTCGGGTCCTTGGCCCGCGCGCAATATCGATCAGAATATCGCCGACCTCGGTGCGCAGATCGCGGCCAACGAAAAAGGCATTGCGGAACTGTCGCGCATGGTACGGCATTTTGGCCTCGACGTGGTGCGCGCGTACATGGGCCACGTGCAAGACAACGCCGAGGAAAGCGTGCGCCGGGTTTTGGACGTGCTCAGCGATGGTTCGTACACCTATGAACTGGATGACGGTGCGAAAATCCAGGTGGCGATCCGTATCGACAAGACGGCGCGCAAGGCGGTGGTTGATTTCACCGGTACCTCGGAGCAACAACCCACCAACTTCAACGCACCGTTTCCGGTATGCCGGGCGGCGGTGCTCTATGTGTTTCGCACCTTGGTCGATGACGACATCCCGCTCAATGCGGGGTGCTTGAAACCCATCGAGATCATTGCGCCCGAGGGCTGCATGCTCAATCCGCGTTATCCTGCGGCGGTGGTGGCGGGCAACGTGGAAACCAGCCAGTGCGTCACCGATGCACTGTATGGGGCGTTGGGCGTGTTGGCGGCGTCGCAAGGCACCATGAACAATTTCACCTTCGGCAACGCGACTTATCAATACTACGAAACCATTTGTGGCGGTGCAGGCGCGGGGCCGGGTTTCAACGGTCAAAGTGCGGTGCAAACCCACATGACCAATTCGCGCCTGACCGACCCGGAGGTTCTGGAGTGGCGTTTTCCGGTGCGGGTGGACGAGTTTTCCATTCGTCGCGGTTCAGGCGGCACGGGGGCATATGCCGGTGGCGATGGTGTGGTGCGGCGTATCCGCTTCTTGGCGGCGATGAGCGCGGGCATCTTGTCCAATCACCGCCGCATCGCGCCATTTGGTCTGAACGGTGGTGGCGCGGGGCACGTTGGAGTGAACCGTGTTGAGCGCGCGGATGGCCGGGTCGAAAGCTTAGGCCCCACAGCAGCTGTCGAACTTGCTGACGGCGACGTTTTCGTCATCGAAACGCCGGGCGGTGGCGGGTACGGAGATCCATCATGAGCAAGCGAAAACCGATCGTTTCATCCGCGCACCTCGCCCAACCTGGGTCGGAGGGGTTGAGCGAATTCGAATACGGCTTAATCGTCGTGGGCGGCGCGTTCCAACGCTGGACCGTGCGCTGCATGGCGGCGGCGGGGTTGAAGGATTTGAACCACTTGGACGTTTTGGTTCTGCATTCGGTCAATCACCGCGACCGCGACAAGCGCGCGGCGGATATTTGTTTTGTTTTGGGTGTCGAAGACACGCATACCGTCACCTACGCACTGAAGAAATTGGTGCGTCTGGGGTTGGTGAAGCGTTTGCGCAGAGGCAAAGAGAGTTTTTTCGCTGCCACCAAAGCCGGTCGTGAAGCATGCGCTACGTATGCCGAAGTTCGCGAGGCGTGCTTGTTGCAAGCGCTTGATGCCCTGGGACTCGAGGCCGGCGCAATTGAAGAGACTGCAGGACGGTTACGGGCCTTGTCTGGTCTTTATGATCAGGCCGCGCGCGCCGCCGCATCACTCTGATCTTTTTTTGTTATATATAGCAATTTTGTGTAGTATAAATGTATTATCCAAAAGATTTGTTTGTGGGCAATCTGTTATTCACTCATTTGTATCGATTGTAATGCGTATATGAGCATGTTTGAGTGTATTACCTGAAAATATTGATTGATATCAGCGTGCTATTGGTCATATCAAAGTAACGGCTTATTGTTAGGGCGTGTCTTGCGTCATGCGGTTGCTGGGGGCAACTCAAAAGGAGTGGCGAACCAACATGGGCGTCATAGCGCTTGTCGTACGTATCGGCCTTGTGATCTTCGTGATCGAGGTTTTGATCATGGCTGGTTTCACGGTGTTGCCGTTTCAGATGACACCTAGCCGCCAGGCGCTGATGGATGCCGTTTTGCTGACGGTGTTCAGTTCGCCGCTGCTGTTTTTCGGTGTGATCCGCCCTTATGCCCGCAGCCAAAAGGCAATCGAACTGGCCGCCGAGTCGGCCCGGCAACGCAGTGAAAGCCATTTGGCGCAAATCCTCAGTGCGGTGGTCGATGGTATCGTGACGACGGATGATCGTGGGATCATTCAGGTTTTCAATCCAGCCGCAGAAAATATTTTCGGTTATACAGCTGCAGAGACCATTGGCCAGAGCATCAACATATTGATGCCCCCGGATCAGTCTCGGCAGCACGACGGCTATATGGAGACCTATGGCAACACGGGGCGCGCCTCCATCATCGGCTACGGTCGTGAAGTCATGGGGCGGCGAAAGGATGGCACGGAATTTCCCATCGATTTGGCCATCAGCGAGTTGATTATCGACGGCCAACGCATGTACACCGGCGTGGTGCGCGACATCACCAAGCGCAAGCAGAGCGAACGCACACTGATCGATGCAAAAAATCAGGCTGAGCATGCCAGTCAGGTCAAATCAGAATTTATGGCCAATATGTCGCACGAACTGCGCACGCCCTTGAACGCCATCATCGGCTTTTCCGAGGTGGCGCGAAGTGAAATGTTCGGTCCCTTGGGCCATTCAAAATACAAGGAATACGTTGGCGATATTCAAGACAGCGCCCAGCACCTTTTGGATCTGATCAACGATATTTTGGATATGGCGCGGATCGAAGCGGATAAATTCGAACTGAACGATGAAGATATCGATCTGGCTCTGGTCGCCTCGACACCAATCCATTTCGTGCGGTCCGATCAGATAACCTTGCACAACAACATTCCCAAGAACTTAGCCTTATTGCGTGCGGACAAACGCCGAGTAAAGCAAATTTTGCTGAATCTGTTGTCCAATGCGGTGAAGTTCACGCCCGATGGCGGGACGGTCGATCTGGATGCCTGCGTCGCCGAGGATGGCGGTATTTTGGTGCAGGTGCGCGACACGGGAATCGGAATGGATGCGGAAGAGATTCAGCGCGCGCTCAAGCCTTTCGAGCAAATCGATACCGGCCTCAATCGCAAGTACGAAGGCACCGGCCTCGGCCTGCCGTTGGTCGACCGCATGGTCCATTTGAACGGCGGGGCGCTATGCATCGAAAGCGAAAAAGGCAAAGGAACCTTGGTTTCCGTACATTTTCCGCCCGAGCGCACGGTTATGCGGGCACAAAACCGCGCGGCGAGCCTTTGAACGAAATGACCGAAGGGAACCCTGGGACAGCCAAAAAGGTGCCGGGCTTGGTGAGCTGAAAGAAACCCCAAAATCCACCATTAATCGGTTGACAGGTGCTGCCCCACGCCTTATTTTCCGCCTCCACAGGGGCCATGTCGGCTCCGCTTGTTTTTTGAGGATAGACGCCATGAAGGTTCGCAACTCGCTTAAGTCCGCGAAGACCCGCGACAAGAACTGCGTCGTCGTGCGTCGTAAAGGCCGCGTCTACGTGATCAACAAACGCAACCCGCGTTTCAAAGCGCGCCAAGGCTGATCCCGATTTCGGGCGGCTGCACCTTGGTGCGGCCCTTTGGTAGACCGCTTAAGAAAACCGCGCCTTCCCTAAATTGGGTAGGCGCGGTTTTCTTCGTTTATGAGGATACACGGCAAAGCTGCTGACGGTGAGGTTAGCCGCGCGTCGGGGTGCGCCACTTCAGTTTGTCGGTGCGACACGCCACGCCCGCGTAAATGCTCGTTTTACCCTGGCGGGTCAGGTATTGCTTGTAAGTGCGGCAGAACAAGCCGCTTTTGGCGCGGTACGTCGCCAAAGGTTCGACCTGGGTCGAGGTTCCTGTCTTTTTGTCCGTCCAGCTGCGGATTTCACCGCCTTGTGCGTTTTCCAACGCATCCTGCCAAGTGCGGATGATGCCGACGCGGACATTTTGCGGTTCGTCGGTCAGGGACGGGCGTACGGCGGTGAGTTCGCGCACGCTTTCGCCGTTGGTTTTGTGATAGCTCCGTCGAAGCACATAGGCGTTGATCAACGGCGCATAATACCACGTATAGGACTGCCACCATTTGTTGGTCGAGCTGCGGCGTTCGCATTTGACGCGAAAGGTGTCGAATTCACCGGCCAGAACTCGCACCCGTTCCACACCCTCGACCGCACATGACCATTTTTGGGAAAACTGGCTGGTTCGTTTGGTGGCCTTGCTGACGGAGCGCCCTTCGGTGGAAAAACTCACCGAGTTGCCGACGCGCAGTGGCCACATAGCATTGGTCGGTACGCGGGTTTCTTTGAAGTATTCCGAAGTCGAGCCTTCGAGGTAAGGCGCTGGAATGGCGAAATTGCGGAAATTGACCAGCTTGCGCTTGGCCTTGTTGATCATATCGATCGTCTCGCCGTTCGTGCTGACGACCTGTTCCATCCATCCGTTGGTGTAATAGAACTTATCGCCGGGATTTACCGTGGGCAGCGGGGCCGAGGGCAGGTTGGGATCGGATATGGCCTGTGAGGAAAAGTATTTCGATTGTGGCGTGGCGGCGGGAATGCACGCGCTGGCGCTCAGTCCCAAAGCACCAACAAGGCTAAATTTGAGAAAACTTATCTTAAAATTTTTTGCCTGAAGCATACCTAGCCTGTGTGTCTTCTGAGAATGGTGCAGTATTACTCTTTGCGCTCAGCCCGGCGGTGATCCAAATCACACCGTTTCGCAATTAACCCAGTCTACCAATTCAGCCTGAATTCAAGCTGAATTGAAGCGAAAAACCGGAACGGTGGTTCCGGTGTTTCGTTTTACGACCATGCGATTGCGATCACAGCGATTTGCCAGCGCCATCTTCCAAAATCAAGTAGCGGGTTTTCCAGGTTCCTTCGTCGGTGCGACACGCCAGCCCGTATGTGGTTTCGGTTTTCCCGGTGGTGGTCACATCCTTGCGATATTCGCGACAGTATTTGCCGGATTTGTCTTGGTACGTGCGCACCGGGGTGAACCGTGCCGAACGATTGCTGTCGGGGTTTTGCCACGCCAGCTCGTTACCGCTGAGGTTGACTTCAAGGGCTTTGTTGAGCGCAGCTTCCATGGCGGCCTGATCGTGCATCATGGACATGGACGCCAACTGCATGGCCTTTTGCGTATTGGTTTCGGCATACTGAATGCCACCGCTCAGCCCCAGCAGTACGCCGGCGAACGCGGCGGCAATCGGCAGGGCTTTGCGCCACTGTGCGGGCGGACGCGGTTGAAAAGCGACCACATTGCCATCGACCGTCGCCGCACCTTGGGATGAAGGGGCTTGTGCCAAGGTCGCAGTAATGGCGTCGCGCAACTGTTGCGGCACGGGTTCGTGCAGGGTGTCGTTGAACGCCACCCGGCTCAACGCGGCGATTTCACGCAGGCGCTCGACGAATTTTCGGGCTTGTGGGTCGTCGCGCAATTTGGCTTCGACTTCGCGGGCAGTCTGGGAATCCAGTTCACCGTCGACGTAAGCGATGAGTGTGCCTTCATCAAGGTTCATCATGGCTGTGCACCTCGTTCCAAAGGGGGGATTTGTTTATCGGCAGTGACGCCGTCGGCATCACCAGGGTTGTCTATCATGCGGGTCAGCGCGGTTCGGGCGCGGACAAGACGGCTGGTCAATGTGCCCATGGGGATTTCCAAGACGTCGGATGCCTCTTTGTAAGACAGACCTTCGACCGAAACCAACATGACCACAGCACGCTGCTCTTCGGGCAGGTTGTAAATGGCGCGGCGCACGTTATCCAAGGTCAGGTTGGCCTCCATGGCGTTTTCTCCATCAAAGGATTGCTCGCCTTGGTTCTCGATGACTTCAAGATACGCGCTGCGCCGTTTCTGGCTGCGGATCTGGTCGATGTGGGTGGTTTGAATGATGCGAAACATCCAACTGTCCAGGCGGGTGCCTTGCTCCCATTGATCGATACGGGTAATAGCCTTTTCGCAAGCAGCTTGAACAAGATCGTCGGCTTCCGTACCGTTACGGGTGAGACCGAGGGCAAATCGCCTCAAGCGAGGCAAAATCGCAACCAGTTCTTGTTGTGTCCGTACATTCAAGGTCTAAAAAACCACTTCAGTTCAAATCCAATTTCGAGCCGCCATTATGTATGTATAGGCGCAGAAGTCTGTGTTGCGATAGGTTTGCCGTCTACACATCTGCGCGTGTTCTGTGATGATAACGACGGGCGGGGCTTTTTCATCCCTGGGGCTTAATTTTTTTCGCATATTTCACTTTTTTTTCGGATGATGGGATGAAAGTGGCGTTTTGTGACGTTATCCGGGCAAGAACGCCGATGGGCGCTTCAGATTTTCGACTTGGAAGGATACCTATCGATGGCACAGGCATGGATCAAAGCGGATACCGAAGACCGCGGACTGCCGTATTACAAACGTGTTGGTGGGGATTTCAGCGCTGCAATCAAAACAGCCATGAGCAAGTTGGTGCTTGCGGCGTCCGTGAGCGCATTGGTTTTGGCCTTCACCATGAGCCCGGTACATATGGACCATCACGGCCTGTCGTTCGGCTTCAACAAAGCCTTTGCCGATGGCGATGGCGGCGGTGACGGTGGTGGCGACGGTGGTGGTGATGGCGGCGACGACGGCGGTGACGATGGTGGTGACGACGGCGGTGACGATGGTGGCGACGACGGCGGCGACGACGGTGGTGGCGACAGTGGTGGCGACGGCGGCGGCGACGACGGCGGAGATGATGGTGGGGACGACGACGGCGGCAAGGACGGCGGCGACGACAGCGAAGATATTGGCGACGATAAGGGCGACGATGTCGGCGATGACATCGGCGACGATAAGGGTGACGACCGCGGTGATGATGACGGCACGGGCGCCGGAGGTGGCGCGGCTGGCGGTGGCACCGCAGGTGGTGTTGGTGCCGGAGGTGCCGCAGGTGCAGGCGGTTTGACGGGCACCGGTGGAGCAGCGGGCGCGCCAGGGGCCGGTTCGCCGATTGACGCGCTTGGCGGCTTGACAGGTATCGGCACGGCTGCCGAAGCAGGACTCGTCGGCAATTGGGGCGGCGCGGGCGCTGCCACGGGTGGCGCTGCTACGGGCGGCACTGCTACGGGCGGCACTGCTACGGGCGGTGCTGCTACAGGCGGCGCTGCAGCCGGGGGCGGTCTTTAAGGTCTCTCCTTCGACACGCTCAAGCGCGATTAAACGTAAAGATGCCCCCGGCCCTGTGGTCGGGGGTGTTTTTTGTTAAATTCGTACCCGATTCTGCTGTTTTTATATGGCCCTCAAAGGCCGTGGGCGACTACACTCTTTAGACGATGCTGCGGGGCTGCCCGTCGCTTTTTCCACACCTTTGATTAGAGTGATCCTGCTTTGGCGAAGAAAATTTTGATTGGTGTTGCGGTTGTTATGGCCTTGCTTGGGGCAATAGTGATCGTTGGGCCGAGTTTCATCGATTCAAACGCCTTGAAGCGGGAAATCACCACCCAGGCCCGTGCCGCCACCGGTCGCGAACTGACCATCGGTGGCAATTTGGAGATTCGCTTTTTCCCCGCACCGGCCTTGACGGCCAACAATGTTAGCCTGTCCAACGCCGCTGATGCGGATAACGCGGAAATGGTGAGCCTGAAAGCGGTCGAGGTGCGCGTCGCGCTGATGCCGCTGCTGTCGGGCCAGGTGCAGGTGGAGCGCATCCGCTTGCTCAGCCCGGTGATCAACATCGAAAAATTCGCCGATGGCCGTACCAACTTGGAATTCAAACCCGAAACCGGCGCCACACCGTCAGCCGAAGCGCCGCAAAGCGCACCAGTCGCACGCGATGGCGCGCAAACGAAACAAGGCGGCGGTCTGGACGTTCGTCTCGACAATTTCGAGGTTTCAGGCGGCCAACTGATTTACCGCGATGCTGCGACGGGGTCGGTGGAGCGGATTGAAGACATCGACGCGACGTTGCGCGCGGGATCCCTCAACGGTCCGTTCGAGGCCCAGGGGCAGGCGCGGGTCAGAGGCGTGCCGCTGGCGTTCGAAGTTTCGCTGGGCCAAATCATCGAACAGCGCACGGTGCCCGTGAACGCGATTGTCAATGCTCCGGGTGGCGCGCGCGTTCAAGTCACCGGTGCGGTGCTGGGATTGGAAGCTGAGCCCTATTTCAAAGGCAAGGTTTCCGCATCGGGTAAAAACCTCGCCCAGCTCGTCGATGCTCTGAGCGCGGTGGGCACGGCTCCGGCGTTGCTCGGCCAAGATTTCGCCCTCGACAGCGACGTCGTTGCCTCGGCTTCATCCGTGGCCTTGAGCGAGTTGGAAGCGCAATTGGGCAAATCGCGCACCACCGGCGGTGTGACGGTTGCGCTCAAAGACGGTGTGGAATTCGATGTGACGCTGCAAGCGGCGCGCATTGATGTCGATGCCATGTTGGACGCGGTCGGCACATCGCCGCAACGTGCCCCCAGCGAACCATCCGATATTCAGTCTGGTGCAAGCATGGCCCCCACGCCGCCGGGCGGCAACGCCAAGGCTGACGGGGCTTCACAGGCGTTCGCCTTTCCCAAGGACGTGCGTGGTACCGTTCAGGTCACAGTCGACGCCGTGACGGTTAAGGGCGGACTGTTCAGCGATGTGCGCATGACTGCCGAGCTCGCCGACGGTGAATTGGCATTGAGCCAATTACAAACCATGGCTCCCGGGGTGACGGATATGGCGCTGTTCGGTTTTGTGCGCGCCAAAGACGGTATTCCGCGTTTCGAAGGCGATGTCGAAGTCATCAGCGCCGATCCGTCGACATTTGCCAATTGGCTGGACGTGAAGTTACCGGACGGCGTCGCCGGGCGGGTCAAGCGCGTCACCTACAAAAGCAAAATCTTCGCCGATACCGATCAGGTGGTGATCAGCGGCTTGCAGATCACCGCCGATCAATCCAAGCTTACCGGCGGTGTGACCTTGGCATTGCGCAAGCGTTTGTCGTTTGGCGCGGATTTGGCCTTGGACACCATCAACCTCGACACCTACATGAACGCAAACGGCACAGCCACCAACGGCACCGGTGCGTCTCAACCCAGCAATGCGACGGCAGCGCCCGCAGACAGCAAAAAGGCAGCGGAAGGCCCCAGCGCGTTAGAAGCTGCGCAGGCCTGGGTGGGCCTGTCGGTGCTCAACGATTTCGACGCCAACCTCAAGGTTCGTGTCGGCGCGTTGACCCGGGGCGGAAAGACGTTCAAGAACGTGCTGCTCGACGGCACGTTGTATGCCGGAACTCTGGACCTGCGCAGCCTGAAGCTGGGCGACTATCAAGGCGGCAACGCGAACCTTTCGGGCACATTCAACGGTTTCGGTGCGATCCCGGAAATGTCCAAGGTCAAGCTCAACGCCAAGGTAAAGGACGCGGCCGCACTGGCAGTGAGCCTGGGCGCAAGCGGCGTGCCGGCGGGCCTTAAGGCGGTGGAGCTGAACGTCGCGGCGGAAGGTTCGCTGTTGAAGCCGCGTTTCGACGCCAAGCTCGACGCGCTCAAAGGTCAATTCACCGCCAAGGGCAGCTTCTCGTTGTTGCCCATCGGGTTCGGTTACAACGGCGCTGTCACCGCCCAACACGGCGATATGGTGGCATTGTTGAACGCGCTGGACATCGGCTACAAACCCGCCGGGCCGCTCGGCGCGTTGGATCTCAGCGCCACCGTGAACACCGATGGAAAAACCCATAAGATCACCGGATTGAAAAGCACGCTCGGCGATACCGCCATCAACGGTGACATCACCGCGCGTACCTCTGGCGCAAAACCGCATGTGACCGCGAACCTGCAAACCGGCGCGCTGATTTTGGACCGCTTCTTGCCCAAGGCGCAAAAGACCGCATCGACTGCGGTGCCTGCGCCACGGTGGACCAAGTATCTGAAAAATCCCAACATCGTGAAGGCGTCGTTCGCTCAAGACGAGGTGGCGCAATCGACGTCGCGGGCGGATAAGCGCTGGTCGCGCGATCGCTTCGATCTCGGCGCGCTTAATCTGCTCGACGGTGAACTGACGTTGAAATCGGATGCGATCGCTTTCGGCACGTACAAACTGAGCAATGCCGATATTCACGCCACCGTGCTCGACGGCGTGATGAGGGCCGACAAGATCGTCGGCAATCTGTTCGGCGGGCCGCTCAGCGGTTCGGCGGTCGTGCGCGCCAACGGTACGCCGACGATCGAGACGGATCTCAAGCTCGACGCGTTGCAGGTCGGACAAGCGGTGCAAGCGGTGACGGGTAAGGATTTGGCAGCCGGTAAGCTGTCTTTGAACCTGGGTTTCAATGCCACCGGGCTCAGCCCCGCGGACATGGTCAGTTCGTTGACGGGCGGGGGCAATCTCAGCATCGATGAACTCGACGTCAAACAGGGCGGCAAAGGTTCGGCGCTGTCGGGGGTGATCGGTTTGGTCGCGGCGATGAACCAGTTGTCGTTGGGTGCGCCTAAGCAGGGCAAGGGCTTGGCCGATTTGGCGCTGGCGTTCGACATTCAAGACGGCATTGCCGACGCGAAAAAAATGACGCTCAATTCCGCCATGGGCAACGGCAGTGGGTCTGGCAAGGTCGACATTGCTGGTTGGGGGATCGATTTCGCGGGCAACATGACGGTGGAACCGAACCTTCTCACCAGCTTGCTGTCCAAGGGCCGTATTGGCCGCCAAGAGGTGCCGTTCTCGGTCCGCGGCGCGTTGGACAATCCCGGCATCGACCTGGGTGTGGGCAAAGCCTCGACGGGTGCGACGGGGGGAACGCAGCAAAAGCTCGACCCGTTCAAGAGCTTGATCGAAAAAGCCTTGCCGGGGGTGAAGCTCCCGCAACAACCCGCGCCTCAGCCGAGCCAGCCGGTTCAGCCCACTCAGCCGCAACAGCAAGACGGCACCTTGTTGCCGCCGCCGCCGCAAAGCGGTTCCAGCGCGCCTGCCCCGACGCAAAAACCCGGCAAGCCGTCGGCCGAAGACATCATCAAGCAGTTGATGAAGGGATTGTAGGCGGCTCAGTCCTTAAGCTGGCTGAGCACGAACACGCGGATGGTGCTCGACAGATTGGTGGTGCGGGCGTGGTCGAGTTCCGTCACCAGTTTGTTGACCGACATGCCGCGCCGTTTGGCGATGGCGTTCAGCCCATGCCAAAACGCGTCTTCCAACGACACGCTGGTCTGATGGCCGTTCAGCAGCACCGAATGCTTGCGCATGGTATAGTCGGGATGCGAAAGGTCGTCGTCCATCCGGCTGCTCCTCAAAACAAATTATCGTAAACCATCAGCGCCGCGACCGTGATCATCAAGATCCCGGTCGAATGGGTGATCAGTTTATAGATGCGTTCGTTTTTCAGCCACCGCCGCACCGCTTCGGCGGCCAACGCCATCGGTGCCTGCCACAGGGTGTTGATGGTCATCAGGCCCAGTGACAACGCGATCAGCTGATAAGGCACGTCGTCGCGGGTGTTGTCGACGAAGTTTGGAAACAACGCCAGGAACAGCAAGATCACTTTGGGGTTGAGCAGATTGCACAGCATCGCGTCGCGAAAGGCTTTGCGCGCCGATACCGGCGGTTTGCCGGTTGCGCCAACGTGCAGCAAGCCGTGCTCGCGAAAGCTTTGGATGCCGATCCATGCGATGTAGGCCGCGCCCAGCAACGCCACGGTTTTGAACAACACGGGGATGGATGCGATCAGGACCGAAATGCCGAAGATCGCCAGCAGGGTGTGGCCGACCAATCCCATCTGCACGCCGAACACGGTCGCCAGCCCGACGTTGCGCCCCGAACTCAGGGAATAGCGCAAGATGATCAGGGTGTCCGGCCCCGGCGTCAAAACGATCGCGGACGCGGTGAGCAGAAAGGCGCCGTAGGTGGCGAGGTCGACGGGAAAGCCCATGGTTATAAATCCCGCGCAAACGCGGCCATGGCGTCGATGGCCTCATCCCAGTTTTGCGCTTCGCTGCGACCCGAGGATTTGCGCGGCTTGAAACCGTGATCGCCATCTTCCAGCCAGTGCACGCGGATTGCGTTCGACAGCGAAAAGGCCGGGACCTGTTCGATGGTGCCGAAGGTGTCGCGGGTGCCTTGCAAGATCAAGGTCGGGGTCTTCAGATCCGACAGGTGTGCCATGCGACCTTGCGCCTTTTCCGGCTTGCCCGGCGGGTGAAACGGGTATCCCAGGCATACCAGTCCCTTGACCGGCGCATTTTCGTCTTCCAACTCGCGCGCGATCATCGACGCCATCCGTCCGCCCATCGACTTGCCGCCGATGATCAGGTTCTCACGGCCCAATTCATCGATCACGGCGCGCCAGGTTTCCAATAACACCGGCGCACGGTTGGGGGGACGTTTCTTACCGTCCACGCGACGCTCATGCATGTAGGGAAACTCGAACCGCACACAGCGCAGCCCGCGTTGGGCCAAGCCATCGGCGAACGCGACCATGAACGGACTGTCCATCGGCGCGCCCGCGCCATGGGCAAGGGCGATGGTCACGGGCGCATTGTCGGGACCGTCGATGAGCAGACCGGGAAGCGTCATCAACCGGAATCCTGGCCGTTGATGTCGTTGCCCTTCTTCTTAATGTCTTCGAAGAAATCGTTGCCCTTGTCGTCGACGATGATGAAGGCGGGGAAGTTTTCGACCTCGATCTTCCAGATCGCTTCCATGCCGAGTTCGGGATATTCCAGGCATTCGACATGCTTGATGGATTTCGACGCCAGTTCCGCCGCCGCGCCGCCGATGGAGCCCAGGTAAAAGCCGCCGTGTTTTTTGCACGCATCCGTCACGGCTTGGGACCGGTTACCCTTGGCGAGCATCACCATGGACCCGCCCGCTTCTTGGAACTGATCGACGTAGCTGTCCATGCGCCCTGCGGTGGTCGGGCCGAACGAGCCGGATGCATAGCCTTCGGGCGTTTTCGCCGGACCGGCGTAATAGACCGGATGGTTTTTAATGTATTCGGGCAAGCCCTGACCGGCATCCAAACGCTCTTTCAATTTGGCATGGGCCAGGTCGCGCCCGACGATCAGCGAGCCGGTCAAGCTGACGCGGGTGCGGATCGGGTGCTTGCTCAATTCGGCGCGGATGTCGGCCATGGGCTGGTTGAGGTCGATGGCGACCACGGTATCGGACAGCGCGCCCGCGCCGGCATCGGGCATGTACTTGGCCGGATCGGTTTCCAGTTTTTCCAGGAAGATGCCGTCGGCGGTGATCTTGCCCAAGATTTGACGGTCGGCGGAGCACGACACCCCGATGCCCACCGGGCATGACGCGCCGTGGCGGGGCAGGCGGATGACGCGCACGTCGTGGCAGAAATACTTACCACCGAATTGCGCGCCGATGCCGAGGTTCTGTGTCATGGCGAGGATTTCGGCTTCCATGTCCAGGTCGCGGAACGCTTGGCCGTAGGCGTTGCCCTGGGTCGGCAGGCCGTCGAGATAATGGGCCGAAGCCATTTTGACGGTCTTGAGGTTTTGTTCCGCCGACAATCCGCCAATGACAACCGCCAGGTGATACGGCGGGCATGCCGCCGTGCCCAGCGTGGCGATCTGAGTGCGCAGGAATTCGGCCATCGATTTGGGGTTGAGCAACGCCGCGGTTTGTTGATGCAGGAAGGTCTTGTTGGCCGAGCCGCCGCCCTTGGCCATGAACATGAACTTGTAGCTGCCGCCGGGCACCGCGCCGATGTCGATCTGCGCGGGCAGGTTGGTGCCGGTGCCGACTTCCTTGAACATCGACAGCGGCGCCATTTGGCTGTAGCGCAGATTGTTTTCGGCGTAAGCCTTCATCACGCCTTCGGACAGCGCTTCTTCGTCGCGCCCGCCGGTCCAGACGTTTTCGCCCTTTTTGCCCATGATGATGGCGGTGCCGGTGTCTTGGCACATGGGCAACACGCCGCCCGCCGAAATGTTGGCGTTTTTCAACAGCTCCATGGCGACGAAGCGGTCGTTGGCGGAGGCCTCGGGATCGTCGAGAATGGCCGCCAACTGCTTCAAATGCGCAGGGCGCAGCAGGTGCGAGGTGTCGCGCAACGCGGTCGCGGCCAACAGGCTCAAGCCCTCGGGCTCGATCTCCAAGATGGTGCGCCCGGCGACGTTGTGGGTCGACACATGGTCGCGGGTCAGCAGACGATATTCGGTCTCATCGGGACCGAAGGCGAAAAGTTCGTGGAAGGCAGGCTCGCTCATGGAAAAAGTCTCTCAACTGGGGAGGCTGAAAAGGACTTAATTTGTAACGCGCCTCGCGAGAGGGAACCAGATGCAATTTGACGGGAATGGAATTCTTATTTTTTGCGAAACGCGTCCAGGGTGATCACTTCGCCGGTTTTCGGCTCGTCATCGTCCGTCAGGCCGCGTTCGCGGTCGTCCTGGTTGGTGCGGTTGCGCGTTTCCTCGAAATAATCGAGATGACGGGAGTCGTAATCCTCGACGTCGTCCTCGTCGTATTCTTCGTCGTCGTCGCCGAGCGGCAGCATTTTCAGCTGCAAGGCAAAGTTCACGGACGGATCGGCGAACGAAATCACCGATGCGTAAGGAATGACGAGATCTTCCTTTTTGCCGCCGAAGCTGAGCGTGATGGAAAACGAATCTTCACCCGCGGCCAGATTTTCGAACTGGTGTTGCAGGACGATGGTCATGTCGTTGGGGTGCTGAGCGCGCAGACGCGCCGGAATTTGGACGCCGCTGTCTTGGGTCAGGAACGAAATGTAAAAGTGATGGTCGCCGGGAAGGCCGTGATCCGCGACATGGGCGATCGTTTTCTGGATGACGCTACGCAACGCCTCCTCAACCCAAATGTCGTAGCGAAGTGTATCTTCGGTCATATGATCCTGCGTCTTCCTACGTTCTGCTCAATTCGGCGTGCCGCAAGCGGCGGTGTGTTTTAAGTGGGGGGCTTCTGTTGCCAGGTGCCCCCCGAACCCCGTGGTTGCTTAGCTGTTAAGCGGCAACCGCAAATGCTACGTCATTATCGTTGGCATTTGTAAAAGTAGCCCGATATCGGTGGTACCATGCCGGGCGAAAGTCAGACCTTTACCACGCTCGTCGATCCTGTTTCGCCCCCATACCTACCGATGCGCCCGAAGCTTCAAGCTCGCCGGAAAATTTGGTGGAGGCGCCGGGTACCGCCCCCGGGTCCGAAACGCTTATTCCGAAAAACGTTTATCGCCATAGTCGGTTGCCCGACACGACAAATATAGGATGCCCTGCGTGCGATTGCAAAGGCTGCTGTGCGCAAACGGCGAATAATACAAAACGATGAGCTTTTTAAAATTTTCCACAATATATGGTGTGCCTGGCGGTTGAGGATGGCAAATTTATGGTAAGATGCGGTGCTCGAATCGCACCTTGCCTCGATATTTCATCCCATCGGGGGCGCCGCGCGAGCGTCACAACCTTAGGGGCACAGTTCGGGGGACCGCAAACCGATGGCGGACATCTTCATCGTCGATGATCAAGGGCCGGAAGCCACGGCCATGCTGCAAGCACTGTATTCGCGCTCGGACGAAAGTGCGCGCAAGCACTTGGAAATGGTCAAGGAACGCGGTTCGGCCAAGTTCATGGAAAGCTATTACGTCGGCTATGGCCATGCCTCGATCGGCGATTGCGGCACCACCACGCTGTTCGTCGAGGGCCTGTCGATTCTGGCGTGCAAGGCGGTGCAGGACAATCCGCTCTACAGCGGCCAGGAAAGTTCGACACGCTATATCGATTTTTCCAAGCAACCGATCATCGATCCCATCGCCACGGATGCCAGCAAAGCCATCTTGGACAAGTGGATGGACTTCTACCTCGGCGCGTTGGAGCCGCTGGAAGCCTATCTCAAAACTCAGTTCCCGATCGGCGAGGGCGAGAAAGAGCGCGTGTGGCAAAACGCCATCAAGGCGCGCAGTTTCGACATTTTGCGCGGGTTCTTGCCCGCCGGCATCACCTCGCAGTTGGCGTGGACCACCAATTTGCGCCAAGCCGCCGACAAGCTGCATCTGCTGCGACACCATCCGCTGGCCGAAGTGCGTGAAATCGCCGACGGCTGTCTGGCGGAACTGCGCAAGAGCTATCCCAGCAGCTTCGGTCACAAGGACTACCCCGAGACCGAGGCCTATCTGGCGCGCACGGCGTTTAAGACCAATTATCTCGATGCTGATTTCTTTGGCGCCGATCAGCCTGATTTGAGCTTTTCCACCACTGTAGACAACGCGGTTTTGGAAGCCAAGGAACTCGACGTCATCGAAGGTCGCCCGCAACGCACCAATTTGCCGCGTTATCTGGACGGTTACGGGCAGTACACCTGTACCTTCGACCTCGATTACGGCTCCTACCGCGACTTGCAACGCCATCGCAACGGCATCTGCCGCATACCGCTGTTGACCGGCGAGCGGGGCTTTCATGGGTGGTACTTGGACGAACTGCCGGGCGATCTGCGCACCCAGGCCGAGGCCTTGGTCGCGGAACAGTACGCTGCCATCGCGGCCCTGGATGCGTGTGCGGAAGACAAGCAGTATCTCTACCCGTTGGGCGCCAAGGTGCGTTGCCAGACCGTCTACAGTTTGCCGCAGATGATCTATGTCATTGAATTGAGGTCACAAAACACGGTGCATTCGACACTGCGCGAGGTCATGCACTGGATGCACGCAGAGATGATCAAGCATCACCCGCGTCTGACCCTGCACACCGACCTGCAGGCTTCGAAATTCGATGTCAAACGCGGCACGCAGACCATTGTCAAACGCGAACAGATGGACGCTTGAGCCCTCAAGGCGGTTCAAAATGACGCTCCTATATACCCCTAATTTTTATTGGGGATTGCGTTTTTTAGCGGATGGGTTCAATTTTATTTCCGTCGACACAGCTGCAATGTGAGACGCGGTGTAACGCGTCCATATCCGTGCGAAAGGGCAAATATCTGTGAATTCCCAGAAGAAATTGTTTTCCGCAGAACGCCGCTTGATGAAGGAGCGCGGTGAGACCATTCCCGCCTATCACGCTCCCGCGCCGGCTATCCACACCGAAGAGGTGCTGAAAGCCATTGCCGAGGTCAAGAGCATGATCGAAAGCTTGAACGTGCAAGAAGCGGCTGGCGTCAACGAGGCGAGCCCGGAAATGTCGGTTTTGCGCGGACAACTGCACGATTTGAAGACGTCCATCGACAAGACCAAGGCGGAAATCGCCGCAATTCATAAACCTGGTGAAAACGAAGACAAGTTCGTCACCGCCGCGATGGAATTGGGCGCGATCGTCGAAGCGACCGAAGTCGCCACCAACAACATTCTCGGCGCCGCTGAAGACATTCAGGAACACGCACAAAGCATTCGCGAACGGGTCACGGACACGACCTCACACGATCATCTCAGAGCCATCGACGATCTGATCATCAAGATTTTCGAGAACTGCAACTTTCAAGACATTACCGGACAGCGCACCGGCAAGGTGGTCAAGACCATCAACTATTTGGAAGAGCGCATCCTCACCATGATCAACATCTGGGGCGAGGAAGATTTCGAAGGAATCGAACTGTCTGCGGATCTGCGTTCCGAAGACGAAAAGCTTCTCGAAGGACCGCAACTCGCGGGTTCCGGCATTTCTCAAGACGACATCGATTCTTTGTTCGATTGATATCGGCTGGCCGAGGGAGCTGGTCGGGGGCCGGTTCGGTGGTTACGGCAGGACGATTTCCACGCGGCGGTTCTTCGGCTCGTACTTTCCGTCGTCGGTGGGCACCAACAGGGCCGTTTCACCCTTCGCTTTCACGGAAATTTCATCGGCATCAAAGCCGCGGGCGACGAACGCGGCCTTGACCGCTTCGGCGCGCCGTTTCGACAAGTCGACGTTATAGCCTTCGTCGCCCGAACGGTCCGTATGGCCGGTCAGGATCAAGCGCGTGACGCTCATAGCGCGGGCGTTGGCCGCAGCTTGGTCGATTATATCCAAACCTTGCTCGGTCACGATGGCTTTGTTCAGCACAAAATGCACCATGTAGGTGTCGGGCAAGGTGTGCTGCGGTAAGGTGGCGAGCTGGTCGTCTTGCGAGGTTTGCACCTCGGACGGTCCGGCAGCGGCGGTGGTCATGGACTGCATCTCGCTGCCCAGTGCGCCAGCGCCTAGCTCGGCGTTGCTCAGTTCGGTGGACGTGCCGAAATTGAACCGTAGCCCGGCCATCACGCCGTGGGTCGACAGGTCCATCGACGTCGCCGTTCCGGCGGCGGTGGTGAAATCGGCGTTGCGCGTGGCGAAATAGCGGTAATCGGTAAACAGGTCGACTTGGTCGTTCAGGCTGTAGCTTAACCCGGCGAGCAGCTGAAGCGCCGCGGTGGTGTCTGAACCGTTGACGGTCGATCCGCCAAACGGCGCCGCGCCGTTCAGCTCGACCTTAGCCAAACCCACGCCCGCGCCGATGTAGGGGCGCACGGGGCCAACGGTTTCGAAATCATAAATGGCGTTGCCCATCAGGCTGGTGGCGAGTACCTCGCCGCGTGCGCTGGTTCCCGAGACCGAAGACAGATCCAGCGCCCGGCGGGAGATTTCCGCTTCGCCACGCCACGCGATGTCGCCTCCTTGGAAGCCGCTGCCGATGAACGCCACGCCCATGTTGCCGGTGTCGAACTTGACGGTGCCGCCACTGGTGCCGCTGGCGGTGGTGGAGGGGCCTTTGACGAGGCCGAGGCCCGCGCCGGCATATAGGCCATCAGCGGCCGTCGCGGGAAGTGTGCCGAGCAAGGTGGTGCTCAAGGCGGCAGTGAAAACAGCGGCGGCGGGAAAGATTCGGGACATGTGTGCGCTCTTATGGGCAGAAAAACCGATGCATGCTGAACCGAATGTGGCGCGATATTTTGAATATTTTGTTAAAGCGACGCGCCGATTTCGGGGATGCTTGCAACCCCGGGACGTAAGGGCATGGAGGCTGTTCTGCGCGCGCGTGAAACCAACAGCAAATAACCCGAGATTTTTCCCGTATTTGTGTTTATTATGAGCCCAAAGTTGGGAGCTTTTATGATCTATCGGGCTTTACGCACCAAAAGGGGCGGGCTTGCCAAGAGTATCATTTGCGCAAGCATCGTTGTGGGTATTGGATTGGGAGCTGCATCGGCAAAGGCCGAGGTGTGCGCCGATACGGCCGCACGTACCGCGTTGGAACTGCGCGTCCTGCAAAGCGAATTCATGGTGTCCGCACTGACATGCGGTCAACGGGCCAGCTACAACGCCTTCGTCACCACCTTCAAGCCATACCTCAAAAAACAAGGTGGGCAGTTGCGCGCGTTCTTCACCAACGCCTACGGCGCGAAAGTCGGCGCGCAAAAGCTCAATGGAACCGTGACGCGTTTGGCCAACATGGCGTCTCAAAACAGCTTGAGCGGCGGAACCGAAGCTTATTGCAAGGCAGCCGAGACCAGGTTCCTGAACGCCCTGAAAAGCACCGACAAGGACTTGGCCCAGATGGCACGGAGCAATCCGCACGCCGGTGCGCATGGCTATAAAGCCTGTGTGGAAATTGCCGATCGCAATGTCGCCGAAGGCGACGCGGCGGCCCCTCAAGGCGTGAACTGAGGCCTTTCAATTCCCTTGCTTCTTCGACCTAGTCGATAAAAAAGCCACGACCCAGGTAGGCCGTGGCTTTTTAGGTCTGCATAAGCGCGAGCGCTTACGGCAAGACGATTTCCACACGGCGGTTTTGCGGTTCGCGCACCCCGTCGTCGGTCGGCACCAGCGGATCGGTCTCGCCCTTGGCGATCACTTCGATTTCGCCGGGGGCAAAGCCCAAGGCTTCAAATCGCGCCCGCACGGCGTCGCCGCGGCGCTTGGACAGTTTGACGTTGTAGGCGGCAGGGCCGGAACGGTCGGCGTGACCGGTCAGCACCATGCGCACTTGGCCCATTTGGTTGGCGTTGGCGGCGGCGGTTTTGATAATCGCTGCGGCTTCCGGCGTGATATCGGTTTTATCCCAATCGAAGAACACGATGTAGTTGCGCGGCAGTTGCGGCGCGGCCACCGGTTCGGGCATCGGCGCCGGAGCCGGCGCGGGTTCGGGTTGCACCATCGCCACAGGTTCGGGTTTCGCCGGGGCCTTGGGTGCGCCAAAGCTGAAGCGCAGGCCAACCATCACGGTATGGGCATCGACATCGAACGAGGCGCTGTTACCGGCCACCGTGCGCATGTCGAGGTTGCGGGTGGTGAAATAACGGTAATCGGCGAACAGGTCGAGATTGTCTTGCAGCTCATAGCTGGCACCCGCAATGGCTTGCATCGCCAGTCCGGTGTCGGTGTCGTCGATGGGTGACGCGCCGAAGGGCGAGGCGTTGTCGAAATTGACCCGCCCGGCACCGACGCCGACGCCTAAGTAAGGCGTGAAGCGGCTGCTGACATCGAAATCGTAAAGCACGTTGCCCATCAGGCTGGTGGCGCTGAGATCGCCGCTTGCGTTCGCGCCGGCAACTTTGTCCAAGCCCACCGCGCGGCGCGCCAGTTCGACTTCCGTGCGCCAGGGGCTGGCGTAATCGTAACCCAGCGCTACGGCACCGGCGAGGCCGTCGTCAAACGACACCTTGCGGCTGGCGGTGTCATTGACGGTGGTTTTTTCAACACCGACCACACCGACAGCGCCGCTGACATAAAGACCGGCGTCCTGTGCGAGTGCAGGCGTGAATGTTGTCGCCAATAGGGCGACGGCGAACGAGGCGATGGTGGACTTGTAAGAAACGGACATCATTTTTCCCGATTGACACTTCATCAACAGTCGAGCGGATTGCTCACGTGAGAATATGCAAAAGGCATAATACGCTTGTTTCTCTATAGTTCACAGGGATTTTTTGTGACGGATTCATAAAAAAGGCGCTCCCGAAGGAGCGCCTTTTAAGGGGGAATCGCAAGCGGTGTTACTGGACGATTTTCGGCATTTTCGCCGCTTTGGCTTCCAGTTTTTCGCAAGCTTTGTTCCACACGGCTTCGGCGATCGCCTTGTAGGCCTTGGCGTGTTCGCCATCAGGGGTGTGGTCGACAATCGGATGGCCGCTGTCGGAGGTTTCGCGGATGGTGATGTCGAGTGGAATTTCGCCCAAGAAATCCATCTGCAACAGATCGGCTTCCTGCTTCGCGCCGCCATGGCTGAACACGTCGGTGCGTTCGCCGCAGTGTGGGCATTTGAAGTAGCTCATGTTTTCGACGATGCCCAAAACCGGTACGTCGACCTGACGGAACATGTTGAGGCCCTTGCGTGCATCGAGCAGCGCAATGTCTTGCGGGGTGGACACGATCACCGCACCAGTCAGCGGAACCTGCTGCGCCATGGTCAGTTGCACGTCGCCGGTGCCCGGCGGCATGTCGATCATCAACACGTCCAGATCGCCCCAGTTCACGTCACGCATCATCTGCACCAACGCGGTCTGAGCCATCGGGCCGCGCCAAATGACGGGGGTTTCTTCTTCGACCAAGAAGCCCATCGACATGCACTTGATGCCGTGGCCTTCCATGGGGTCGAGGTGTTGGCCGTCGGACGAGCTCGGCTCGCCGGTGATGCCCAGCATGCGCGGCATCGACGGGCCGTAGATGTCGGCGTCGAGCAGGCCGACTTTGAGGCCTTGGTCGCGCATCGCCAGCGCCAGGTTGACGGTGGTGGTGGATTTGCCCACGCCGCCTTTGCCCGATGCAACGGCGATGATCGTCTTCACGCCGGGCATCAGCGGCCCTTCTTTGGGCTGCGGGGCTTTTTGACCGGAAGCTGCGGCTTGGCCGCCTTCGTTTTCGGCGGTCAGAACGACGGTTGCTGACAGCACGCCGTCCAAAGCATGGACTTTTTCCTCGGCTTCCTTGCGGATCGGTTCGGCGGAAGCGCCGACCGAGGGCGGAACAACAATGGCGAAAATGACATGGCCGTCTTGGACTTGAAGGCCTTGGACCATACCTTTTTCGACAATATTTTGATCGCCGTCCTTAATGGTGGCGAGAGTTTCGAGAATTTTTTCTTCATTAATCTGCGACATGGTTGAAATCTCCGAAAACGAGCAGATATCCCTGTTCAGGTTGCCTCGCGGCTACGTATGTCCCTGTTGGCGTTGCGCGGCCCGGCGGGCTAGCCTATAAGCGTTACGAACCCTGATATAGGGTGTCGTATTAGAAAAGCAAAATATAATTGACCGGTGCGGGCGAAATCTTCCTCGTATATGTCAGTTGAAAATTGGACCTGAAGGAAACATAGCGTATGGCTTGGAAACCTCAAGGTGGAGGCGGACCATGGGGCTCTGGCGGCGGTAACGGCGGCGGACCCTGGGGCGGTGGCGGTGGTGGTTCCACCGGTGGCGGGAACCAGCCCCCCGACATCGAAGAAATGCTGCGCCGTTCGCAGGATAATTTCAAGAATTTCATGCCCGGCGGGTTTGGATCGGGCCGCGCGATCGCGTTGGCGGTTCTAGCTGCGTTGGTGTTGTGGCTGGCCAGCGGCATGTTTCGCGTCGACGCCGGTCATCAGGGCGTGGTGATGCTGTTTGGCAAGCACGTTCCCGAACAAGATGCCGGACCGGGCCTACATTGGTATTTCCCGGCCCCCATCGGTAAGGTTTTGACGCCCAACGTCGAAGCGGTACGCCGTATTGACGTCGGCTTCCGCGCTGCGGGCGACACGGCAGCGGCGTTTGGCCGTGCGGCAAGCGTCGGGCGCGATGTTCTTGAAGAAAGCTTGATGCTGACTCAGGACCAAAACATCATCGATGTGGATTTCACGGTGCAATGGAAGGTCAAGGATGCGGGACGCTATCTGTTCAACATTCGCGATCCGGAAGTGACCGTGAAGCTGGCCGCCGAAAGCGCGATGCGTGAAGTCATCGGCCAGACCGATTTGGAAAAAGCCCTGACCAGCGATCGTGAGTTGGTCGCGGATAAGTCTCGTAACTTGTTGCAGGACATTCTCGACAAATACAACTCCGGTATCACGGTCATCCAGGTGCAGTTGCTGAAAGGCGATCCGCCCGCGCAGGTCATCGACGCGTTCAACGACGTGCAATCGGCGCGTCAGGATTTGGATCGCTTGAAGAACGAAGCCCAGGCTTACGCCAACAAGATCGTCCCGACCGCCGAAGGTGAAGCGGCCAAGATGATCCAGCAGGCGGAAGCCTATAAAGAGCAGGTCACCAAGGAAGCCGAAGGTGAAGCAAAGCGTTTCCTGTCGGTCTACGAAAGCTACAAGGTGGCGAAAGACGTCACCACCCAGCGCCTGTATCTGGAAGCGATGCAAGAGATCATGTCCAATTCCAATAAAGTGATTTTGGATCAAAACAGCGGTGGCGTGGTGCCTTACCTGGCATTGCCGGAACTGCAGAAAAAGTCGGGAGGCCAGAAATGAGCAAGACATTCACAGCCGTTCTCGGCATTCTCGTCTTGGCTGTCGGCATCATAGGGTCGTCGGCATTGTTCACGGTGTCGCAGACCGAACAAGCCATGGTCATGCAATTTGGTAACCCGAAAAAGGTCATCCGCGAACCGGGCCTGAACGTCAAAGTCCCGTTCATTCAGAACGTCGTTTACTACGACAATCGGGTTTTGGATTTGGACCCGCCTGCGGGCCAAGTGATCTTGTCGGACCAAAAGCGCATCAATGTGGACGCGTTCGCGCGTTATCGCATCACCGATCCGCTGCGGTTCTTCCAGGCGTTGCGCACCGAAGCGGCGTTTCGCGACCAAGTGGGGCGCATTCTGAATTCCAGCGTGCGTAACTCGATGGCGCGTAACTCGCTCAGCGAACTGCTGTCGGAAAAACGCGGCGACATCATGAACGAGATCCAAACGCGTCTGGCTGCGGAAACCAAGGACTACGGCATCGAAATCGTCGACGTCCGCATCGGCCGCACCGATCTGCCGCCGGAAATTTCGCAGAACGTCTATAACCGTATGCGGTCCGAACGTGTCAAGGAAGCCAACCAATTGCGCGCCGATGGCGGCAAGGCGAAATTGACCATCGAGTCCCAGGCCGATCGCAAAAAGACCGTGATCATCGCCGAAGCTCAACGTCAGTCGCAAATTCTGCGCGGTGAAGGCGACGCGGCGCGCAACACCTTGTTGGGTGCGGCGTACAGCCAGGATCCGGAATTCTTTGCGTTCTACCGTTCGATGACGGCGTATCGTGAATCGTTGGCCGGTGGCGACACCAATTTGGTGCTGTCGCCCGATAGCGATTTCTTCCGCTACTTCGGTGATCAAACCGGCAAAAAGTAGAGTGAACGCTGAGAGACCAATGGCGGCGGCCCGTTCCTGATTGAGGGCGGGCCGCTCGCTTTTTAGGAAGCTGCCCATATGAACAATCTGCTTGCGGCCTTTGGTTTGGTGTTGGTGATCGAAGGCGCGCTTTACGCCTTGTTTCCCGACGTCATGCGCCGCGCCATGGCGATGATGTTGAGCATGGACGAAATGCACATTCGCATCAGCGCGGTGGTGTCCGCCGTACTGGGCTTGGCGCTGGTGTGGCTAGCCTTGGGTTAGGCGCGCGCGTTCGGGTAAAAAAGTCGCAATGCAGACGAGGTTCCGCCATACTTCTTCCCAAATTGCCCACTATATGTTGATGTAAGCTTTCGGGACGTCCCCCCAGCTTTCCCCTCGAACTCTCGTGATCGATTTCAAATGATGAAAAGCCACATGATGAAAAGCCACATGATGAAACACCGTTCCCATGCCTTGGCTCCTGCTGGGGTCAACCGTTCATTGACGTTGATGCTCGCCGTGTTGGCGACTGCGATGCTGCTGCTTCAGCCCCTGGCGGCGAACGCCAAGGGTGCGCCGGAAAGTTTCGCCGATCTGGCCGATAAGTTGCTGCCTGCGGTGGTCAACGTATCGACCACCCAGGTGATCGAAGGCAAGTCTTCCATGCCCGATATGCCGCAGTTCCCGCCGGGATCGCCGTTCGAAGATTTCTTCAAGGATTTCTTCGACAAAAACGGCGGCGGCGGTCAGCACCCGCAAAAGCGCAAGGCGACGTCGCTGGGTTCCGGGTTCATCATCGATTACCGCAAGAACGGCGACGCCTATGTCGTGACCAACAACCACGTTGTCGAAGGCGCGGATGAAGTTTCGGTCATCTTGCAAGACGACACCCGCCTGAAAGCCGAAATCGTCGGTCGCGACGCCAAATCGGATTTGGCGGTTTTGAAGGTACACACCGACCGCAAGCTGCCCTCGGTCGGCTTCGGCGACAGTACGGCGTCGCGCGTCGGCGATTGGGTTGTGGCGATCGGCAACCCCTTCGGCCTGGGCGGCACGGTGACGGCGGGTATCATTTCGGCGCGTGGCCGCGATATCAACGCCGGTCCCTACGACGATTTCATTCAAACTGACGCGTCAATCAACCGCGGTAATTCAGGCGGCCCCATGTTCAACATGCAAGGCGAGGTCATCGGCATCAACACGGCCATCTTCTCGCCGTCGGGGGGCAGCGTCGGCATCGGCTTCGCCATTCCGTCCAACGCCGCTCAGGTGGTGATCGAACAATTGATCCAATACGGCCAAGTGAGCCGTGGCTGGTTGGGCGTGCACATCCAAGTGGTCACGGACTCCATCGCCGAAACCTTGGGGCTGAAAAAGGCCGAAGGCGCGTTGGTCGCCAGCGTGATCGAAGACGGACCCGCGGCCAAAGCCGGCATCAAGGCGCGTGACGTGATCTTGGAATTCGACGGCAAGCACGTCAATGAAATGCGCAAGTTGCCGCGCATCGTGGCCTCGACGCCGGTGGAAAAAGCCGTCAGCGTGAAAGTTTGGCGCGATGGTAAAATCAAAACCCTGAGCGTGATGATCGGCCGCTTGGACGACGACAAGGAAGTCGTGGCCAGTGCGGATGAACAACCCAAGGGCAAAACGGCCGAGCATGCCTTGAACGAGTTGGGCCTGACGGTATCGCTGCCGACGGCGGAGGTGCTGCAGCGCTTCGATCTCGCCGACGGTGTCGACAGCTTGGTGATCACGGACGTGGACGCCGACAGTCAAGCCTACGAAGAAGGCATTCGCGCTGGTGATCTTTTGACCGAAGTGAATCAAGAAAAGGTCAAAACCCCCGCCGACGCCGAGCGCGTGGTCAAGGCGGCCAAGAAAGACGGCAAGCGTTCGGTGCTGCTGTTGATCGAAGGTCAAGCCGGTTTCCGCTTCGTCGCGGTGAAACTGCAGTAACGCGGTTTTCCATTTCAAACAAAAAGCCCCGTCGTTGTCGGCGGGGCTTTTTGTTTGTCCGATCGTTCTTAAATTTCGTTTGGCGCCGGGGCGAAGGCGTAGTTGTTCTTGCCGCCGCCCTTGACGGCGTACATGGCGTTGTCGGCATGTTTCAAGACCGTTTCGGCATTGTGTCCGTGGTCCGGGTAAAGGGCGATGCCGATGCTGGTGCCGACCTGCACGCTGTGACCGTTGAGCTCGATCGGTTCGGACAACGCCTGCAAAACCTTGGCGGCGACCATGGCGCCATCTTCAGTTTTGGTCAAATCGCTGAGCACCAAAACGAACTCGTCCCCGCCGAAACGCGCGGCGGTGTCGGCGTCGCGGATACACGCGTTCAGGCGCATCGCGGCTTCACGAAGCACCAAATCGCCTTGGTCATGACCCAGAGTGTCGTTGATGGGTTTGAAACCGTCCAGATCCAGAAACATCACCGCGCATTTGGTCTGGTTGCGTTTGGCCCGCGCGATGGCCTTGTCCAGGCGATCAAGCATCAAGGAGCGGTTCGGCAGGTCGGTGAGACCGTCGTGGGTGGCGACGTGACGTAGCTTCTCCTCGGCTTGGCGGCGGACGGTGACTTCGTCTTGCAGGGCGCGGGTGCGGGCCTCGACGCGCTGTTCCAAGGTCTCGATGGATTGGCGCAGCGCGGTGACGGCGCGATTGTGCGCGGTGATGTCGCGTGCCTCGATCATGAAATTGCTGCCCCGGCCACTGTCGAGGATGGAGATACCGACCTCCGCGTCGATCTGGTTTTGGCTGATGTCGACGAAACGCACCGGGATCAACATGTCTTCGGCCACCAGTTCGCGGATGTCGCCGGAAAAGATGCCTTTATAATCGTCGTGCAGGAACGTTTCGAGCGGTTGGCCGATGACTTCGTCCTTATAGGCGGCCTTGAGCATCTTCATGCCGGCGGTGTTGATGTAGGTGATCAGGCCGTCGTTCATCACGCAGATGAGGTCCAAGGCGTTGTCGACCAACTTACGAAACCGTGCTTGGCTTTCGTGGATCGCGTCGGTCAATTCAGCCTGGCGGGTGACGTTTTCGCCCATCACGATGTGCGCGGTTTCCCCCAGGTCGGGCACGCTCACCACTTTCAGACGCAGACTGACCAGCTTTCCGTTCACGCCTTTGATGCGCATGGGCATGGCGTCGGGTTCGTCGGCCATCACCGCGATGATGTTGTCGATGGTGGTGGCGAAATCGTCGCAGATCAGGCTTTGAAAGGACCGGCCGATCAGGTCCTCGGTGTTGTTCGCGCCCAAAATGGCAAGGCCCGAGGTGTTGACGTGGCGAATTGTGCCGTCGATGCACACGCACACCATGTCCGACAACGCATCCAACACGCCGGACATCGCAAAGGGCGACATCTCTTGCAAGATATTCGTCGGTCGAGAAATGTTTCGCGCCGTACCGCGATCGTCGCGCACGGGCTTTAAATCAGGGGCGTTGTTCATGCCTCAGCGGTATCCCATTATGAGCACAGATGTATTTTTTATTTATTTCCCTTAAACAAAATGCCCGCCCCCAGGCGTTTCGGTAAGGAAGGCGGCTTTTTACACTCTTTATTTGTCAGAAACAAGCGCATAACCATGATGCACGTGTGGAGGCTTATTTCCGCAGTGGAAAATTGCGCCGGACAAGTCGATAATGCCCCTCCAGAGGGTCCATGATGTTGATAGAAGGGGGAATTCATGTCCGACAGCATTAAATATCTGCTCACCGAAGATCGCATGCCTAAGCGCTGGTACAACCTGATGGCCGATCTGCCGGAAGCGCCGCCCGCCGTGCTGCATCCCGGTACCGGCCAGCCTGTCGGTCCGGACGATCTGGCGCCGCTGTTTCCCATGGCGCTGATCGGTCAGGAAGTCACCCAGGAACGCGAAGTCGAAATTCCCGAGCCGGTGCGCGACGTCTATCGCCAATGGCGTCCGTCGCCGTTGTTTCGCGCCCGCAAGCTGGAACAGGCCTTGGGCACCCCGGCGAAGATTTACTACAAGTACGAAGGCGTCAGCCCGACCGGCAGCCACAAGCCCAACACCGCCGTGCCGCAGGCGTTCTACAACAAGCAAGAAGGCACCAAGCGCCTGACCACCGAAACCGGGGCAGGGCAATGGGGCTCGTCGATCGCTTACGCCGGGCAGTACTTCGGCCTGGAAGTCGACGTCTACATGGTCAAGGTCAGCTATCAACAAAAACCTTACCGCCGCGCCTTGATGCAGACCTTCGGTGCGCGCTGCGTGGCGAGCCCGTCCGATGAAACCAATTCCGGGCGCGCGGTGCTGGCCGAACATCCCGACAGCACCGGGTCGCTGGGCATCGCCATTTCCGAAGCCGTCGAAATGGCCGCCGGACGCGACGATACCAAATATGCGTTGGGCAGCGTGCTCAACCACGTCTTGCTGCACCAGACCATCATCGGCCTGGAAGCGATGGAACAGATGGACATGGCGGGCGACGATCCCGACATCGTCATCGGTTGCGCGGGCGGCGGTTCGAACTTGGCCGGATTGGCGTTCCCCTACATCGGACGCAACCTGCGCGAAGGCAAAAAGACCCGTATCATCGCCGCCGAACCGGCGTCGTGCCCGACGCTGACGCGCGGCAAGTTCGCCTACGACTTCGGCGACACCGCCAGCCTGACGCCGTTGGTGAAGATGTACACGCTGGGCTCCAGCTTCGTGCCGTCGCCGATCCACGCGGGCGGCTTGCGCTATCACGGCATGGCGCCGCTGATCAGCCACGCCTATGAGCTCGGTTTGATGGAGGCCCGCGCCTACGCCCAGACCGAATGCTTTATCGCCGGCGTGACCTTCGCCAAGGCAGAAGGCATCGTACCTGCGCCCGAAAGCACCCACGCGGTCAAAGCCGCCATCGACGAAGCGCTCAAATGCAAGGAAAGCGGCGAGAGCAAGACCATCTTGTTCAACCTGTCCGGCCACGGCTACTTCGACATGCAAGCCTACACCGACTTCTTCGACGGCAAACTCACCGACGAACCCTACGACGAGGCGATGCTGGCGAAATCCCTCGAAGGCCTGCCCGACGTTGCGGCGGAGTAAACAGAGCTTATCCTCAACAAAACAAGGACCGATCTTTGATCGGTCCTTGTTTTGTTGTACCCGTTCCTTAGGCATTACTTTGGCGGATCGATGCCAAGTTGTTCGCTGAACGTCAGGAGCTGTTGTTTGTTCAACAGTTTTTGCAGATTCACGGCGTGTTGAACTTCTTCCTTTTTCAGGGCGGTACTGCCGCTTTCGGCAATCAACCGAGCGTTAGTTTCGTATTCTAAGCGCAGCTGCGCCCCCCACTGCGTTCCGATGAGTAGGCAGAGTACCAACGTTGTGATGCTGCTCGCCGTTATCAGCTGTAATAAGGCATCATTTTTACTAATCAAATACATGAACAATCCGCCAATCAGGGTCAAAATACCGGGAAGAACGTCACCGATCGCTGGGTCGCGGCTTTGTCCCGTCATCTGACCGCTGATGGCCCCCAACAGGGCAAAGGTCACTAGGACGGCGAAATAAGCTGTGTACGGCATTTTTGTTGAGATACTGGACGATTGTTCCCCGCTTGATGTCTGGCAAAAATAAGTAACCACAGAAACGATCCCCGCGATCACAACGGCCACGAGAACAGGGGTATAGATGGCTTTGGACAGAAGCATGTCCATGAAACTGACTTCAAGGAATTCCATAAACGTGCCTCACATGTTTTTAAAACCGGGAATCGCCTGTTGCATGGGGGGGGGAATTTTGAGTGGAGCTGGCGGAGCTATGGTTGGATTGTTTTTTATGATCGGAGAGGTCTTTTTTTCCAATTCTCTGATGGCGCATACAACGGCATCGGCACCGGTGAGTCCCGCGCAAGGGGATGTGGCGGTTTTTAAGGTAGCGCCGCTTTCGGCATAGAGCGTTGCAGGAGATAAGCTGACTAAAGCGACAAAAGCGATTTTGGACACGGCGCGCATTGTTCTTTTCCATAATGCGTCATGAGAAGAGAATTATAATCAAGCCACCCAATATGCGTGTGATTATCTGTGCATAATACACTAAAAGATGTGCCAATCATATGCTAAAAATTACTCACCACACCACTTCCGTCGAACGCTTTTTGGTTTTGTCCACGGCCTTGGAATAGAGTTCCCATTCGACGCGGTAGAGTGGTTCCGCACAATCCAAACCTTGAACCGTATATGAGGGAGCCGGCGCTTGATGCGTCGGCTCCTTATGCGTTGGTGAACGTGTTTACGAAATCGACAAGGTCGCCCTCACTTCGGGCACTTCTATAGGCACGCCGGAGGAGGTTGCTTTCGACCCGTAAGCAGACGTAAGAACATCCATGCGACCATGTCCGTTTTTAGCCAAACGCAGACATCAAGGTCTTCTTCCAAGCGATCGATCAGTCCACAGTGCCGGGCATATCGCGCCATCGTACATCTGCGACACCGAAACCCTTCATATTTACAGACTTGAGATAGGCCACGTATTCGTCGAGGGACCCGTAAGGTCCATGCACCCCCTGAATGGCCTGCCATTTTTTACCGGTACCAAAGTCCATTACATAAAGCTTGCCCTCAACGGTATACCCGGTGACCCAGTGATTTGCCCCAGGCTTGGAATTCTCGATGAATATCCAGCGAGGATTATACTCTGGATCTACGCGGGACAGGGCATCGAGTGCAAAGTTGGCCGAATCGCCACAGTAGCCCTTGCTGTCGTTAAAAAGGGTCTCCGGATCGCGAATCAGTAAGCCAGATGGCCCCTGGGATTTAAGGCGTTTTTGAATAATCCCCTGGCGCTTCTTGTCGAAAACAAAATTGTTTTCCAGCCACGCTGCCACGTCCTTGTGGTCGGTCCAACCGGATACGGTATTTTCGTAGTCACCAGCGACGGCAAAACCGACACACCAAGCTACTGTAAGCACCAATGCAAGGGTAGCCCGGGTCATATATGCCCATACGTTTTTAGTCATTTGTCTTCCCCCCCCATTTCATAACACAAGTGACTAAAACGATAATGGAAATCAGATGCGTTTTCTACAGTTTAGAACTGCAGTAAAAGCGAGAGGATAGATGTCTGCATTGGGTCATAAGGAGACGTTTGTGGGAGCATTCATGAATGTCCGTTTTTAGCCAGAAGCAGGCATACGCCCTACCACATAACCGGCTTGGCCATATAATGTCTAAGCCCGTTGCGTAAGCTTGGGGTGCGTAGGTTTGGGGAATGGCATGCCATCGAAGACTGTTCGTCATAAAGCCGTTCGACGAGGCTCCCCGCGCCAATGGGGCGGTGTCGTTGTGGTGTATCTCTCTATCCCGCTGGCTTTATTGCTATGCGGAGGGGATGTCGGTTGGTGGCAGGCGTGGATCTATTCCCTGCTGATTTTTGTCGCCGGCATAGGCGGGCGCATTTGGGCGGAACAGCGGCATCCGGGCTTGATGGCCGAACGGCAAAATATCGACAATGTCCAAACCGCGAAAGCTTGGGACAAAGTGCTTGCCCCACTGATGGCGCTGAGCTTGGGGTACTTACCGGTCATTGTGGCAGGGCTGGATCACCGCTATGGATGGTCCCCCGAATTTCCGTTATGGCTCACCTTACTCGGCTTGATCTTGATCTCGTTCGGATACGCTTTCGCCACGTGGGCCTTGGCAGAGAACCGCTTTTTTTCCAGCGTGGTGCGCATTCAGACGGATCGCGGGCATGTGGTGTGTGACAGCGGTCCATACCGGTTTGTGCGGCACCCGGGCTATGCCGGAAATATTCCGCCGCTGCTGGGCATTGTTCTGGCCTTGGGCTCGATGTGGGCACTGATTGCGGCCACGGTGGCGTTGATCATCACGGTGATCAGAACCGCACTGGAAGATCAGACGCTACAGGCAGAGTTGCCGGGCTATCGAGACTATGCGCATCGCGTGCGCTATCGGTTAATTCCGGGGATATACTGAAGGGCCTCGCCCTTGCAATTTGTTGGCGTCGCCACGTTGGTGTCCTCACCACACCACTTCCGTCGAACGCTTTTTGGTTTTGTCCACGGCCTTGGAATAGAGTTCCCATTCGTCACGGGGCAGATAGCGTTGGGCGAGGAAGTGGTAGAGCTCGGCCAATAGCCGTTCGGCCTTGGTGGAACGATTGGACGACAGCGTGCGCCACTCTTCGATAAGGCCTTCCCAGGCCCACAGGCGGCGGTGCAGGTCGTCGCGGTTTTGGCGGATGAAGCGGCTGACCTGGGCAATGTTGGTCAGCGCGGAGAGGATTTCGCCGGTCTGCGCGTCCAATTGTTCGAAAGAATTGCTGAACCCGTCGATGGCGATCTTCAACAATCGTTTCAGCGGGGTGACGGTGTCGAGCACGCTGTGTTCGTGTTTGTAGGTCTTCTCCAGCCCTTGGACCGTTTTACGAATGCGCAGAATTTCATGAAACTCGTCGCGCAGCGCTTCGATATAAGATAGTTCGTTGGCCAGGTTGGCGATGAGGGCCAGCACGTCTTCGCGGCGTTCTTCTTCGATGTTCAAGGCCTTGGCGGCAGCGGAAAACGCTTGGCTGATCTTTTCCTTGGTTTTTGGGTCGTCGACCACTTGCGCCAATTGATCGGGATCGGTGATCAGCATTTCCTCGCCCGACATCCACGACACCAACTGCATGGTCACGCGGTTGTGGGCAATGGCGCGGTGTTCGTCGGTGACGGCCCACGAGGCGCGGCCGCTGGTCATTTCGCTCGGCACCTTGTCGCCGATGCGCAGTTCGCGCACGAACTTCAAACCCTCGGCGACGATGTCGAGCATCTTGGCGTCGGGGCTGTCGTCTTCGAGGTTCAGTTCGGTCTTGATGCCGGAAAATTTCAACGACACGTCGTGATGGTCGAGCACGGTGATCATCACCGCTTCGCCGGTGTCCTCGCGGGTGCGAAACGAGGTTTGTTCGATGGAATGAAAAAACGGATGCGCGAAGGCGACCTGGGACGGCAGCGGTTTGTTCTCGCCGGATTGCTCTTCACCGGCTTCGGCTGGCGCGTCGTCGGTCGGCTCGTTTTGCATCTGATCTGGCCGTTGCCTTGGTCGTGTTCTAGAACAGATAGAGTATCTCAACGGGTGTGAAGATCAATACCCACCATCAACCGGCCAGTCTATCTTACGTGACGAATTCGTCGCGGCGATAGCCTTGAATGAACAGCGCGCCGCTGAGGTCGGCGTGATCGAGCCGCGCGCGGGCGTGTTCGCGCGCCACCGGATGGCCGTGGTAGGCCACGCCCATGCCCGCGGCCATGAGCATCGGCACGTCGTTGGCGCCGTCGCCGATGGAAAACGTGTCGGTCATGCCCAGTTCTTGCTGGGCGGCCATGTCGACGAGCATTTCCAGCTTGGTGTCTTTGTCGACCACCGGCGGGATCACCTGGCCGGTGAGGTGACCGTCGACGATTTCCAACTTGTTGCCGAGCGACATGTGAAAGCCGACCCGTTCGCGGATGCGGTCGGTGAAGAACGAAAATCCGCCGGAAATCAGCGCCGTGAACGCGCCGTTTTCGCGCATGGTGGCGATCAGCTCGCGGGCGCCGGGGTTGAGGTGCACACCGTTCATGGTTTCTTCCAAAAAGCTCTCGCTCAACCCTTCGAGCATCGCGACGCGGGTGCGCAACGCTTCGGCAAATCCGATTTCGCCGTTCATGGCGCGCTTGGTCAGGGCCGCGATCTGGTCTTTCAGGCCGGCGAACTCGGCCAACTCGTCGAGAGTTTCGCCTTCGACGATGGTGCTGTCCATATCCGCGATGATCAGCTTTTTCTTGCGCCGGAGCGCGCTTTGCGCGATCACATCAAGAGGCCGGTCACCGAGCGCTTGGCGCACGGCAGCCTCCGCATCCTTGGGGTGGACGCCGTCGAAGGCGATGTCCACGGCTTCATGGGGCGAAAGCCAGTCCGCGGCGGCACTTTGCCCGCCGATAGCATCCAGCGCGCGGCGCGCCACTTCCACCTGATCGGCGCTCAACGCGCCATCAGCGGAATTTGTAATCAAGGTGAGAACGTTGTCCATGCCGACTGAAGAGGCCATACCGAAAAAGGGGCTGCGCTCGGCTTTGATCATCGCAGGGCCGACCGCCAGCGGCAAGTCGGCAATGGCGATGGATGTCGCCGAGCACTTTTCGGGTACCGTGATAAACGCAGATTCCATGCAGGTCTACAGGGAATTGCGGATCATCACCGCGCGTCCCTCGATCGAGGATGAGCAGCGCGTTCCCCATCGCCTGTTCGGCGTGCTGTCCGGGCGCGAAATGTGCTCCGCCGGGCGTTGGTGCGCCATGGCGGTGGCGGAAATCGAGGCCTGTTTCGCCGCCGGTCGCTTGCCGGTGCTGGTCGGCGGCACCGGCATGTATCTCAAAAGTCTGGTCGAGGGGTTGTCGCCGATTCCCGATATCGAGCCCCGCTTTCGCGAACAGGCGACCGCTTTGCATGCCGAACTGGGGGCGCAAATGTTTTGGGGGGAGGTCGAAAAACTCGATCCCGTCAGCGCGGCGCGCCTGCCGGTGGGCGACACCCAACGCTTGTTGCGGGTTTGGGAAGTGACCACAGCGACCGGCAGGCCGCTGTCCGAATGGCAGGATTTGCCGCGCATCGCGCCGTTGCCCGACGTCAATTTTGCCCACATCGCCGTGGTTCCCCCGCGCGACGTATTGTATGGGGGCATCGATGCGCGGTTTTCTCGCATGGTGGAAGAGGGCACGCTGGACGAAGTTCGGGCTTTGATGGACCTAGACCTCGATCCCGCATTGCCGCTGATGAAGGCGTTGGGCGTACCGGAATTGATGGCGTTTCTCAAAGGCGAAATGAGCAAGGAACAAGCCATTTCTCAGGCGCAAAAGGTCAGCCGCAACTACGCGAAGCGCCAGTTAACCTGGGTGCGATCGCAACTGCCGGACGCTTATATCCTGCCTGCGCAATATTCGAAAAGTTTTCAGCAAAAAATCTTTTCATTTGTTCACGACTTTCTGTTGACCGGGCGGGCGTGAACGTCTAGTTTCCCTTCTCTTGCGGCTGGGCCCGCCCTGGGGGAAAACCCAAGGGGCGGCCCATCTGCGTTCGGGCAGAGCTTTCACCTTTTTATCGTTGGTGCGGTCTCATGTGTGAGCGAGGCCGCGTATTTGGATTTTGTGAAGAACAGACGCCGTCTTAGGGCAACGAGGACATCATGGCAAACGTCGAAATGAACGGTTCCGCAATTGTGATCAAAGCCTTGCAAGATCAAGGCGTTGATGTCGTATTCGGTTATCCCGGCGGCGCTGTCCTTCCGATTTACGACGAAATTTTCAAGCAAAACAAGCTTCGCCACGTGCTGGTGCGCCAAGAAGGCGGCGCCGTGCATGCGGCCGAAGGCTATGCGCGTTCCACCGGCAAGGTCGGCTGCGTGCTGGTGACGTCGGGCCCCGGCGCGACCAACGCGGTGACCGGCCTGTTGGATGCGATGCTCGATTCCATTCCGCTGGTGTGCTTGTGCGGCCAGGTGCCGACGCACCTGATCGGCAACGACGCGTTCCAAGAAGCTGACACCACCGGCATCACGCGTCCGTGCACCAAGCACAACTACTTGGTCAAATCCATCGAAGACCTGCCGCGCATCATGCACGAGGCCTTCTATGTCGCGCGTTCCGGCCGTCCCGGTCCGGTGGTCATCGACCTGCCCAAGGACGTGTTGATGGACATGGGCATGTACACCCCGCCGACCAAGGTCAAGCACAAGAGCTATACCCCGCAGGTAAAGGGCGACACCGGCGCGATCAAAGAAGCGGTCAAGCTGTTGGCCAAAGCCAAAAAGCCGATCATCTATGCTGGTGGCGGCGTGGTGAATTCCGGCCCCGGCGCGTCGCAATTGTTGGCTCAATTCACCCAATTGACCGGCTATCCCATCACCCTGACGTTGATGGCGTTGGGGGCGTATCCGGCGTCGGACAAGCAGTATCTGGGCATGCTGGGCATGCACGGTACATATGAAGCCAACATGGCGATGCACGATTGCGACGTCATGATCTGCGTCGGGGCGCGTTTCGACGACCGCATCACCGGGCGTCTCAACGCATTCAGCCCGAACTCGAAAAAAATCCATATCGACATCGATCCCAGCTCCATCAATAAGAGCGTGCGGGTCGACGTGCCGATCATCGGCGATGTCGGGCACGTTTTGGAAGATATGATCAAGGTGTGGCGCACCAGCCAGGCCAAGGTCGACCAAAAGGCGCTGAAGAACTGGTGGAAGCAGATCGACGATTGGCGCGCCAAGGATTGCTTGGCGTATCAAAAAGACCCGAAGATCATCAAACCGCAATTGGCGATCCAGCGTCTTTATGAACTGACCAAGTCGCGCAAGGACGTCTACATCACCACCGAGGTTGGCCAACACCAGATGTGGGCGGCTCAGCACTTCAAGTTCGAAAAGCCGAACCACTGGATGACGTCCGGCGGCCTGGGCACCATGGGTTACGGTCTGCCCGCCGCGATGGGCGTGCAGATGGCGCACCCTGACGCCTTGGTGGTCGATATCGCGGGTGAAGCATCGATCCTGATGAACATCCAGGAAATGGCGGCGATCCGTCAGTACCGCTTGCCGGTCAAGGTGTTCATCTTGAACAACCAGTATATGGGCATGGTGCGTCAGTGGCAGGAATTGCTGCACGGTTCGCGCTATTCGGAAAGCTACATGGACGCGTTGCCGGACTTCGTCAAACTGGCCGAAAGTTTCGGTGCGGTCGGCTTGCGCGCGACCAAGCCCAGCGAGCTGGACGATGTGATCAAGGAAATGATCGAAACCGACAACTCGGTCATTTGCGACGTCGCCGTGGCGCAGGAAGAAAACTGCTTCCCGATGATCCCGTCGGGCGCGGCGCACAACGAAATGATCTTCGGCGTGGACGTGGATACCGAAAACGCCATTTCCGAAGACGGCATGGTGCTGGTTTAAGGCAGGGTTGAGGAGACTTAAGACATGGCGACGACCAGCATCTACGGCGACAATCCCGTTAAAGAAGACGTGCACACGCACACCATCTCGGTCCTGGTGGACAACGAGCCGGGCGTGCTCGCACGCGTCATCGGCCTGTTCGCAGGGCGCGGCTACAACATCGAAAGCCTGACGGTGGCCGAAACCCGCCACCGCCAAGGCTTGTCTCGCATCACCATCGTGACCTCGGGCACGGCCATGATCATCGAACAGATCAAGGCCCAGCTCGGCCGATTGGTTCCGGTGCACAGCGTTTCGGATTTGACCATCGAAGGTCCCTCGGTCGAACGCGAACTGGCCTTGGTCAAGGTCGACGGCACCGGCGAAAAACGCGTCGAAGCGTTGCGCATCGCCGATATCTTTCGCGCCCGTCCGGTGGACGCGACGACGGAATCGTTTGTCTTTGAAATCGTCGGCGACACCGAAAAGCTCGACGCTTTCATTGAATTGATGAAGCCGCTGGGCCTGGTGGACTTGTCCCGCACAGGCGTGGTGGCGATTGCCCGTGGGCCGGAAGGCATGGCTGGGCAGGACTAACCTTTATCGTCCCTTTTTGGGGCTTAACTTGGCTTAAATTGGCATTCCAGATTTGATCTGAAGGAAAAAGAAAATGCGTGTCTATTACGATCGTGACGCCGACGTGAACCTGATCAAAGGTAAAAAAGTCGCTGTTGTTGGTTATGGCTCCCAGGGCCACGCCCATGTCTTGAACATGCGCGACAGCGGCGTCACCGACGTCGTCGTGGCGCTGCGCGAAGGTTCCGCCACGCGCAAGAAAGCCGAAGGCGAAGGCCTCACCTGCATGACCGTCGCCGAAGCGTCCGCTTGGGCCGACGTCATGATGATGTTGACGCCCGACGAACTGCAGGCCGAAATTTATTACGCCGACATGCACGACAACATGAAAGAAGGCGCAGCCCTGGTGTTCGCCCACGGCCTCAACGTGCACTTCAACCTGATCGAGCCGCGCAAGGATCTCGACGTGTTCATGGTCGCGCCCAAGGGCCCCGGCCACACCGTTCGCGGCGAATACCTCAAGGGCGGCGGCGTGCCGTGCCTGGTCGCGGTGCACCAGAACGCCACCGGCAACGCGCTGGAAGTCGCGCTGTCTTACGCATCCGCTATCGGCGGCGGCCGTTCCGGCGTCATCGAGACGACCTTCAAGGAAGAATGCGAAACCGATTTGTTCGGCGAACAGGTCGTGTTGTGCGGCGGCTTGATGGAGCTGATCAAGAACGGCTTCGAAACCCTGGTCGAAGCGGGCTACGCCCCGGAAATGGCTTACTTCGAATGCTTGCACGAAGTGAAGCTGATCGTCGACCTGATGTACGAAGGCGGCATGGCCAACATGCGCTATTCGATCTCCAACACGGCCGAATACGGCGACTACGTCACCGGTCCGCGCATCATCACGCCGGACACCAAAGCGGAAATGAAGCGCGTGCTCGACGACATTCAGTCCGGCCGCTTCACCCGCGACTGGATGCTGGAATGCAAAGCCGGCCAGCCGAGCTTCAAGGCCACCCGCCGTCGCAACGCCGAACACGAAATCGAAGAAGTCGGCCAACGCCTGCGCGCCATGATGCCGTGGATCGGCGCCAACAAGCTGGTGGACAAAGAAAAGAACTAAGCTTCTTTTTTCGAACAAATACGAGAAGGGCGGAGCCACATGGCTCCGCCCTTTTTTTGTTCGTTCTGTCACAAACGACATGTGCTGAATCGTCTTTTTACTAAGAACGCGCTGTTTGCGTTCGGTCATACAATGGAAAGGAACGACGATGTTGAGCAAAGACCGTATCGATTTGCGGACCCATGCGCCGGTTGTCATGGGCACTTTTGAAAAAGTTGAAGGTTTGATTGGTGAAAGCGGGCTTGATGCGATGCTGCGCCATTTGGTGAAATTGCGGGTGTCGCAGATCAACGGCTGTGCATACTGCGTCGAAATGCACACCCGCGAAGCGCGCGAAGACGGGGAAACGGATCGTCGCCTGGACCATTTGGTGGTGTGGCGAGAGGTCAATCTGTTCACCGATGCGGAAAAGGCCGCGCTGGCATGGGCCGAAGCGTTGACGGTGCTGGGCAATGGCGTCAGCCTGGATGACCTTCACGATCAATTGAGACAACATTTCAGCGATGAAGACATTGCTACGTTGTGTACGGTTATCGTTATGATCAACACCTGGAATCGTTTACAGGTCGCGTCGCACAACGCACGTTTTTGAGGGACAGGCCCGATGACGTCGCACAAACAAGATCGCAAAACCGAATTGTTCGAGCATTGCCGGTCGCGTTTGCGCGGCGTCGCGTACCGCATGTTGGGCTCGGTCGCCGATGCCGAGGATGCGGTACAGGATGTCTATTTAAAATGGCGAACAGCCGAACTTTCAGACATCGAAAACCCCCAAGCGTGGTTGGTGACGACATGTACGCGGCGCTGCATCGACATGCTGCGTGCGGCACATAAAACCCGGGTCGAATATGTCGGTACATGGCTGCCGGAGCCGGTGGTCGGCGATGCGCCGTTTGACGTCGGCGAACAGGCGGAACTGGCCTCATCCCTGACGATGGCATTTTTGCTGTTGTTGGAGCGATTAAATCCGGTGGAACGTGCGGCCTATCTACTGCGCGAAGTGTTTGGTTACGCCTACAAAGACGTGGCGTTCGCGGTGGGCCGTAGTGAAGCGACTTGCAGGCAAATCGTCTCACGCGCCAAAAAACGCCTGGAAGACCAGAACGTAAACGCGCCAGAAAACCCGCAGCGGCGTGAAGGATTGCTGGACGCATTTATGGATGCATTGCGGTCGGGTGAGACCCAACGCCTCGCGAAACTGCTGGCCGACGATGTCGAGTTGCGTGGCGATGGTGGCGGCAAGGTCATTGCCACGATGAATGTCATCCGCACCCCGCAATCGGTCGCGAAGTTCTTGGCAGGCGTGTGGCAAAAGGCGTGGCGCAATTTCACGATAGAGACAGTCACGGTGAACGCAAACCCCGGTGCTATCTTGCGTGATGGCGAGCACGTTTACGCCATCTTGTCGCTGACGCTGGGCAGAGACGGCAAATGCGCAAGGATCGACATCGTGCGCAATCCCGATAAGTTGCGTCATATCGACAGTCCATAACACGAATTGTTGTAAGACAATCATGCTCCTAGCCGCATTACGTATGGACGTTCCTTCGGTGAGTACCTACAGTCTTTGCCAGAGCGATGGGCTCATTGTGGGGAGAGGGGCTTCATGTCCAAAAAAGGCATCACACGGCGGGACTTTTTGAACGGCACATTGATCGGCACCGGGGCGCTCACGGGGGGCTTGATGACGGGCGGGGCGGCGTTGAACGCGTTCCTGCGTGCCTCGGAGGCTCAGGCTGCCGAGGCTGAGGCTGCGCCAATGACCACCACAGGGCCTTATTATCCACCCCGGTGGACGGGCATGCGAGGTTCGCACCCGGGTGCGTTCGAGCGCGCCCACGAACTGGCGCGCGAAGGCCGCGAAGATTGGGGCGGTGTGACGGAAACCGGCGAAGAGTACGACCTGATCGTGGTTGGCGGCGGCGCCAGCGGTTTGGCGGCGGCATACTTCTTCCAACAAAATCACGAAGGTAACGCCAAGGTTCTGGTGCTCGACAATCACGACGATTTCGGCGGTCATGCGAAGCGCAACGAGTTCGAAAGCGCGGGCAAGATGCGTATGACCTATGGTGGGTCGCAAGGCTTCGACAACATTGCCAACTGGCCGAAAGAGATGTGGGACCTGCTTGATGAGTTGGGCATCGACCTCGATAAATTCGAAACGCAATATTACGATCACAGTTGGTACAAGCGCCACGGCTTGAACGGCGGCGTGTATCTCGACGCCGCGACCTGGGGCCGCGATCACATGATGGCGGCGGATCTTGGCGGCATGGCCCCGGTGATGCCGGGCCTTGGCGAGGGTTCGAAAGACTTCAAGGCGTTGTTCGACGCCGCGCCCCTTCCGGATGCGGCCAAAAAAGAGTTGGTCATGTTGTACAACGAGTCCAACGTGCAAAGCGTGATCGCCGAGATCGACGAAAAAGACCCGAACTACGACACCTATGGCTATGAGACATTTCTCAAAGACTACTGGCACATCAAAGATCCGGCGACGTTCCAGTTCTTACGTAAATTGCCGACCGATGAGAACGGTGTCGGTGCGGATAGCCTGTCGTTGTCCGAAGCCATCGGTGCGGGGATGCCGGGCGTTGTTAACATTGGCAAAAAATACGGCATGATCAAGGATGTCGAGCCGGGCGATCCTGGTTACGCGCATCACTTCCCGGACGGCAACGCCGGCTTTTGCCGCACCATCGTGCGCGCCATGATTCCGGGGCTTGCTCCGGATGTGGAAGAAGACGTGGATGCCGAAGCCTTGGTGCAAGCCAGGTTCGATTACGGCGCTTTGGACGACGCAGAGAACAATACCCGCATTCGCCTCAATGCCACCGCCATCGAAGTCAAACACGAAGGCCCAGCGGATGCCGCCGAGCAGGTTGCCGTAACCTATATTCGTGACGGCAAGCCGCATCGCGCCCGGGGCAAAAATGTCATCTTGGCGTGTTGGAACATGATCATTCCGCACATCTGCCGCGAACTGCCGGACAAGCAGAAAGAGGCCTTGGCGATGAACGTCAAGATTCCCTACATCTTTGCCAACGTGATGGTGAAGAACTGGCAGGCGATCAAAAAATCCGGTGTTGGCGCAGCCTATTGCCCGACCAGTTACTATCATTTGATGCAGTGCGAATATCCGGTCAATATGGGCGGATATGAAGCGACAGAGGATGCCGGCGAGCCGATGCCGATCACGCTGATCCGCGTGCCGGTGCCCGAAGAACGCGGCATGGAGCCGCGCGATCAGTTCCGCGAAGGGCGTGGCGAGATCTTCGTTACCGAGTTCGAAACGTTCGAGACCGCCGTGCATGAGCAACTGAACGGCATGTACGGTGCCTACGGCTTTGATGCGAAGCGCGATATCGAAAGTCTCTCCATCAACCGCTGGTCCCATGGCTACAGCTACACCTATTTCACCATGTTCGACAAAGGCGCGACCATCGAAGACGGCCCGCACATCACGGCGCGCCAGCGTCATGGCCGCATCGCCATCGCAAATTCGGATGCGGGGGCGAATTCTTGGTTGGATGTCGGGGTGGTGCAGGGACTGCGCGCGGTGAGGGAGCTTGCCGAAACTTAAGACAAATGCGCGATGACGAATTCCTTGGCGCACCACAGCTGATCGTCGTTGTTGACGATCAGCTTCGGGATGTCGCCAAGGGTTTCGATGCGCCCATCCATCAGGCGGATTTTCACCTCGGCGCGCAGCATGCCGCACGGCTCCAAGGTGCCATATCCCGTGTAAAGATAAATGGCGAGCGCGGTGGACGCGGCGACAAAGGCGAGGGTGCTCAGTTTTTTGCGCACGCCTATCGCCCTATGCTTCGATCATGGATTTGAAGGTGTTGAAAGAGCCAACCCAGAACCATGCCACTTTGCCATCCGGCGTCTCTATGCCCACGGTGCGGTGTTTCAGGCCGACGCGAAACGAATAGACCGGCAAGCTGGGATGGATTTGCTTGAAGCGCAAGCCGACGTTCTTCGGATTGTCTTTCCACAGCTGGTAATTCTTTTCCGCGAGTTTGCGCACGTCTTCGGGCAGATCGTCGAAGGTTTCCCAGTACGTGCCTTCGCGCAGCAGATTGTCGAGGCCGAGGGAGACGAACTTCATCGACATTTTTTTTGCGATTTTGTCATAAATCTTGAGCGCCTTTTTGGCCGAGCGTTCCATCCACGCCTGCGCTTCGGGCGATGCGATCAAGCGATCCCATTCGGTTTTATCCTCGACGCGTTCGAGGATCTCGAACGCAATGCGCTCGCGGTCTTCGGCCGGTAGGGTCTTTAAAGCCTCAAAGGCTTTGGTCAGAAGCTCATCCATGACAGGGGTCCTTCCTGCGACGTTCAGGGTCTTTTGTAGCGCAACTGGACGAAATCACAACGGTTGTTTGTGGATTTGGTCAGGCGCTGACCTTGCTTAAGGCCGGACTGGGTGCGGTGGCGAGTGCAGACTCTGAGGACATGCCGTCGATCGGATCGATGGTGCGTTCTTTGGGAAAGTGCACGGTGATCCGGGTGCCGCAGCCTTTTTCGCTTTCGATTTCCATGCGCCCGTCATGCAATTCGACCAGCCCCTTGGTCAACGGCAAGCCTAGACCGGTGCCTTCCTCGGTCCGGGAAAAGACGTTGTCCACCTGGCCGAATTGAGACATGGCCTTTGCCACATCGTGTTCGTCCATGCCGATGCCGGTGTCGCTGACCGACAATGAAATGGTGCGGGTGCCGTTGCACTTGGCATTGAGTGTTACCGTGCCGCCTCTGGGGGTGAATTTGATGGCGTTGGTCAACAGGTTGAGCAAAATCTGTTTGATGCGACGCTCGTCGGCGTGCAGCCAGGCCAACGTATCAGGCACGTTTTGGCGCAGTTCTACGCCTTTATCTTCCGCGCGGGTGCCGACCAAGCGCCATGTCAGATCGATCACGGCACAAAGGTTCAAGGGCTCTTCGTTCAGTTTAAGCTTGCCCGCTTCCAGCGCCGAGACGTCGAGAATGTCGTTGATCAGTTCCAACAGGTGTTCGCCGGAATGGTGGATGTCTTCGATGTATTCCTTTTGCTTGGCGTTCGCCAAGGGGCCGAACATGTCTGTGCGCAGAATGTTGGAAAACCCGATGATGGCGTTCAGCGGCGTGCGCAGTTCGTGGCTCATGTTGGCGAGAAAGTCGCTTTTGGCGCGATTGGCGCATTCCTGTTCCCGTTTAGAGGCCCGCAGCCGGGCCTCGGTGCGTTCGTGACGTTCCAACTCGCGGCTGAGTTCACGGGTGCGCATTTCGACTCGCTCTTCCAGGTGCTGGTTGAGGCGGTCGAGCTTGTCACGCGCCGTTTCCGCCTCGCGGCGGGCAGTCTTGACCGCATTGAGGTTCATCTTCAGCTTGGCGTTGCTGTCCGTCAGGCGCGTCAGGGATTTACGCAAACGGTTTTCCAGGGGGTGGAAAATGAACAAAACTTCCATGCTGAGAACCACCAAGGCGCCGAGCCACAATGCGGTTTCCAGTTGCTTGATCCACTCGATGGCTTCGCGACTGGCCATGTCGTACTCGTCGGTGGCGGCAGTAAACATGGCTTCGAGCACGTAAGGTCCGTACTGAAGGACAAAGACATATGAAGCCGAATTCCAGCCAAGGCTGTCCCTGGGCGTGCTGTAGATGGCCCGCGCGTGGCTGAGATACCGGGTGATGGCGCCGTTCAGTCCGACGCTGGGGTCGAAATAGATGGTCTGCAAAACCGGCGTCGTGACATAGGGGATTTCACCGTCGGGGTCGCCGTTGAGCAACGTGCGGTGGGCGGCTTCCATGTTGGCGATGGCGCGTCCCAGTTGCGCCTTGGCGATATTGAAATCTTCGCTGTCGCGGGCCGCGACCATTTGCGTCGCGAAATGCGCGATGCGTTCAGAAAGACCGCTTTGCTGTCCGGCGATGCTGATCAGCTTGGAAAAATTGTGCTGCTTGTCGACGATGATGCGCATGCCCAGCCACGCCCCGGTGACCAGGACGGCAATGGTGCTGAACGCGATGATGTAGCGCCGCCGCAAATTCTGAACGTCACTGAATTCAGTCATGACATTGCCGGTCCATGGTTGATGCTCCACACGGCGGGCTGTAAAAAGTAAGGAAAATTTTAGAAGTATCGTGTTGCAGTTCTATGTCAGCGTTTTTCGTTGGGATTTAGTCCGTGGGAGCTTATATTTAGCGTGCTGAAACCTGTTGACGGCGGACCGTTGGCCGGGTTAAATCCCAATTCCGGCATGGTGTCGGGATGCAGAAAAAGGGCGTAAGTTGATGACGGCATCTGCCGCCAGCTTTGAAATGTCGAACGTAACCGCTTTGCGGTCGCGTTCGCGCGCGTTTGATCTGCGGTCGTCCACGCTGATCCTTTCCGTGTCGATCCTCAACGGGAACCTGCTTCTTAGGTGCCCCTGACGCCTGCGGCTTCGTTTCATGCCGATGGTGTTTAGGGGAAATCATAATCATGCGCCTAACCGAAATTAACGGCGCAAACCCTAAGAATTGACCCGAAGGACAAAATTCATGAGTACTCCGCAAACCCATCGCGACAGCAACCGCGTCGTCATCTTCGACACCACCTTGCGTGATGGCGAACAATCGCCCGGCGCATCGATGAACCTGGACGAAAAAATCCGCATCGCCACCGTTTTGGAAGAAATGGGCGTCGATGTGATCGAGGCCGGCTTCCCGATTGCATCCGAAGGCGATTTCGAGGCGGTCAGCGAGATCGCCAAGATTGTCAAGAATTCGACCGTGTGCGGCTTGGCGCGCGCCACCAAGATGGACATCGAGCGCTGTGCCGAGGCCATCAAGGCCGCGCCGCGCAACCGCATTCACACCTTCATTTCCACCAGCCCGCTGCATATGAAGTACAAGTTGCAGATGGAGCCCGACAAGGTGTTCGAAAAGGTCAAGGAAAGCGTGGCGTTTGCCCGCAACTTCACCGACGACGTCGAATGGTCGGCCGAAGACGGCACCCGTACCGAGCACGATTTTCTGTGTCGTTGCGTCGAAGCCGCCATCGATGCCGGGGCCACCACAATCAACATCCCCGACACCGTCGGTTACACCATGCCGCACGAATACGCGGCGTTGTTTCATATGTTGTTCGACCGCGTGCCCAACGCCGACAAGGCGATTTTCTCGGTTCATTGCCACAACGACCTGGGGTTGGCGGTGGCGAACTCTTTGTCCGCCGTGGGCGCGGGTGCGCGTCAGGTCGAATGCACCATCAACGGCCTGGGCGAACGTGCCGGCAACGCCGCGTTGGAAGAAATCGTCATGGCGTTGAAAACCCGCCACGACTTGATGCCGTTCGACACCGGGGTGGTAACCGAAGACATTATGAAGGCGTCGCGTTTGGTTTCCGCCGTCACCGGCTTCACCGTTCAGCCGAACAAAGCCATCGTCGGCAAAAATGCGTTCGCGCACGAAAGCGGTATCCACCAAGACGGCATGCTGAAAAACGCCGAAACCTACGAAATCATGACCCCTGAATCAGTGGGCCTGACGGAATCGAAGTTGGTCTTGGGCAAGCATTCCGGTCGCCATGCCTTCAAGGAAAAATTGAAGGACTTGGGCTACGACATCGGCGACAATGCCATCGAAGTTGCCTTTAAGGGCTTCAAGGACTTGGCCGACAAGAAAAAGGATGTGTTCGACGAAGACATCATGGCCTTGATCGACGATCAGGTCCTGCGCGCCAACGACCGTATCCAGTTGGTGAGCATGGAAATCTTGTGCGGCACCAAGCATCAGCCGCCCAAGTCCGAGTTGGAAATGTCCATCGACGGTGAGGTCAAAACCTGCAAATCGACGGGTGACGGCCCGGTGGATGCGGCGTTCAACGCCATCAAGACGTTGTTCCCCCACGAGGCGCGGTTGCAGCTCTATCAAGTGCATGCTGTGACCCAGGGCACAGACGCCCAGGCCGAGGTTACGGTACGGCTGGAAGAAGACGGGCGCACGGTCAACGGCCAAGCGGCGGACACCGATACCATGGTGGCCAGCGCCAAAGCGTACATCAACGCTTTGAACAAGTTGCTGTTGAAGCGTGAAAAAACCGCCCCTTCTGCGCTTTCGGCCTAGCTTTCCTAGGCGGGGGTTGAGTATAAATAGAGTGCCGGGGCCGATTCGCTTATCGTTCCTCCGGCACTCTTTCTATCACGTTTCCGAAAACGACCCGCTTTTCGGCCGCGCATCAGGCAGCGTTTCAGGCGATTATTCGGGGGACTAAGCGGGAACCGGCACATACGCGGGGTTTGACAACCAATGCTTTCGAAACTTTTTGGCTTCCTGTCGGCCGACATGGCCATCGATCTTGGAACCGCCAACACGCTTGTTTACGTCAAGGGCAAGGGCATCGTGCTCAACGAGCCCTCCGTGGTGGCCATCACTGAATTCAAGGGCAAGAAGCAAGTTCTCGCCGTCGGCAACGAAGCCAAGCAGATGTTGGGCCGTACGCCCGGCGACATTCACGCCATCCGCCCGCTGCGCGACGGCGTCATCGCTGACTTCGAGGTCGCCGAGCAGATGATCAAATACTTCATCCGCAAAGTGCACAACCGTCGTACTTTCGCAGCCCCTATGGTGGTGGTTTGCGTGCCGTCCGGATCCACCGCCGTTGAGCGCCGCGCCATCCAAGAAAGCGCCGAAAGCGCCGGTGCGCGTAAAGTCTATTTGATCGAAGAACCGATGGCCGCAGCAATTGGCGCCGGATTGCCGGTGACCGAACCAACCGGTTCGATGGTGGTCGACATCGGCGGCGGCACGACCGAAGTTGCGGTGCTGTCGTTGGGCGGTATCGTTTATGCGCGTTCCGTACGCGTTGGCGGCGACAAGATGGACGAAGCCATCATCGCTTACATCCGCCGAAATCATAACCTTCTGGTGGGTGAAGCTTCCGCGGCGCGCATCAAGGAAACCATCGGCAGTGCCTGCCCGCCCGAAGACGGCGAAGGCCGCACCATGGACATCAAGGGCCGCGATCTGATGAACGGCGTGCCTAAGGAAATCGTCATTTCCGAACGTCAAATTGCGGAAAGCCTGGCCGAGCCCGTCGGCGCGATCATAGAGGCCGTCAAGGTGGCGTTGGAACACACCGCCCCGGAACTGGCCGCGGACATCGTCGACAAGGGCATCGTGCTCACCGGTGGCGGCGGCTTGCTGGGCAACATCGATCACGTTTTGCGCCACGCCACCGGCTTGCCGGTTTCCATCGCTGACGATCCGTTGTCATGCGTGGTTATGGGCACCGGACGCGCGCTGGAAGAAATGAAAAAACTGCGCAACGTTTTGACCACTATGTACTAAGCGTTATGCGCATTCCGCTTTTACCGGCACCCGTGCAGTTCTTGCACGGGTGTTGTTGTTTTTAGGCCGTATAAACTATATTAACTATGTCTTGCCCATACTGGGTTGTGGGCGTGGGGCAATGAATAGGGAAGACATGCGGTGAAAAACCGCCAACACCTTGGACATCATCTGATGCATCCCGAAAAAGGGATGGCTGGCCGCGTCGGTTATCTGGGGCTGGTCCTGGCGGCGTTTGCGTTGATGCTATTGGGCAAAGCCGATATTTTGGTGATGGAACGGGTGCGCGCGTCTGTGTCCGATGCCGTCGCACCGGTTTTGGACGTGCTGTCGCGCCCGGTGGCGTCGGTGGACCGCGCCATTGACGAGCTGACCGCGCTTTCCGCCGTGCGGGCCGAAAATGCCCGGCTGCGTGAGGAAAACCAGCGCTTGCTCGAATGGCAAGCCGCGGCGCGCAAGCTGTCGGCGGAAAACCAACAGCTCAAGGGCTTGCTCAATTTCGCACCGGGTGCTGAACCCGGTTTTATTTCGGGACGCGTGATCGCGGATTCCGGAGGGGCGTTCGTTCATTCCGTACTGCTCAGCGCCGGCGCGCGCGACAACGTTGCCAAGGGCCAAGCGGTGATCACCGGCGACGGTCTGGTGGGCCGGGTTCACGGTGTCGGTGCGCGTTCAAGTCGCGTGCTGTTGATCACCGACTTGAACTCACGCATTCCGGTTGTGGTCGAAGCCACCCGCACGCGGGCGATCCTGGCTGGCGACAACTCCGACCGGCCGCGTTTGATCCATTTGCCACCAGGTGTGGAGGTCAGCATTGGCGACCGCATCGTGACATCTGGTCATGGCGGTGCTTTCCCGCCGGGCATTCCCGTTGGTGTGGTCTCGCATGCCGGTGAGGGCAGCGTGACGGTGAAGCCATACGTGCATCGCGATCGTTTGGAATACGTGCGCGTGGTCGATTACGGCTTACAGGGCATTCTCGATTCATCCTCCGCCGCCGAAGGCGCGGGGGTTTCGCAATGAATCTGACGTTCTGGCAACGTCTGGATCTGGTTATGCGCGGCGTTACGCCGTTCTTCCTGACCTTGGTTTTGGTGATCTTAGGCCAAGTGCCGCTGCACATTCCCGGGTTTGCCGAAGTCGCGCCGCTGTTGCCTTTGATGGCGGTCTATCACTGGGCCATATATCGACCGGATCTTCTGCCAGCAATTGCGGTGTTCGTCGCTGGGTTGTTGCAAGACGCGCTGAGCGGTATGCCGTTCGGCGTCAACACCGTGGTGTTTGTGTTGGTGCACATGGCGGTGATGAGCCAGCAGGTGTTTTTCATGGGCCGGTCTTTCATGGTCGTGTGGCTTGGTTTTGCGATGGTCGCGGCGGGTGCGACGGTGTTGACGTGGCTTTTGACGGCACTGTTTTTTTCCGCCTTCTCCACGCCGGAAGCCGCGTTCGTGCAGTACGTGGTAACCGTCGGCGTGTTCCCTGCATTGGCATGGCTGCAAGTGCGCTGGCAGCAGTCCGTCTTGGCGCAGGTGTAAGGGAGCGCGATACGCGATGCATAGGGATTCGGAGCGCCATAAACTCTTTTCCCGCCGCGCCTTGATGTTGGGGGGCGGTCAAGCCGCGCTGTTGTCGGTGTTGGCCGGGCGGATGTATTACCTGCAGGTGGTGGAATCGGAACGTTACGTCACCTTGGCGGACGAAAACCGCATCAACTTCCGCCTGTTGCCGCCGCCACGGGGGCGCATCGTCGACCGTCACGGCAAACCGATGGCGGACAATCAACAAAATTACCGGGTGGTGATCATCCCCGAGCAAGCAGGCGACGTCGAGCGCACGCTCGACCTGTTGTCGCTGATCGTGCCGTTGAGCGGCGGCGAGCGTCGCCGCATCGCTCGCGAGGTCAAGCGCAAGCGCGCGTTTGTGCCCATCACGGTGCGCGAGAACCTCGACTGGTCCGAGGTGGCGCGCATTGAAGTCAACACCCCCGACCTGCCCGGCGTGCTGATCGACGTTGGCCAAAGCCGCAATTACGCCATGGGGGCGGAAACAGCCCATGTGCTGGGCTATGTGGCGGCGGTGTCGGAAAAAGACCTCACCGGCGATCCACTGCTGGAATTGCCCGGCTTTCGCATCGGCAAGGCCGGGGTCGAAAAGATTTACGATCTGTCCTTGCGTGGCTCTGGCGGCAGTTCCCAGGTCGAGGTCAACGCCTTGGGCCGCGTGATCCGCGAACTCAATCGCCAAGAGGGTCAGCCGGGCAACGAAGTGCGCCTGACCATCGATGCCGAATTGCAGCATTTCATTACCGAGCGTCTGGGCAACGAAAGCGCCACCGTGGTGGTGGTGGATGTGCATACCGGCGAGATCCTGTCGCTGGTCTCTTCGCCGTCGTTCGACCCCAATTCGTTCAACACCGGTCTCAGTCAGGCGGAATGGGAATCGCTGATCAGCAACCCCAAGGCGCCGCTGACCAACAAAGCCATCGTCGGACAGTACGCGCCGGGCTCGACCTTCAAGCCGGTGGTGGCATTGGCGGGGTTGGAAAAGGGTGTGATCACGGCGGACACGAAAATCAACTGCGCCGGTTCCACCAAGCTCGGCAACGCCGAATTCCATTGTTGGAAGAAGGGCGGCCATGGGGTGTTGGACCTGCAAGGTGCGATCGAACATTCGTGCGACGTCTACTTCTACGACGTTGCACGGCGCACCGGGATCGAGCGCATCGCCGCGATGGCGCGCCGGTTCGGCCTGGGCGATCGTTTGGGGCTTGATCTGCCGGGTGAAAAACCCGGCCTGGTGCCCAGCAACAAATGGAAGCTCGGTGCCATCGGATCGCCTTGGCAGCTCGGTGAAACGTTGATCGCGGGGATCGGCCAGGGCTATATCCTCACCACGCCGTTGCAATTGGCGGTGATGACCGCGCGCTTGGCCAACGGCGGCCGCGCGGTGACGCCGCGTTTGACTATGGATAAGGTTACGGAAACCGGACTGGAACCGTATCCGGACGAAGAGGCCGTCTCGCTGGGGGTCACGCCGGAGCATCTTTCGGTGGTTCTCAAGGGCATGGATGACGTGGTCAATTCGCCCACCGGAACCGCGCGCCGTTCGCGCATTACCGAACCCCAGTGGCGCATGGCGGGCAAGACCGGCACGGTTCAGGTGCGGCGCATCTCCAAGGCCGAACGCGAAACCGGGGTTTTGAAAAACGAAGATTTGCCGTGGAAAGAGCGCGACCATGCGCTGTTCGTCGGCTACGCGCCGGTGGACAGTCCGCGTTTCGCGGTGTCGGTGGTGGTCGAACACGGTGGCGGCGGCTCGTCGACGGCCGCGCCGATCGCTCGAGACGTGTTGCACGAGACCCAGCGTCTGGCCGCGCTGCGCCCCACGCCGGGGCGTCAGGAAGCGCGCAAATCCAACACATCCGATAAGGGAGGCAAGGTCTGATCATGCTGTATCACGACGGTCTGCTGTCCCAGCCCAAGGTGAGCATCGGGCAAAAGCTCCTGCATCTGCATTGGCTGTTCGTGATCTTGTTGACGCTAACCGCTTCCATCGGCTTCGCCATGCTGTACAGCGCCGCGGGGGGCGATTTCGACCCATGGGCGTCGCGCCAAATGGTGCGCTTCGGGGTCGGCATGTTGGGCATGGTGGTGATCGCCGTGACCGACATCCGCTTTTGGCTGCGCTATGCCTATGCGTTCTATGTCCTGGTTTTGGTGTTGTTGTTGGGGGTTGAACTGGCCGGCTTCGTCGGCATGGGGGCGCAGCGCTGGATCAGCCTCGGCTTTTTTAACATTCAACCGTCCGAACTGATGAAGATCGCCATGGTGTTGGCGTTGGCGCGCTATTTTCACGGCGGCAGCATCGAAGACGTGGGCCGTCCGATGTTTCTGCTGCCGCCCGCGATCATGGTCGCGGTGCCGGCGGTGCTGATCATTCGCCAGCCCGATTTGGGCACCACCTTGATGTTGCTGCTGGCCAGCGTGGCGATTTTCTTCGCCGCGGGCGTGCGTATGTGGAAATTCATCCTCGCGGGCGTGTTGGGGCTGATCAGTGCGCCGGTGGCGTGGTTCACGATTTTGCGTGATTATCAAAAACAGCGCATTTTGACCTTTCTCAACCCTGAATCGGACACCTTGGGGTCTGGATATCACATCATCCAGTCGAAAATCGCGCTGGGCTCCGGCGGAATGTTCGGCAAGGGGTTCATGCAAGGCACGCAAAGCCACCTAAACTTTCTGCCGGAAAAGCAAACCGACTTCATCTTCACCATGCTGGCCGAGGAATTCGGCCTGGTCGGCGGTTTGACGCTGATCGCGCTGTACGTCTTGCTGTTGGCCTACGGCTTCGTCATTGCGATGTCGTCGCGCAACCACTTCGGCCGCTTGGTGGGGATCGGCGTGACGGTGACGTTTTTCCTCTACATTTTCATCAACATCGCCATGGTCATGGGCCTGATCCCGGTGGTCGGCGTGCCGCTGCCGTTGGTGTCGTACGGCGGTACGGCGATGCTGACGATCCTGTTCGGGTTCGGGCTGTTGCTGTGTGTGCACATCCACCAAGACCTGACCATCGGACGGCGCGACAGCGGCGACGAGTTTTAAGGCCACTTCGTCGCACGTCCATCCGTTTGCGCGTCCGCTCAGTGCTTGCAAAATGCGATGCATTTCGTTTTTGCACGGCGTCGATCTGCCGATTTTGCATTGCTAGATCTGTCTGTTTCTCTCTCTTCAGAAAATAAAGCAAATCATATCAATTGATTAAAGGGCATGCCGGTCTGGCATGCCCTTTGCTTTTATGTGTTCCGGATACGAAACAAAGGGGGGCCAGAAAGGCCTTAAACGCATCTCTGAAGAGGAAACGAAAATGTATTATTCCGTCGATGATTTGCTCGGCATTCGCGAATTGCCGGAGTTTTTACGGTCTGAAAACTGCTTCAACGACATGCAGCACGCCATGTTGGTGATCCTTTTTCGACGTGGGCTCGAGAGCCTCTGTGAAAAGAAAATGGGTTGCGTCGACAAGATGTTCGATGTCGCAACGCTTTATCTTTACATTCACTTTCTCAATGAAGAGGAGGGCATGGCTTTTCAGATGGAAGAAGGTCTGGTCACGCGTGACGAAATGATCAAACATTCCGAAAGCCACCTGAGCTTTCTCGATTATTGGAGCGAACATGTTCTGTTTCCGCACAAGAAGCAGGAAACCTCCACAGAACAAACCATCGATAACGTGGTCACCTTCTACAACTTGATCATCAAGCACATCGAGCACACCGACATCCCGACCTACGGCTCCAACGCCGTGACGGTTGAGCAAACCCGCAGGGAATTGGCGCGCATTGCGAACACGAGCATGCCCATGTCGCCGTTTATGTCAGGCGCTTACGATGTCGTGAAGCTGCTCAACCCGGAAGTCGCCACGTGTCTCGATGCGAGCCGTCTCGGCCAGACCGCATTGTCGAGCCTGGAGAAAAAATTGAACTTGGTGCCCAATGTCGGGCGGATTTTGAAGGGGTCTTGTGGCTCGCTGCGGGATCGTTTCGCCGACCAAACCGGTGGTGATCCCACCGCCGCCATCGGTGCGGCCAAGATCTATGCGTAACCTCCGCGCATATGAGACCGGCTTTTGAAGCGGTGAGCAGGTGTCTGACTGGTCGGTCGTCCAGGCCGACCAGTCCGCTGCCCGAAGCCGCCATTGCCGCCTTGTGGTGTCAGCCCCTCAAAAGCCTGATGGACGGGGCCGCAGGGCGCAATAAAGTTGAAAAATAAGTTGCGCCAATCCTGAGGCCACTTTATATCATCCCCACCAACCGGAAATCGGCATCGGCACCGTTCAGCCTGTCTGCGTATACCGTCAGAAAACTTCAGGTCGACGGGTAAGCCGCGATTATCCGTAAGTGTCAAAAGCACTTTAAATCAATGCGATGGGCGCATAGCTCAGTTGGTAGAGCAGCTGACTCTTAATCAGCGGGTCCAAGGTTCGAGTCCTTGTGCGCCCACCATTTCGGAACAAAGCTGGGCACCCCATCGGTGCCCGGCTTTGTCGCCTTTAGGGCTTCGGCGGCAATTGCGGCATTTGGCCCGGAAATCCGGATTTCTTGGTCCATAACATCAATGCGTTCTACAAATAGACCGACATAGCCTTTCCGGAATGAGCTATCCGGATCACGGAGCTTTTGGCGGGCTGCTTCTGCGAATTGTTCAATATTTTCCGGTGTTAGCTTTTGAATTGGCAGATCTCGGCGACGGTTTTTTGAGCTCGCCTGACGAAGCAACTCATCTCGCTGTTGCTCCAGGGCTGATAGTTTGCGTTTAAAGCCATCCGTATTGCCAACGAGCCCTTCGGCGATCGCGTCCAACATGCGGTCTATCTTGGCTTCTGTTTCTCGAAGACTCTTGCGCAACTGTGTTTCTTCCCGGTGCAGGTCCTCTGTTTGATTTGCTGTACGTTTAAGAAGTTCCGCAATAATGAGCTCGAGGCGTTCTTCGGTGAACAGGTGCTTTTCGAGTTGGTCAAGGACCAATTCATCCAGTTTTTCCATACGCATGTTCCGTCCCTCACAGGCGGTCTTACCTTCCGTTGCCCGTGTGTTGCAGGTGTAGTAGCGATAGCGTCCTCCTTTGCCTGTGCGGAGCGTCATGCCGCCCCCACAGGTGCCGCACTTGGCAATTCCAGTAAGGAGCGTCGGGCCATTCACAATGCGTGGCGGGGTATTGCTGGGACGGCGTTTCGCAAGCAGGTCTTGCACGCGCTCAAAGGTGTCGTTGGCGATGATGACGGGCGTGTCGAACGCTACCCACTCGCTAGGGTCTTTGGCCTTGCGCGTCTTGCTATCCGTTTTGTTGAAGTGGTGGACACCCATATAGGTGGTGTGGGTCAATATTTTGTGGATCAAACTGACGCCAAAATTACGTCCCTTACGATATCGAAGACCTTTTCCATTCAGCGTATGGGCTATGGCGCGAATGCCTTTGCCTTTGAGACACAGGGCGAAGACGTCGCGAACAATCGCCGCTTCGTTCTCTTCGATTTGAAGTTTCTTTTTTGTGATCCCACCGCGAACTTCGACGGGAACAGCCTTGTATCCATAAGGGGGATGGGAACCGTTCCAATACCCCTGACGGGCATTTTCCTTCATTGAGCGCAAAACGTGTTTGGCGGTCTCTTTGCTCTGGTACTCATCAAACAGGTTGAGGATTTGGCGGACCATATTGTCCATGGGGTCATCGCCAAGTTCTTGCGTGATCGAGACAACCTCCACGCCATGCTTTGCCAGTTTGCGGCGGTAAAACTCAAATTGGTAGGCGTCCCGAAAGAATCGGGAAAAGCTGTGAACGATCACAACATCAAACGGTGAAGGGTGAAGCGATGCCTCATCAATCATGCGCTGGAAGGCGGGGCGTTTGTCATCCGTAGCTGACGCTCCGGGCTCAACGAATTTCGCAGTGATATCCCAGCCTTTGCGTTGGCAGTATTCTTCGGCTTGGCGGCGTTGGTCGGGGATGGAAAGATCCTTCTCCGCTTGGCGCGTTGTCGAAACGCGCAAATAGAAAGCTGCTTTTTTACCCATAACCAATGCCTCCAAGCCTAAGACCTCAACCATGCTGAAACATGGCGGTGAGGATGTCGAGTAAATGCTCTTCGAACAGGTCCATCTCAGCATCCACAACCGGTAACTCATCCGGCCAATTCGTGGAAACCGATGTATCAGAAACCTTACTTTCCGTTGCGGTAGAATTGGGCACTCATCGTAAACCTCCTTTCATGCCAGGATGCTACCGGCCCTTTCCTTGCCGTACCTTTCCGGATGCCCCGTAACAGAGGTCATCGATGTCTTGGGCGAGACCATTGCGCCCAAATTCTTCCAGAACCAATTTCCGAAAGGCCTGGAATTGATGTGGGGCAAGACCGATCTCCGCAGCCGTTAGGATGCGGTTGATCCGTGGATTCACAGCGTTCATGATTTCGCGTGGATCAGTCATTGTCCCAGTTCAATCGCTTTCACACGGCGTTCGACATCCGAGCGCCACAGTTCCTCAGAGTGGTGTCGTTCGATGATTGCAGACATTGCCGTGATGGTTTCTTCCAGCGTCAAAGTTTCTTTGCATTTGCGGAAGATTTGCAGCAGAGCCGCCATGTTCTTGAGATAGCCATGAACAGATTTACCATTGCGATCTAACCGCCATTCAACTCCGACCATTTCATCGTAGGATCGCATGAGGCCCATTTGCGGGCCTTGTAAGATGTCTTTGGTGAGTTGAGCCCATAGAGGGTGCAGAGGCCAGCGCGAACGGTTGCTGTCGCCATTGGGGCGGCGCAGGGTCGTGTGGGATGTCGCCAGTTCACGTAGTAGATCCGTTTGCAAATGGGTTAGGTCTTCCAGGGTGCGAATTCCACCTTGCTTGAGGCGTTCGCCACGCACCTGAAACTCAACCCGCCAAACGTCGTCCTTTTGCCCCCACAGTTCATGAAACCAAGCCTTGTCGCTTTGCTGTTCAATTTCAGCAACCTTGTCATAGATGCGAACGACGGTTTCGCCCGTCCCGCACTGGATGGTTTGAACGATATTGTGTTCTTCCCACGTCGCCTTCTTCGTGGCGCGACTGACAAGGTGATCTGGGGCAAAATCCGCGTTGGGGAGATGGTAATCAAAGGCCCAATCGGCGCGAGATACGGTTTCGGATTGTAAGGTATGGAGTTTTAGGGATTCTGCCCACGCCTTGAAGCGGGTGGTGAGGGCTTCAAAGCCATGGATCCACAAGGCTTCGCTGAAAAACTGCACATGGCAAGACGGTGAAAGACCTTCACTTAAACGAACCTCGAACAATTTATTTGAAAGAACGTAGCGATACGGTTTTTTACCGTAAGGTTGAAGGGCAAGGTGTTCGGTGCCGAGTTCAAGTTTTTCAAAACCCTTGTTGCGTTCACGCCCAGCCTTTTCTTTTTGGTATGCCAACTCATCCCAATCGATAGTGCACGTTGTTGTGTCGAGATAAAAGGACACATACAAGCTATCCAATCCGCTCAAGAGAAGTTTTGGCAGCGTCTGATTAGGACCGTTTTGCCCCCAAGCACGAGGAAGACGGTTCACCTGGACTTGTTGCTTTTGGGCTTCCAGATAGGCCATCTTTTGTCCTGTTGCAGCCAAAAAAATTACCAATTAAGGCGCTTAAAAACGTTCGTTACATTAACGACGATAGAACTCGTATAGGCCTCTCTTTCGGCACCTCCATTGGGTTTCCAGAAAAGCTCTTTGTCATCACGGACAGGACAAAAAAAACCACTGCCGTTATCTTGCCAGCCCAATTGAAAGATGACTTCGCGCTGTCCGGATTTTGCTTCCTCCCAATCGTCGGTTTCTTCCCAACACTCGCTGATCCATTCTTCGAAAGTTTCAAGCATATCGACGGTGATGCCGTATCGAGTTATCTCAAGCATCAGTGCTGCGATATAAACGGCGTTTTCATCGTACATGCGGCTTACACCCGTGCCGGTATTTTTTTCGCCGACGGTCGACAAAATATCCGAGTTTGTCCAATGCCGAATTTTGCGAACCGTCTGTTCAAGGGCCTTGTCATCATCGATGCGGCAGATGATGCGGGCGACTCGTTTAACGTTGAAAAGGTGTTCAGTCATCGAATGTCCTATAGGCGTCAATATAAACCAATCAATTATCTATAAGACATTTGTTAATTTATAGCAAGCCTAAAGGACAAATGATGTTTTTTAGGTGTGTCTTATAAAATACAGCCCCCAAATTCCCTTAGCTAAAGAAGCGCGGCAAAAGGGGGGCATGGGCGGCTTCTGGCATCAAGGCCAAGCCGCTTCGCGGTGGCTGCGCCAGCCTTGACCCCAGCCCACGCCCATGCCGAGGGATCGGCATGCGCTTCATGAATCATTGGGCTCCTCTCGGAGCCAACTCTTAATAAACTAAAGGAGGAGGAGGTGGCGGAGATCACTCGACATTATCGCGAGAATCGCGGACCATGTATTTTGAACCCCCCGTGTTACTAATCACGGGGGGCTCTTAATGGATACAGTGTGTGTCTCATGCCGAATGCTGCGGTATGCACAATCGCAGATTAAGGCATGAAATTGCTCTACCGTTACTGTAGATCGACACTCGTTTCACCAAGATAGATGTTGGTTTTCCGGCTGATATGGCCGTGCAACGTCAGCCGTAGCCAGACTTCAAGGCGGTCGGCATCGGCCCCAAAGGTATGGTTAACCTTGAACTGTTTCCATTCAGTGCCAAGGTGAGTCATGGGGGTGGCTACAACGGTAGTGCCGTCGTAGACATAAACCGAACCCGTATCGAACGTAATGTCATCGTCGGCGCGCAGCATCATGGCAATTTTTGCGGCTTCCTTGTCTGATAGTGCCGCTTTTGGAATGTTGACGCCTACACGCCAATCCGTGCCCGTTGGATTGTGACCTTGCAACTGCACGATCTTGAAAACACACAGCGCCCCGGGATGACCGAGAGGTGTACCGTCTTGAGCCCGCGCTTCGATTTTTGGGGCATTGCCGTTGGGGTCGCTGATGTTGGTGCTCCACGTGGCGTCGAGTAGTGAGCGGTTCAATATGACCGGGCACGCCAACTTGGGCTGTGGCGCGGGCGGGACCGGGTTGGGCTTGGCCTGTTGGCGCGGAGGGGCCTCATTGTCGGAAAGCACTTCGACGCGCACGGTACCTAAGTGAACCGTTCCGGTGGTGCTGATGCCGCCATGAATGGAGGTTCTCAACCAGACTTCGAATGACGTGGCATCCGGGGAAATCCATCCTTCAACAACGAATTCTTGCCAATCCGTGTCCAGTTTTTTGATCGCAACCTCTTTGGCCTGCTTCCCGTCATATAGATAAAATGACGCCGCGTCGAAGGTGATCGGTTTGTCCGCTTTTAGGGGGACAGTGATTCGTACAGGGCGACCTTGGAAGGGTTTGAAGTCTCCAAATATTCGCCCCATACGCCAGTCGATTCCGTCGTAGGGGCGCTGTGGCACCTTACGAATGTCCAGCTTACACGACACGCTTTGGCCCGGTATGTTAACGTCCTTGTCTTCGTCAATAACAATGAACGGCTGCTTGTTACTGGGGCCGTTCATAAAGACAGACCAGGCTTGAGGGCCCTGTGTTTGCCCGGTCATCCCCTGCAGTTCCAGGCGGCAATCGTGATAAAACTCGGCAGGCCCGGCATGCGGAGGCTGCAAGGGAATGGCATTGAGGGCGTAGCCTGCAACACCGATCAGAAGCGTGACGAGAATAAGAGGGGGGGTGATCCGGGTCATTGCTTGTTTCGTATTCCCGCTTCGATGCGTTTCACCAAGTCCGGGTTTGCAGCGAGCCAGAGGTCCCGGCCTTTTCGCCAATCGGATAGAGTGGTCTCGATATTTTCAGGGCTTAACAGAACCCCGAAGTTTTCCGGGATTTCGGGCGCGCGTTGCCCCAATAGTCTTTTGGCAATATACCCACCAACCTTTGGCGTGAAATGGTTGACGTCTATCCAGTAAGACATACCCTCTTTCAGTGGTTCGTTAGTTATAGAGTTGTAGAGGGTGAAATCCCAGGTTGGTAGATAGGTCATGGAAAACCGTTTTACCTGCTCAATCGCCTCCCACCCGCCACCAAGCTTGAGGTGGGCGAGATCAACCGGCTGATAGGGTAAAATAACGTAGGCGCACTGAACCTTATGGCGGGTGCAGATAGAGGATATACGTTCGGAAAAGTCAATTTGAACGGTTGATATTTCTAAATTTCCGACCTTAGACACCACGCTATTAAAAAAGTTCTCCAGGTCGCCCATCATCGTCATCGGCGGCAGGTTAACCAGGCCATTGTCTTCTAGCCAATAACCGTGACCGAAATAGAAACTGTTTTTGAGGGCCGTGCTGATGCTGGCAATCAGGGCATCGGTTGAAAAGGCGGCAGTTGCAGTATCCAAAACTAATTCGCGTGTATTGGTCGCAACGCGCACTGGCCCTGGGCCGTAAAAATGGATAAAATTCAGTTCTAGAAAAACATACTTAACCTGAGGATTGTGCGGCAGCAGTGTTTCCAAAAGTGAAACCGATTCCGTAAGGCTGGAGAAATCAATTCCAAGATTATAGACGGGAGCAAATCGCGTTCCCGTGAAACTGTCCGGATCAATGCCCTCCTTTACGCGAGATGTACCGATAAAGAGTGTTTTGGGTTTGCGGTTTAAAACATCGAGAGGCTTGATCATGCGGTCCAGCCGCATACGTTCAACGCGCGCAGCGTTGACACCCTCGATATTGACCTTAAAGGGGGATATGCCGTAAGGGTCGATAACCAAGGTCACGGCCAATACCAGCCCCGACAACACGGTAAATGCTCCCAGAAATGCTATAAGATATCGTTTTTCCATACCCATGCCTAAAACTGGAAATACAAAAATGGAGAAACGCGAGGGAATTGTAGCACCGCAATCAGCATTATGGCTGCAAAGCCAAAGGCCCATGCGGGGGTAAGCCGCGCTGTGCCGCGCCCTGCGGCATGTCGGCGCTTTTCGGTGATGGCAGGGCAGTAGCGGAAAAAGAGGTCGTAGGTGTTGGGCATGAAAAACGCGATGGCGGCGCAATAGAGTAGGGCCGCCAATCCCATATCGTATGAGAGGTCCGCGTTAAAGCGATCAACGTGTGAATACTGTCCCGACAGCGCCACCCAAATAATGTCGTAGATTCCTGCAATACCGTTTCTAAGTTGCACCACCTGTAACCAGACGGACTCCCCGACAGGTCCACCCTGAAGCCCATACATGGATTTTAACATGTTCGACGCGGAAGAAATGCTGCTGGCACGAAACGGAACCCAGGCCGAGACCACAGCGACAAAGGTAATAGCCCATGCCGCCAAGCGGTAAAGATGCTTATCGCAAACTGATGATAACCCAAGTGCCGTCATAGCCGTGCGCCATAGGTTGTTAATCATTAGGTAAATTCCGTGCAGAAATCCCCAGAACACAAAGGTCCACCCCGCGCCATGCCATAGGCCGCCGATCACCATTACCGTAATGAGGTTGGCATAACGACGCGACACCCCTTTGCGGTTTCCGCCTAAGGGAAAGTACAGGTAGTCGCGCAAAAACCGTGACAGTGTCATATGCCAGCGCCGCCAGAAATCGACGATGTTTTTCGCTTTGTACGGGGAATTGAAGTTCAAGGGTAGAGTAATCCCGAACATGCGCGCGAGTCCCAGCGCCATGTCCGAATAGGCAGAGAAATCGAAATAGAGTTGGAACGAATACGCCAACGCGCCAATCCAGGCCTCGGCGAAGGTCAGAACGTGACCGTCTGCAACCTGTGCGAAGGCCGGGTCCGCCCAGTGCGCGATACCATCGGCAATGACGGTTTTCTTGAACAGGCCAACGGCGAATATGCTGAGGCCAATCCCTAAATTGAGCATTTTACGGCGCATTTCCGGGCGCGCGAACTGGGGCATCATTTCCTTATGATGGACAATCGGCCCGGCGATCAATTGGGGAAAAAAGGAAATAAACAAAAGGTGATTGATCACTGAATACCCGGTAACGACCCGGCGATAGGCATCGACGATGTAGGCGATTTGCTGGAATGTGTAGAACGAAATGCCGATTGGCAGGGCGATTTTATAAAGACTGAAATCTTGCTCCATGCCGCCCGTGAATGCGGTCAGGAAGAAATCTTTGTATTTGAAATAGCCAATCATGGTGAGGTTGAACGTGATCCCGGCAAAAGAAATCATCCATCGCCATCGACCGTCCTTCAATCGATCAAGACTGCCCACGCATGCCGCATTGACGGCGAAGGAAAAAAGAAAGATGGCCAAAAAGGTTGTACTCGACCAGCCGTAATAAACCAGTGAAGCCAAAGCCAGCCAAGCGATCGCAGCTTTACCGCTGATACGACTGATCGCCAGCCACCCCAGGTAGGTCAGGGGTAAAAAGGCAAAGAGGAAAACATAAGAATTAAAAAGCATATTGTAACATTTCTAAATTGATGGACTATTAAAAGTAGTGCCACAATCTCATGATAACGGCCAATGGTTTCGCTTCTTTTTTTGGTGGAACGCTTGATATAGAGGCAATAAAAATTGAAGCAACATTTATAAAATTGTCTTAATCGCTACACCTAGCGGTGGTTTGGGGATGTTCCCCCTTTAGCGGAGTATGTGCCCCGGGAAGGCCTGATGTTTGATGCAGAAATCACTCAAGATGAAGCAACAAAACCCAGTGCCCATCTTTATCCTCGTTGGCCCACCATCAAAACCCCCAGGTAACCCTGGGGGTTTTGCCTTTCTTGCTCCCTGCATTCCACATCTGGAAAATGCTTAAGGTCGGCCTTTAGCCTTGCGCGCCATCACGGTGGCATAACCTGTCCATTTTCCGATTTTGCAAATTCAGTGCGTGCAATATGCACCGCTCCGCCTCTTTCGAGAAGAAGAGGCGGGGAGCAGGTTGTTATAAATCAATGCATTAAGGTCTTCTGTGAGCATGGCACAGCGCTTGCAAATCATCCCGTAATCGAAACGATATGGTTGTGGCAACACAGTAAGGATGAGAACCATGCGCCAAGAAAAGGTTACGTTTGCGAATAGCCGGCAAGATCTTTCGTCGTTGCTTGAAAACGTTCAACGTGTCCGTGAAGCGATGGAACGCATGATCGAGGAAGATGCCTTTGGCAAGCTTGCACAAGGCCTCCTTCGGTACTGGTGAGGCAGGGCTAGAGCTGCCCTTCGGGGGCGACGATTAGAAGCGGAGGCGGGCGGTTATTTGGTGTGCGGCAACGTAAAATAAAACGTTGTGCCTGAACCGGGTGCCGTATCGAAACTGATTTCGCCATTGTGCAAATCAATGATGGATTTGCAAATACTCAGCCCCAGGCCCGATCCGCCTTTGTTGCGGAAGTCCGTTGCATCAATTTGCGTGAACCGGTCAAAAATGATCTCGCGATGCGTTTCGGGAATGCCCGGCCCTTTGTCCGCAACCTTCACACACGCGAAGCCGTCAGTGTTTTCGACCGAAATATGCACCACGCTCTCTTCCGGGGAAAACTTAGCGGCGTTCGACAACAGGTTCGTCAGCACCTGCAAAATCCGATTTCTATCGCAATGCACCTTTACGTTCGGCAGCGGCTCAATGATTTCGAAAAGAACCTTGTTTTCCAGCGAAAAGCCTTCGTTGGCCTGAACGCCTTCAATCACCAGTGCAGAAATGTCCAGATCTTCAAAATGCATATCCATTTTGTTGGATTGAAGTTTTTCCAAGTCCAAGATATCGTTGACTAAGGCGATCAACCGCTCGGCATTGTTGTTGGCGATGGAAACCATTCTTAGGGCTTTATGCGGAATGTCGCCTAAGGCGCCGGACACGACCAACCCGAGAGCCCCTTTGATCGAAGTGAGCGGCGTGCGCAACTCGTGACTCACGGTCGAAACGAATTCGGACTTTGCGATCTCCAGGCTTTTTCGTTCGGTGATGTCGTGGACCACGCCCAGCATGCGCACGGCGCGCCCATTATCATCACGGAAAACCTTGCCACGTTGCTGCACATAAAGGGTGGCCCCGTCGGGGAGGGCGATGCGGTGATCGATGTCATACGGCGCATCATTGTCCACACTATCTTGAATGGCGTGGGTCACGGTTTCGCGGTCTTCGGGGTGAACGCATTCCAGGAAATTTTCATATGTCGCAGCGAAGTCCATGCTGGAGCGGCCGAAAATATTGTAAGTTTCATTGGTCCATTGCAGGTCACCGGTCAGAATGTCCCAATCCCAGGAGCCGACGCGGGCGATTTCCTGCGAGCTGACCAATCGTTCCGTCTGTTGTTTCAGCATCTCTTCGCCTCGATTGCGCTCGGTCACGTCCCGAACGACGCCGACGAAATGCCGCCTGCCATTGAATATGGTTGCCCCTACGGTCACCTCGATGGGAATTTCGGAGCCGTTTTTTCGTTTGCCGAAAACACGGCGACCACCGGCCATTCGGCGGGGCGATGTCGCGTACGATTTTTTGAGATATCCGTCATGCACATATGCATCCGCTTGGGGCATCAATGTGTTGATGGTTTTGCCGATGACTTCGTCACGTCCGTAAGCAAAAATTTGTTCGGCTGCTGCGTTGAACTCCTGGATCAATCCCTGATCGTCGATCACGATCACGGCATCAAGTGTCGTATCCATGAAATTGCGGATGCGCCGTTCGCTTTCTTGCAGTTCCGCAGTTCTTTCCGCTACCCGGGCTTCCAGGCTTTGCCGCTCGCGTTTTAAGTCCAAAAGGGCCTGTTGGCGTTTGCGGTTAATGACAATCAACGACACTGAGAGGATAAACATCACGACCGTCACCAAGAGGGTCGTAAATATTTCCCATTTGTACTGTTCGATTATGGAGGGCTGAGCAAACACGATATCGGCCCCATCAACGGCACTTTTGCCAATACCCCATCGATCCATCTGGCGCCAATCGTAGACACGGCGAAAGGCTGTGTTGGGATCGACGCGAGGCTCTTCACCTTGGGCAAGGGACTGGGCGGTAGTGGATGCGATGATCCCGACATTTTGTCCGGATAATATGTAGCCCCCTAAAACGCCACTGCCGACTAGGGTGCCCCAGTGCGTAAAGACCGGCGCGTTGGCACGTTCGGATATTAGGCGTGCCGCTTCATACGGGATGTACGGGCGACCGCTACCGTCTTGAAACAACAACAAGAAAAAAATCGTACTGTTCTTCGGCAAGCTCGATACCGTATCGAGTAATTCCGCCATTGGCAGGTTGGTCAAATAGTGGGGCTCTGCGCCACTTCCGAACTTTGTAAAGGCAGTCTTGAAACCCGCCAGCCGTTTTTCGTTGCTGGGGGTCAATGTGTCCGTCACAACATAAACATTTCGAGGCGCTGAAACGGATATCATTTCCCGGATTGCGCCTCCAAAGTCTTCGTTGACGGAAATGATATGATTGCCTTGAACCTCCAGGCCTGGATCGACCAAAAGCCGCTTGGCCGTTGGCATGAAGTTTGGACGAGAGAGTAGGAAGTTTGCCGCAGGTCGGCTTTCGGATATGACCAGATCTATTCCGGAACCTTTATATTTTTCAATTAGGTAATCATGAAAACTTTGCAGGCGTGCACCTTCGCCAAATCTACCAGCGTCTAAGTACTCGTAAAATATATTGTACTGCTTGGTTGCCCCTGCGAACCCAACATCCATCCCGTTCTCAAACGCTTTTTGCCACGGCATGTCCGGGTGCCACGAACTCAACATTAAGATGTTCGCGCTTTGCGTATCATCGGCATCAACGTTATTTGCAGACAAGGCGTAAACCGTCGCGCTCATCACCCATAGAGCGATGAGAAACGATTTCACGATGCGTACCGCTCGGGAAGCAAAGTTCATAATTTAAATCCACAAAATCCACGGCATAACGCGGATTGATAACAATATGATATGAAAATAAATTTTGTGAAACCACAGCAATTTGCATAATGCGAAAATTGACCAAATTGGTCTTATCAGTTCTCAGGCATTGAAAATGGCTGCGGTCGGTAACTTTATTGTTTGTCAGCCTGATAGGGGAAAACTTTTAAAGATTTTGCGCAGGGTGTAAGATTATAGGACGACCAATACGAAAACTTTGTCAGGAGGTGAATTGAATGAAGAAACTTCTCGTAGCTTTGTTTGCCGTGGTGTTGGCGACGCCGGCCATGGCGCAGAACGTCGGCGCGATCGTCGCCTCGCAGACGTCGAGTGTCGCGGCCGCGGTGGTTTCCGACGCTACGTCGGGCGCCGTGCAAGATGCCGTACAGGCGAACGCGGAACCGGCACAAGTCGATACCCAAGAAAAATAATTTAAGCTCTTGGCCGTCAACGGCGAGGATCCACGAGGGGGCGCACGGGGAAGGCGCCGTCCCTCTGTACGTTTTGATTTAAGCTATTTCATGAAAAGGGGCCCGTCATGTTAAGCCGTCGTCAATTTATGACCACCACCGCTTTGGCTTCCGTGGGAGCCGTTGCGTCGCAAACGGCGTTTGCGCAAGTGTTTGGCAGCGTTTCCGAAATCATCACCGGTGTCGTGTCATCCGCCATCAGCGAAGCCATCAGCGCCAACGTGCGCGAAGTGCTCGGCGCGACGATGTCCGTTGCGCCGGAAAAAGTTGCCGTGATGACGGGGGTCGCCGTCGGCAATGCCGCCACCGCCGCCGCAGGCGGGGGCGAGGCTTCGCGCATGGTGACCAGTCACGATGACGGTTCGTTGACGCTTTGGGATCTGCGTGAAGGTCGGCAGATCAAGCGGCTTGAGAATTTACACAACGGTCCCGTGAACGCCGTCAGCATGTCCGAAAACGGCGGTGTGGCGGTGTCGGCGGGACGCGACGGCAAGGCCCAGGTGGTCAGCAGTTCGACCGGTAAGGTTATGACGTCGTTGTCGAGCGCCGATGCCACGGCTGCGACCGCCGTTGCGGTTTCCGCATCCGGCAAAACCGTGGTCACCGGACACGACGACGGCAGCGTGCGCGTATGGGACGCAGCCAACGGCAATGTCATCTCGCAATCCAAGCCGTCGAATGCTGCGATCGGTGCGGTGGCGTTGTCCAAGGATGAAACCAAGGTTTTGGTCGGTGACGCGAAGGGACAAATCGTTGCCTCCGACGCCAAGACCGGCAAGGCGCAACAACAAATCGCCACGGCCCACGGCAAAGCCGTGACGTTCATTGAAGAGAGCCCGTCAGGCGACGGGTTCGTGACCGCAGGCGCCGACGGCATGGTGAAGTCGTGGAAAGCCGGCGAGAAAACAGCGGCCAAAGAGCTTAAGCTCAACGCGCCGGTCACGTCCGCATCGCTTGATCCCAAGAGCGATCGCTTGGCGGTCGGTGACGACAAGGGCGGCATCACCGTGGTCGATCTCAAACAAAGTGCAGTCACCAGTACCGCCAAAGGCGCCGAAGCGCATGTCGGCGCAGTGGCGTTTGGCGGCGCCGACAATGTGGTTCACACGGTAGCTGAAGACGGCATCATGAACGTCGTTGACGTCGCGCAGAAGAAACAACCCACCCGCGTCGTCACGACCACCGACGGCTGGGCCGCCGTGGACGGCGACAGCGGTGCGTTCGTCGGTGACGGCGATGCCCTGGCGGCAGTGCAGTGGGGCGCGCAGGATTTGTCGTTCGAACTCGATCAATTCGGCGAAAGTCATTATGAGCCTGCCGTTTTGGCAATGGCCTTTGAAGGACAAAGCGTCGAACCGGTGAACGCGGCGAAAACTGAGGCGCCGAAACTGTCGGTCGCGTTCAGCACCCCGCCGATCGTGACGATCGCCGATCCGGAAGAAAACGCAACGACCGACAGCGAAAGTTACGAGGTGGTTGTAGAGGCCGGTAACTTGGGCGGCGGCATCAAAGAAGTCCGCCTGTTCCACAATGACCGCATGGTCGCAAAAGAAGTCCTCGACGATGAGGATCAAGAAACCTTCAGCCATACCTTCGAGGTCAAGCTCACCCCGGGCGACAATAAGTTCCGCACCGTGGCGCTGAGCCGCGACATGATCGAAAGCAAACCGGCCAAGGTTCAGGTCGCCTATAGCGGCGCGGAGCGTAAAAGCACCCTGCATGTCGTAACCATAGGCATCAACGCCTATCGCAACCCGGCATTGGCCTTGAATTACGGCGTGCCGGATGCGATGGGGATCGAGCAGTTCTTCGCCAGCCAGCCGCGCTCGTTGTTCAAAGACATCAAAACCTACAAGGTGCTCGACAAGCAGGCCACCAAACCGGGAATCCGGGCTACGCTTGAGGGCTTGAAGGGCATTTCGCCCGATGATGTGTTGGTGGTGTATCTTGCCGGTCACGGTGATTCCATCGGCGAAACGTGGTACTTCATGCCTTACGACGTGGTCTATCCGGAACGTGAAGATCATGTGCGCGAAAAGGGCATCACATCGCTTGAGCTGGAAGAATGGATCAGTGAAGTTCCGGCGCAAAAGGTCGTCATGCTGATGGACGCCTGCAAATCCGGCGCGGCGTTGACGCGTACCCGCGGGTTCGAGGAACGCAAGGCGCTGAGCCGGCTGTCGCGGGCATCGGGCATGCACATCATCGCCGCCGCCGCCAAGGACCAGTTTGCAGTGGAATTCGAACAATTGGGTCATGGCGCATTTACCTATACGTTGCTGGATGCCATGAAAGGCGCCGCCGACGAAGGCAAGCGCAGCGACGGCATCGTCAGCATTCGCGAAATCAACCGCTACATCGAAGACCAACTGCCGGAACTGAGCGAACAGAACGGCAATCCGCCGCAGTTCCCGGTGATCAGCTCGCGCGGCACAGACTTCCCCTTGGCGGTCAAGGTATGATGACGCCGACATACACGGTCGTCACGATGCGTTAGGAGCCAAGGCGTGGGGCAAAAACCGACTTCTTCCGTGCGCGCCATGCAAGGGGCGATCATCGTCTTGTCAACGGTGCTCGCCCTGCTCATGCCGCGTTACGTGAATATCGTTGCAGTGGCTGAAAACTGGGCGTCGGACGTACGCTTCGCACTGTTCAACCCAATTGCCGAGCCCCATGACGAGGTTGTCATCCTCGCCATCACCGAAGACACGCTTTCGCAATTGCCATACCGTTCGCCGGTTGACCGGGAAATGCTGGCGGGGGTTTTGGAACGTCTGAAAGACTACGGCGTCAAGGCGGTAGGGCTCGATATCTTGTTCGATCAACCGACCGAAGCGGACAAGGACGCGCATCTCAAGCGCGTTTTGGAAGAATATCCCGTACCCGTGGTCACCGGCTGGACGGATCAAAAAACTGGATTGAGCGAGGCGCAATTCGCGTTTCAATCGTCCTATCTGGAAAACGTCAGCGCAGGCTATTCCAATCTGTTCAAAGACCCGGTCGACGGCACGGTGCGCAACGCTTTCGTCGGGCGTGAAGAGGGCGGGTATTACCGCGAAAGCTTCGCCACGCTGATCGCCCAGCGACTTGGTCACGACGTGCCACGTGAAGGCTTTCGCATTCGCTACCTCAGCCCGCCGGACGAAAACACCCCGGTGTTCGCCCAGTACCCGATCCACGCCTTGGCGTTTTTGCCACCCGCCTGGTTCAAGGACAAGGTGGTGATGATTGGTGGCGACTTGCCGTTCGGCGACCGCCATAGAACCCCGTTCGCCGCCACCGAAGGCGTGGCACTGGGGACCACCCCGGGCGTCATCATTCAAGCACACATTCTCGCCCAGTTGTTGGATGGCGAGTGGCGCGAAATCGAGACCTTGCCGTTTGAAATTGCGATCGCCGCCGTGTTGGGGTTGGTGGCGGTGGTGATCGGGCTGAGTTCGGCGCCAATGGTCATCCGCATCGCCATCAGCCTCGGTATCGTTGCAGTGTCGTGGGTGGGTGCGGTGTTGGCGTTCATGCATTTCGCCGCGATGCTGCCGATCATTTCTCCGACGTTGTCGTTTGGCATCGCGCTGACCATGGCGATCAGCTATGCGGTGCGGCTGCAAAAGCAGCAGACCGATTATATCCACGATGCGTTCAGTCATTACCTTTCGCCGGACATGGTGCGCGAACTTGTCGAACATCCCGACGCGTTGCGTCTGGGCGGTGAAAAAAAGGAAATGACCCTGCTGTTCAGTGACATTCGCGGCTTCACGACCTTGTCCGAACGCCTGACGCCGGAAGAATTGGTGTCGTTGCTCAATCGCATTCTGACCCCTTTGACGGGCGCCATTCTCGATCACAAAGGCACCGTGGACAAATACATGGGTGACGCCATCATGGCGTTTTGGAACGCACCGTTGAACGACCCCGACCATGCCCTAAACGCGTGCCTTGCGTCGCTGGAATTGAAGCGCCTGTTGAACCAACTCAACGACGAACTGGAACGCGAAGCGCAGCAGGCAGGGCGCGAATTCATCAAGGTGAGAATGGGTGTCGGGGTCAACACAGGCGATTGCATCGCAGGCAACATCGGTTCCAAACAGCGTTTCGATTATTCGGCCCTGGGCGATACGGTCAACACCGCGTCGCGCTTGGAGGGGCAGTCGAAAACCTATGGCGTCGACATCGTGATCGGCGAGGATACGGCCGCCAAATCGCCGAGCTTGGCGGTGTTGGACATCGACATCATTCGCGTCGTGGGCAAGAATAAGGGTGTGCGCATCTTTGCCTTGCTGGGCGATGTCAGCGTGGCGGACACGAACGAGTTTCAAGCCTTGGCTGCGGCGCACGCCGCCATGATCGATGCATATCGCGGGCAGCGCTTTGCTGACGCCGCGGACCACCTGCAAAACCTCGAGACACTGGGCGCATCTTTCGAACTGGATAAATTGTACGCTCTATATCGCAAGAGAATTGACGAACTGACTGCCAATCCACCCGCCGCCGATTGGGATGGGGTGTATGTGGCCCAAAGCAAATAATGCCATGAGTAAAGGGAATAGGGAGACTGGGACAATGCGCAATTTTGTGATGATGTGTTTGCTCGCCACGGCTGTCCTCATCAGTGGACAGGCTTTTGCCAAGGGTGACAGCAGTTACGTCGTGTTGATGTCTTCCGTGACCGATTATAAAACCGGTGACGAGATCCAGGGCGATCAGGATCTGACCGTCCCGGACAAAAAGCAACTGGTGCTTATCAATGCGTTTGGCCAAACCTTGAAGTTCAAGGGCTTCTTTCAAGGCAAGCCGCAAGACCAAGCCAACGCGGCAGCCGGCGGGCAGGCGGGGCGCTCGATGAAGGCGCTGGCCAGCTTGATCCGCAGTGCCGACGAAGACACCAGCAGCGTCGGGGCGATCCGCGCCGCGTCGCTCAAATCGGCGACCCAGGCGATGGCCTTCAATCTGTCGGAAACGGGCAATTACTGTTTTGCCGACAAGGCCGGCATCACCTTGGAACGCTATCGCACCGAGACCGGAGCCAAAATTACCCTGATCAACCTGGATACAGGTAAGGAACAGGTGATCGATGCGCCTGCCGCCGGTCAGTCGGTACCGTGGCCCACGGCTCTCGATGTATCGGAAGGGGCGCGTTTTTTGGTTATTCAAGAAGGCAAGGACTCCAAGACCTTGCTGACCTTGCGCCAACTCACCCCACCCCTGGACAGCGACTTCAACGTGCTGGTGTCGCTCGGCGAGTTGGAGTGCATGGAACAGGCGCGCATGCTGTTGTCGGTCATTCGCCGCGAAAATCGCTAAGCACCGCAAATGCTCCAAATATTGGCGGGATCGACACGGGCGGGATTGCGTTTCGCGATGGCGGTGCTATATGCGAGGGAAAGTCCGTTTTTTCCTCGGTCGAATGAGTGATTGAAGCATGTCTGCCCCCCTTTCCCTGCGTGCGCGCATCGGCGCCGTCGTCGATCATCCCCGCGTTCAGTATTTCATCATGGCGATTATCGTGCTCAACGCGATCAGCTTGGGCATGGAAACGTCGGGTGTTCTGACCGCCAAGTATGGCGCCTATCTGCTCGCCTTCGATGTGTTCGCGTTGAGTGTGTTTTGCGTCGAAATCGCCGCCAAACTGGCACACCGGGGACTGCGGTTCTTCAAGGACGGCTGGAACGTCTTCGATTTTCTGGTGGTGGCGATCGCGCTGGTGCCCGCATCCGGGCCGTTGGCGGTGCTGCGCGCCATGCGCATCTTGCGCGCGCTGCGCTTGCTGACCGTGGTGCCGGCGATGAAACGCGTGGTGGGGGCGCTGATTTCGGCGCTGCCGGGCATGGGTAGCGTGTTTTCCATCATCTTTTTGGTCTTTTACGTCGCCGCCGTGCTGACCACCAATTTCTTTGGGGAAACCTTCCCCGATTGGTTCGGCACCATAGGCGCGTCGCTCTACACTCTGTTCCAGGTGATGACCCTGGAAAGCTGGTCGATGGGCATCGTGCGCCCGGTGATGGAGGTCCATCCCTATGCCTGGCTGTTCTTCGTGCCGTTCATCATGATCACCACGTTCGCCATCGTGAACCTGTTCATCGGCATCATCGTCGACGCCATGCAATCCCAGCACACCGTCGAGCAAGAGGTCCTGCATGCCGAAAACAAGGAGCTACTGGCGGGCGAGGATGCGATTCTGGCCGAGATCAGGGCCCTGCGCGAAGAGGTCCGAGCCTTGCGTAAGCAAGGATAAGCGCCGGTTCGCCACGGCCTTGCAGATGCGCCTTGCGTCGCTTGGGGTGAGGCCCTAAACAGCAAGGCGACTTGAGATTTTTCCAGGAGACATTCGTGACCACCATCGCGCATCAAATTGCCGAAGAACTGGGCGTCCGCGACGCTCAGGTCATGGACACCATCGAACTGTTGGACGGCGGCGCCACGGTGCCGTTCATCGCCCGCTACCGTAAGGAAGCGACCGGTGGCTTGGACGACGCGCAACTGCGCACCCTGGAAGAACGCCTGCGCTACCTGCGCGAATTGAACGAACGCCGCGAAGCGATCCTCAAAAGCATCGACGAACAAGGTAAACTGGACGACGCGCTACGCGCCAAGATCGCCGCCGCCGACACCAAGTCGCGCCTGGAAGACCTCTACCTGCCGTTCAAGCCCAAACGTCGAACCAAGGCGCAGATCGCCCGCGAGGCCGGATTGGAGCCGTTGGCCCTGGGCTTGTTGGAAAACCCCACGCTCGATCCGCGCGTTGAGGCCGCGGCTTACGTCAACGACGATGTCGCCGATGTGGATGCGGCCTTGGAAGGTGCCAAACAAATTCTCATCGAACGCTTTGCCGAAGATGCCGAACTGGTCGGGCGCTTGCGCGACACCATGTGGGACGAAGCCCACCTGACCTCGCGCGTGATTGAAGGCAAGGAAGCGGACGGGGCCAAGTTTTCGGATTACTTCGCCTATCATGAAGCTTTGAAATCGGTGCCGTCGCATCGCGCCTTGGCGATTTTCCGCGGCCGCAAGGAAGAGATCTTGCGCGCCAGTTTGGTGGTCGGCGATCCCGACCAGCCGCCCTATCCCCATCCGTACGAAAGTCACGTCGCGGCGCATTTCGGCTTGCGCGACGAGGGCCGCCCCGCCGATGTCTGGTTGATCGAGGCCGCGCGCTGGGCATGGCGGGTGAAAATGGCCCTGCACATCGAGCTTGATTTGATGCAACGCCTGTGGAGCGACGCCGAAGAGGAAGCCATCCGCGTGTTCGCGCAAAACCTGCGTGACCTGTTGCTGGCCGCGCCTGCGGGACAGCGCGCCACCATCGGGCTCGACCCCGGGTTTCGTACCGGCGTGAAGGTCGCGGTGGTGGACGCTACCGGCAAATTGGTGGAAACCGCGACGATCTATCCGCACGAACCGCAAAAGCGTTGGGACGAAAGCGTCGCCACCGTTGCGGTGCTGGCAAAAAAACACAACGCCGAACTGATCGCCATCGGCAACGGTACGGCGTCACGCGAAACCGACAAGCTGGCCGCCGAGGTGATCGACCGCCATCCCGATTTGAATTTAAAGAAGATCATGGTGTCGGAAGCGGGCGCATCGGTGTATTCGGCGTCCGCCTACGCATCCCAGGAATTTCCCGACATCGACGTGTCGCTGCGCGGTGCGGTGTCCATCGGGCGGCGCTTGCAGGACCCGTTGGCGGAACTGGTGAAGATCGAGCCCAAGGCCATCGGTGTCGGTCAATATCAGCACGACCTGTCCGAACATCGCCTCAGCCGCGCGTTGGAAGCGGTGGTGGAAGATTGCGTCAACGCCGTCGGCGTCGATTTGAACACCGCGTCGCAGCCGTTGCTGGCCCAAGTTTCGGGTCTGGGCGACAGCTTGGCGGCCAACGTGGTGGCGTATCGCGACGCCAACGGTGCGTTCAAAAGCCGCAAGGATTTGATGAAGGTGCCGCGTCTGGGCGACAAGGCGTTCGAACAATGCGCGGGTTTCTTGCGGATCAAAAACGGCGACAACCCGCTGGACGGATCGGCGGTGCACCCGGAAAGCTATCCCTTGGTTGAACGCATCTTGGCGACCACCAAGATCGACCTCGGCGATTTGATGGGCAATGCCAAGATCCTGCGCACACTCAACCCGCAAGACTTCGCCAACGAAAACTTCGGCCCCGCAACGGTCAAGGACATCTTGGCAGAACTGGAAAAACCCGGCCGCGATCCGCGCCCGGAATTCAAGACCGCCGAATTCAAGGACGGGGTGGAAAAGATCAGCGATCTAAAGCCCGGCATGCAGCTCGAAGGCGTGGTCACCAACGTCGCCAATTTCGGTGCGTTCGTCGACATCGGCGTGCACCAAGACGGCTTGGTGCACGTGTCGCAACTGGCCGATCGCTTCGTCAAGGATCCGCGCGAAGTGGTCAAACCCGGCGACGTGGTCAAGGTCCGCGTGCAAGAGGTCGATGCGGCGCGCAAGCGCATTTCACTGACCATGCGCACCAAAACGCAAGATGGCGACGCCCCGGCACGATCGAACGCGCCGTCCAAGCCGCACGGCAAACCTGCCAAAGTCAAAGCGCCCAAGGCCCCAGACACATCGGGCGGCGCGCTGGCCGAGGCATTTGCCCGCGCGCGTCAAAAATAGTCTCGGGCATTCGCGTCAAACGTTCGATTGTCTTCGACCCACTGTCATAAGTGCTTTATAATTCTATGAGAATTTTAGCGCGTTATGTGCAGGGCAGGGACGAATGGGCAAGGTGGGCAATCCCCGAAATCATGCAATCGTCATCGACGCCGGCGGGCTGGACGGCCTGATCAAGGCGTTGCGCAAAAGCGGTTACGCGACCATCGGCCCCAAGGCGCGCGACGGCGCCGTGGTGTTGGAAGAGATCGCCTCTACCGACGAATTGCCCCTGGGGTTGGTCGACGACCAGCAACCCGGCGCGTATCGTTTGAGCAAAGCCAAGAAGCCCGCTTACTTCGATTTCACTCACGGTGCACAAACATGGAAGCGCTATCTGTTTCCCGCCAAAGAGAAGCTGTGGACGGCGCAAAAGACCGCCAAAGGCTTTGAGGTCCAAACCGAGGTCGATGCGCCCAAATACGCCTTCATCGGCGTGCGCGCGTGTGAACTCAGCGCCATGCAAATTCAAGACAAGGTGTTCATCGAAGGCGATCACGTCGCCACCGGATACAAGGCGCGCCGCGACAAGGCCTTGATCGTCGCCCTCAATTGCCGCCGCGCGGGGGGGACGTGTTTTTGCACCTCCATGAATACGGGGCCCAAGGTCAAAGACGGCTATGATCTGGCGCTGACGGAACTGAGCAACAAAGACAGCCACGCGTTCTTGGTCGAGGCGGGCAGCGCACAAGGCGAAAAAATCCTCGCCCGCCTTGATGGCCGTGAAGCGACCGGTGCGGATTTCAAGGCCGCAGCCAAGGCTGTCAACAAAGCCGCCAAGTCCATGGGCCGGGAGATGCCGACCGACGCGGCGAAAACCTTGACGGACAATCTGGAAAGCCCGCGCTGGCAAGAGATCGCCAAGCGTTGCCTCGATTGCGCCAACTGTACGTTGGTGTGCCCGACCTGTTTTTGCAACACCACGTCCGACTCCACCAGCTTGGACGGTCAAACGACCGAACGCTGGCGGCAGTGGGATTCGTGTTTCACTCTGGATTTCAGCTACATCCACGGCGGCGCAATCCGTCGCGACGGGGCGCAACGCTATCGTCAGTGGATGACCCATAAATTGAGCTCTTGGCACGATCAGTTCGGCGTGTCGGGGTGCGTCGGGTGCGGACGGTGCATCACCTGGTGCCCGGTCGGCATCGACATCACCGCCGAAGTCCGCGCCATGGCCGACAAGACTTGAAGGAGCGCTTACGATGGTGAAGGTGGAAGGTCTCGATAAACTGCTGGCGGAACATCCGTTCTTTAAAGGCATGGATGAAACCTCGCGCAAGACCTTGGCGGGATGCGCGCGCAACGAGCGCTTCAACGAGGGGGATTACATCGCCCACGAAGGCAAGCCGGCGGAACGTTTTTATTTCGTTCGCTCCGGTACCGTGGCGCTGGAATTTCATGTTCAAGGCCAAGACGGTCTGGTGATCGAAACCCTGCATGACGGCGACGTGTTCGGTTGGTCGTGGATGGTGCCGCCCTATGAATGGGCGTACGACATTCGCGCCGTCACGCTGACCCGTGTCATCAGCTTGGAAGCCACCTGTCTGCGCAAGAAGCTCAAAAAAGACAACGCGCTGGGGTTCGAGCTGTACAGCCGTTTCGTGCCGGTGATGGCCAAGCGCCTCTACAGCGCCCGCCAGCAACTGACAGATATGTACGGCAAGTCCTGAAGGGGGCGAGATGAGCACCCAGATCAAACTCGATCCGATGACACCGGTGCCGTTCGCCGTCGCCAAGCGCGTCCAGGAACTGGCGGACACCTTCACCATCGAACTTGCTCCCACATCAACTGACGGCTTCGTTTTTCAGCCCGGTCAATTCAACATGCTCTATGCGTTCGGTGTGGGCGAGGTGCCGATTTCCATCAGCGGTGATCCTTCCGATCCGTCAAAACTGGTGCACACCGTGCGCAACGTGGGCGCGGTCACGGATGCCTTGTCGAAGTTGAAAAAGGGCGAGCAGCTCGGCGTGCGCGGTCCGTTCGGCAGCGCCTGGCCGGTGGTCGAGGCAGAAGGCAACGACGTGGTGATCGTCGCCGGCGGCATCGGTCTCGCGCCGTTGCGTCCGGCCATCGAACATGTGCTCGCCAATCGCTCCAAGTATGGACGCTTTGTCGTTTTGTATGGCGCGCGTTCACCCGCCGACGTCTTGTACATGAAGCAACTGCAGATGTGGCGGGGACGATTGGACACATACGTGGACGTCACCGTCGATCACGCTGGTCGCGATTGGGCGGGCAACGTCGGTGTGGTGACGCGCCTGATCGGGCGCGCCAATTTCGATGTGCACCATGCCAAGGTGTTCATCTGTGGCCCCGAACTGATGATGCGCTTCACCATCAAGGAACTCAGCGACCTGGGCGTGGCCAAGGACGACATTTACGTGTCCATGGAACGCAACATGAAGTGCGCGATCGGCCATTGCGGTCATTGCCAGTTCGGTGGCCACTTTATCTGTAAGGACGGTCCGGTATTTCCCTATGCGCGCATCGAAAACCTGATGCAGGTGAGGGGGCTGTGATGGCGATGAAAAAGCCGAAATTGGCGGTATGGAAGTTCTCGTCGTGCGATGGGTGCCAATTGAGCCTGCTCGATTGCGAAGACGAGCTGTTGGCGGTGGCGGACAGTGTCGAGATCGCCTATTTCCTCGAAGCCACCCGCGCCCAGGTCAAAGGTCCTTACGATATATCGTTGGTCGAAGGATCGATCACCACGGCGGATGAGGAAAAGCGCATCCACAAGGTGCGCAAACAATCGAAGATGCTCATCACCATCGGTGCGTGCGCCACGGCGGGCGGGATTCAGGCGTTGAAGAACTTCGCCGACGTTGATGATTTCATCCGCGCCGTCTATGCCCATCCCGAATATATCGAGACCTTGAAAAAATCCACCGCCATCGCCGACCACGTGCCGGTGGACTTGGAACTGCGCGGCTGCCCGATCAACAAACATCAGTTGTTGGAAGTTCTCGGCGCGACTTTGGCGGGGCGCAAGCCCAACGTGCCAGATCACAGTCAGTGCATCGAATGCAAACTGGCGGGCACGGTGTGCGTGATGGTGGCCAAGGGCCAAGCCTGCCTGGGGCCGGTGACGCAAGCGGGCTGCGGCAACGTCTGTCCGGCATGCGATCGGGGGTGCTATGGCTGCTTCGGCCCGAAAGAGATGCCCAACACCCATGCGCTGGCCGAAAAATTGGCGGAACTGGGTTTGGACACCAAGCAGCGCCGCGACCTGTTTCGCACCTTCAACGCCGCCGCCGCCCCGTTCGCGAAGGAGAGCTTGAACCATGACTAAGACCTCTTCGCGCATCATCAAGGTCGACACGCTGTCGCGGGTGGAAGGCGAAGGTGCGCTGGATCTACACATTAAGGGCGGTCAAATCAAAGACCTGAAGTTTCGCATTTTCGAACCGCCGCGCTTTTTCGAGGCGCTGTTGCGCGGGCGCGATTTTTCCGAAGCCCCCGACATCACGTCGCGGATCTGCGGCATCTGCCCGATCGCCTATCTGCTCGGCGCCAGCCAAGCCATGGAAGACGCCTTGGGCGTGACGGTCACGGGGCCGCTGCGCGATTTGCGCCGTTTGATCTATTGCGGCGAATGGATCGAAAGCCACGTGCTGCACGCGGCGATGCTGCACGCGCCGGACTTTCTGGGGCTGGATGATGCTTTGCAAATCGCCAAGGCCAACCCTGAATTGGTGAAAAAGGCGCTCAAACTCAAGAAGCTGGGCAACGATATTTTGGAGGTCGTCGGCGGGCGCGCGGTGCATCCGGTCAACCTCAAGGTCGGCGGCTTTTATAAAGTGCCGAGCAAAGCCCGCGTGCGCGAATTGATCGAACCGCTGAAATGGGCCATCGAGACCTCGCGCGAATTGGCGCTGGCGTTCGGCGGGTTCGAATTTCCCGACTTTGAATACGACTACACCTGCGTGTCGCTCAAACACGCGGACGAATACGCTATCCAGGATGGACGGATCGTTTCCAATCGTGGCCTCGACATCGCGGTGCAGGAATTCCCAGATCATTTTCTGGAAGAGCACGTCGCCCATTCCAACGCGCTGCACGGCATGACCAAGGACGGCGCGGCCTATCTGGTCGGGCCGTTGGCGCGTTACAACAACAACTTCGATCAACTGTCCAAGTTCGCCAAGGCCACAGCCAAAGAGGCAGGCTTGGGTAAAACCTGCGCCAACCCGTTTCAAAGCATCGTGGTGCGAATGATCGAAACGCTCTATGCCTGCGAAGAGGCGTTGCGCATCGCGCAGTCCTACGAAGAACCCGACGCCTCGTGCGTCAAACTCACGGTGCGCGCGGGAACCGGCCATGGCTGCACCGAAGCGCCGCGCGGCATTTGTTATCATCGCTATCGCATCGACGCGGATGGCCTGATCGAACAGGCCACCATCACCCCGCCGACGGCGCAGAACCAAAAACAGATCGAGCTGGACTTGCGCGGCGTGGTCGAGCGCAATATGAAGTTGGGCGATGAAAAGCTGAAGTGGCGTTGCGAACAGACCATCCGCAACTACGATCCGTGTATTTCCTGCGCCACCCATTTTTTGAGGTTGAATATCAAACGTGACTGAACGCACCCCCTGGATCATCGGCGTCGGCAACGCCCTGCGTGGCGACGATGGCGCGGCGGCGGCGGTGGTTGCCCGTTTGCGCACCGACGACATTCCGGCCTACGTCTTCGACGGCGATGGGGCGGAATTGATGGAAATGTGGCAGGGCCAGGGGCGGGTGATCGTCATCGATGCGGCGTTGTCGGGCGCACCGCCGGGCACGCTGCACCGGTTTGAAGCCAATTTCGAGGAATTGCCACGCAACTTCTTTCGCCATTCCACCCATCAGTTCGGCGTCGCGGAAGCCGTGGAAATGGCCCGCACCTTGGGGCGCTTGCCGGGGGAATTGATCGTCTATGGCATCGAAGGGGCGCGGTTCGACCTGGGCGCGCCGCTGTCGCCGGGGGTCGAGCAGGGGGTTTACAACGCCGTCGCCCAGATCAAGGTCGATATTGCCGAGGTCTTATCTTAACGCCTTGCCCCCGAACCGCCGTCGCGCTACATACGGCGCATGGCCGCACCACTCCTCACCCTGCGCGATATACATTTGACCTTCGGCGGCACGCCGTTGCTGGAAGGCGCCGACTTGACCGTGGCGCAAGGCGAACGCATGTGCCTGGTCGGTCGCAACGGCTGCGGTAAATCGACGTTGCTGAAAATCGCCGCGGGTTTGATCGAACCGGACAAAGGCGAACGCGTCCTGCAAAGCGGTATTTCCGTCAATTACCTGCCCCAAGAGCCCGATTTGAGCGGTTTCGACACCGCGTTGGAGTACGTAGAGGCCGGTCTCGGCCCCCACGACGATCTGTATCGCGCCCAGGTGTTGCTGACCGATTTGGGCTTGAGCGGTCAGGAAAACCCCGCGACGCTGTCGGGCGGGGAAAAGCGCCGCGCTGCGCTGGCGCGCACGCTGGCCGCCAAACCCGACATCTTGTTGTTGGACGAACCGACCAACCACCTCGACCTCGCCGTGATCGAGTGGCTGGAAAACGAACTCAATGCAATGAACGCCGCGTTGGTGGTGATCAGCCACGATCGGCGCTTCTTGGAAAACGTCTCCCAAGCCAGCGTGTGGATCTATCAGGGCGTGACCCACAAGCTGCCTAAGTCGTTCGCGCATTTCGAAGCGTGGCGGGATGAAACCATCGAACAGATCGAACTGGACCGTCACAAGCTGGACCGCAAGATCGTGCGCGAACTGCACTGGCTACAACGCGGCGTCACGGCGCGGCGCAAACGCAATATGGGGCGTTTGCGCGCGCTCGACCAATTGCGTCAGGAACGCCGCGACCAACGTGCCATCACGGGCACCGTCAAACTGACCGTGTCGCAAGGCGGCGCGTCGGGAAAGCGAGTTTTGGAAGCGGACAACATATCCAAATCCTACGGCGACAATGTGGTGGTCAAAGGATTTTCCACCCGCGTGCTGCGCGGCGACCGGCTGGGCATCGTCGGGGCCAACGGTGCGGGCAAAACCACGCTGCTCAACATGCTGATCGGCAAGCTAGAACCCGACAGCGGCACCGTAACCTTGGGCACCAAGATCGAAATGGCAAGCCTGGATCAGATGCGCGACGCGCTCAATCCCGATTGGTCGTTGGTCGACGTGTTGACCGGGCAGAGCGGCGACAGCGTCACCGTCGGCGGTCAGCAAAAGCACGTCATGGGCTACATGCAGGATTTCTTGTTCGCGCCTGAACAGGCCAATACCCCGGTGCACGCCTTGTCCGGGGGGGAACGCGGACGGTTGATGCTGGCGCGCGCCATGACGCAGACGGCCAACCTGCTGGTGCTCGACGAACCGACCAACGACTTGGATCTGGAAACGCTGGATCTGTTGCAGGAAATGCTGGCCGATTTCGACGGTACGGTGATCTTGATCAGCCACGATCGCGATTTCTTGGACCGGGTGGTGACGTCGGTGATCGTCAACGAAACCGAAACCGCCGGTGCGGGCGCGTGGCGCGAATACCCCGGCGGTTATAGCGATATGGTGACGCAGCGCGGTTTCGGCGTGGGTGCGCGCGCTGCCGCCAAAACGGAAGAAAAAGCACCCAAAGAGAAAAAGCCCAGCGCCCCCGTACAGACATCGGGCAAGCCGAAACTGTCGTACAAGGAAAAGTACGCGCTGGAAACCTTGCCTGGGCGTATGGAACAGCTCAGCACGGAAATCGCGCAGTTGCAGACGCTGATGGACGATCCCAAGCTCTACAGCAACGATCCGGCCAAGTTCAACACAACCGCCGCCGAGTTGGAGGCCAAATCCAACGAACTGCAAGCCGCCGAGGAACAGTGGCTGACCTTGGAAATGCTCCGCGAAGAGATAGAAGGCGCTTAAATCTTGGTTCGGGCGGATGCCGTCTGCAACACCACGGTGGCGCCTAACACCAGCACCAATCCGGGATAGGTCAGCGCGGGCGGCGCATCGTGGCCCAGCACCAAGCCGATGATCAGAACCAAGACCGGCTGCACGTAGGTGTAAGACGATACCTTGGTCGGGCCGATGACCATGGTGCTCCACTGAAACACGAAAAACGTGATCAAGGTGGTGAACAACGCCAGATACAAAACGCCCCAATAGACCATCGTCGGCACTCCGGCCCAATCGATGCCGCCCAGACGCGGCAGCGCCAACAGCAACAGCCAACCGCTGCCGGTTGCGAAGATCCAAAAACTCACCCGCGCCATCGGCTCGCCGCGATGCAGGTATTTCACCAGCGGACCGAACACCCCGATACACACCGTGCCGATGAGGAAAATAGCGTCGCCGCGGTTGAGGTCGAGGGCGATGAAACTGGCAAAATCGCCGCGAAAGATTACCCACACGGCCCCAACCATGCCCAGACCCAAGGCGATGAAGGAACGGGTTTTCAAGCGCTCCTTGAGCAGCACCGCCGACACGCCGGCGGCGATGGTGGGGGTCAGGGTGAAGATGGTCGCGGTGTTGAGCGGACTGGTGAAGCGCAGCGCCTCGAACATGGCCCAGAAAAAACCGACCATGCAGGCGCTGAGCAGGCCGTAACGGCCGAGGTCCCTAAGCGACGGCCGGGGCAGGCCGTATTTCCACGCCACCAACGGTCCGAACAACGCGGCGGCGATGGCAAAGCGAAACAACGTCAGCACCACGCTGTCGAGCCCCTGGGTGATGGCCGCGCCGATGGGGAACGAGGTGGAAACCAAAATGGTGCCCATGATCGTCAGGAGCTGAGCGCGTTTTTCGAGGGCGGTCATGGTTCGAGGTGGTGCTCATCCGGATAAACAGGTTTCGACAAGCATTACAGCAATTGGGCTTCGCGCCCAAGATGAAGCGGTCTTCGGGGCAATTTTTTCCGCGTTGACGTCGATTTTACCCACCTTGTGGTTCGCGTCGAATTCAATATTTCAACAAAATCAGACCGTTGGTAATGCCGGAAAACGGCACGCGGGTTGCACGGCGTCATGTAAATGGATTGGATAAGGATAATCCCCATGAGCCTGACTTTGGAACCGCTTGCACGGCCCTTTTCCCTGCCGCATGTGGCGCAACAAAAGTCCGCTCAAGCGAGCGAGGCGGAACTGAGCGGCGATCGCATTAAGGATTACATCATTGAACGCATGACCGCACGTTTGAAAGGATATGACGCCGAAGGGCTGGATATGCAGATGCTTTCACTGGGCCTGACGCCCGCGTTCGGCGGGGCGGATAAAAATGCTTTTAGATCGTCCACATCGAACCTGTCATCGCTGCTGAATATGCACTTCGATCTGAACACGCTGCAGATGTTGAACCGCACCTGAGTACGCACAGAACCATGGAAACCGCCCTCCCGAAGTGATATGAGGGCGCATGATACACAACACGACTTCACACCGGTCCGAACTGTTGATGCCCGCGGGCTCACTGGCGAAACTGAAAACCGCGATTTTGTACGGCGCTGATGCCGTTTATGCCGGCACGCCCGACCTGTCGTTGCGCACCCAATCGTCGTTTACGTTGGAAGAGTTGCTGGAAGGCGTGCGCTTCGCCCATGAACGCGGCAAGCGCATCTATCTGACGCTGAACCTGTTCACCCACAACCGCGACATCGAAAAGCTGCCGGAATTCGTCAAGACCGTGCGCACGGTGAACCCCGACGGGGTGATCGTGTCGGACCAGGGGGTGTTCCATTACCTGCGCGAACACGCGCCGGAACTGGATTTGCATGTGTCCACCCAGGCCAACGCGTGTTCGTGGCTGACGGTGCAAAGCTGGGCTGCGATGGGCGCGAAGTTGTGCGTTCTGGCGCGCGAAGTGAGCTTCGAAGAGCTTGAGGAAATTCGCCAAAAATGTCCCGACATCAAGCTCGAAGCGTTCGTCCACGGGGCCATGTGCATGACCTATTCGGGACGCTGCCTGTTGTCCAACTATCTGGCTGAACGCGGTGCCAACCAAGGCAATTGCGCGCAGAGCTGCCGCTGGAACTACAAGGTCCGCGCCCGGCGCAAGGACGGTGAAGAGGTCGAAATTACACCCGACAACAAGGACGATTTCGATTTTTATCTGGAAGAAGAATTCCGCCCCGGCGAGTTGATGAAACTCGAAGAAGACGACCGCGGTTCGTACATCCTCAATGCCAAAGACCTGTGTCTGATGCCCAAGCTGGACGACTATCTGCGCATCGGCGTCGACAGTCTCAAGGTCGAAGGGCGCAACAAAAGCGAATACTATGCCGCCGTCACCGCGCGGTCCTACCGCTTGGCCATCGATGCGTGGTACGCCGACCCGGAAAACTGGTCGCCGGAGCCCTATTTGCGCGAGATTTATACGTTGCAAAATCGCGGCTACTCGCTCGGTTTTCATGACGGCCGGTTGAGCAACCTGGCGCACAATTACGAGCGCACCGACACCGTCGGAGGATGGCTGTTCGCGGGCGTCATCGAGCGCTGGGACGGCGACGACATGATCTTCGGTTTGCGCAACACGCTCAAGGCCGGCGCGGTGATCGAGTTCCTCGCCCCCCAAGAGATCGAACCGATCCGCTTGCGCCTCTATGAATTCGTCAACGCGGATACCGGCGAGGTCGCCGACAAAGCCAATCCTGGGCAAGGCCGTGCGATCCGCATACCGGCGTCGCTGTTTCACAACGAAGACGCCGCCGGCCTTAAGACCCGACTGCCCGTGCTGAGCGTGGGGCGTACCGAAGCGGTGCTCAGCGAGGACCGTCAAGCGCTGTTGCAGGGCAACTTGATGAGCATGGACGTCGAACGCGGCTTGCGCGATGGTAGCGAGGCGCGTCCGACCCTCAAGGGCCGCGCACACACCGGCAAGACCCCGGCGATGGGATTGGAAAGCTGTTGCGGGCTGGGGTGCAACGGTTGCTTGATGTTTTGGAACGACGACAAATACGCCAAGGCCCGCGAAACCCTCAAAGCCAAGAAAATCGGCCAGATGCTGGAAAAGGCCGAAGCCGGAATCGAGGGCTGATCATCAGCGTTCTGGAAATTTGTAAGACATTTAGCGCATTGTCTGACATAGCCCCATGTGATACCCCAACGACCGACGAACGTAGGGGTGGGCATGAAAATTACCGAAGACGAAGCGGCTGAAATGCGCCAAGCCGTCGCCGATTTTAAAAAGGCGATGGAATTGCGCAGTGAGTTGAACCTGCGCGTTGCGCGGCGGGTGACGTCGATTTTGCGCGTCGGCATGTTCAGCTTTGCGGTGGTCACGGTGATCATGGTGGTGATGCTGTTCGCTTTCACCTCGAGTGTCGGCAACATGATTTCGGTGCTCGACACCATGCGCGTGCAGTTCAGTTCGATGTCGGCGGATATGCGTCAAATGCGCACCGTCATCGCCGCGATGGATCGCGATCTGGCGGCGTTTCCCGTCGTCGTGGGCGAGTTGGACACCATGCGCACGACGGTGGCGAAAATGAACGCCAACCTGGCCACCATGTCGGGCAGCATGACCAGCGTGGAAAACAAGATGCGTGTGATCACCACCGACGTCGGCACCATGAATCAATCTTTCCGCCATCTCGAGCCGTCGCTGGTGGGGATCGGTGCGAACGTCAATCAGGCGTCGGAACCGATGAAAACCTTCAACAACATGTTCCCGTGGTGACCCGATGAGTGAAAGCAAAAACGATTTTGTCGCCATCGCCAGCGAGAGCATGGAGATCTTCCGCGTCGAGATGGAAACCATCGACCGCATTTCGCGAAAAATCAGCGGCAAGACCAGTCGCATGATCCGAGTTGTCCTGGTCTTCCTGGCGGTGATTTCCATTTACCTGGTGTATCTGACGTATTCCATGAGCCAAGATCTGTCGGCGATGATCGGCAGCCTTGACGAGATGTATGTGGAATTCGGTTCGATGTCGGCGGAGATGGGGCAAATCACCGCGCATGTCAAAAGCATGGGACAAAACGTTCACGGTCTGCCGTCCATCGCCCAGAACATGCAGTATCTGAACCTCGACGTTTCGGATATGCAGATCTCCCTCGACGCGGTCAGCCAGGATATGCAGGCGGTCGACACCAACGTCGGATATATCGGCAACGGCACGTCGGAGATGTCTTATCGGTTCGCAAACGTGCAAAGGACCGTTAAGGTGATGGAGTACGATATTCACAACATGCTCCGCCCCATGAGCATCATGCCGCGCTGATTGGACCAACCGATGCCGTTTCCCGATGATCAAGCCTTGGCGCAAGCGGTTCAATCCGGATTGCAAGCGGGTGAATTCGCGACCTATTTTCAGCCCAAGTTCGATCCCGACAGCGAAGACATCGTCGGTTTGGAAGCGCTGTTGCGTTGGAACCACCCAGAAGAAGGCTTCCTGGAAGCCGGTCGATTTATGCGTGCGATCGAACGCGATGCCGAGTTGATCGAAGCGGTCGATGCCTGGGTGCTCGGCGACACCATGCGTCAAGGACGGGCGTGGGTGGATCAGGATTTGTCGTTCGGCCTGATGAGCGTCAACATCTCCGCCTGGAACAACGGCAAGATGTTGGTGGATAAGGTTCAAAGCGCCCTCAAAGACAGCGGCTTTCCCGCCAAGAAATTATCGTTGGAATGCCCGTGGCGTGTGCTCGCGGTCGATGTCGCGGGGATTTCCCAAACGATGCGCGATTTGCGCGCTTTGGGTTGCGTGATCGTGTTGGATGGCAATCCTCTTAATCAAGAGTGTTTGGATGTCGTGCGTCAAACGCCGGTGCAGATGTCGAAAGTCTGTATCGAACACATGCAAAGCCTCGCCGACAGCGACGGCATCGAGGTGCTGGCCCAGCAGATGAAACGCTGGGACAAGGCCAAGGTGCAGATCGTTTCCATGGGCGTGGAGAGCGAAGAGCATGTCGCCCTGTCGCACAACGCAGGATGTCGGTTGTTTCAAGGCAGCCGCTTCAAGTCGGCGTTGCCCGGCGACGAGATTTCGTTCTTGCTGAAGTTGATCGCGAAAACCAAGAAAGCCTTGAGCTTCCTCTAAATCACCAGCGGTAAGGATTGCCGCGCGAAAACAGGTACATCCAGCGCGCCGGAACCTCAAATGGCGTCGCCCGACCGCTCATGGCGTCGTCGGCGATGTCGCTCCACATCAGGCTTTGTTTGACCGCCCAGCCGCTGGGATCGTCGCACGGCGTCATCGCCATGGCGTCGTACATGGCGCGCCCCCGAAGAAAGGTGTCTTCGTTGGGATACTGCATGCGGCGTAGATCGTGCATGAACGCGACGTCGCATTCGCACGCCACGGAGCCGGTCGCTACGTAGCAGATGTCGTGGCGCATGCAGGCATAGTCCAGCGGATCGAGCGGCGGGCCGCTGTTGAGGCTGGTTCCGGGCCCGCACCAATTGCCGTAAAGCGTCAACCCCGACTGAGCCTGAGCCGTCGGAGTGCTCAAGGCGAGCGCGAATGCAAGGATGGATAAGGCTACGAAGCGCTTCATGGCATGGGTCCGATTGAACGTCGTTCGCCGGGGAGGCTAACGCCCTTGGAGCCCTATGCCAAGCCAAACTTGCGCATGCGCCGCCACAAGGTGGTGCGGTCGATGCCCAATGCCTTGGCCGCTGCGGATTTGTTGCCGCCCGCCGCCTGAAGCGCCTGACGGATCTGGTCCGCATCGCCGTTGGTTGCAGAGTGTAGGGCGTTGGTCTCGCCTGTGTACGCAGTCCCAAACTGATTTCGGTCGCTTTGGCGTCGATTGAGCCTCGGCGATATTTCGCCAAGATTGACGTATGAGCCACTGATCGCGTGGTGACGAATGTCTTGAGGCAGGCTTTCAGGCACCACGGCCTTGTCGATAGCGCAGATGTAGGCGTGCTCGACCGCGTTGATCATTTCGCGCACATTTCCGGGCCACGGATAATCCATCATCATGCGCATGGCGTCCGGCGTGCAGGCGACATCGTTGGGATAGCCGCGCGCCGTCAGGTCGGTGCAGAAGTGCTTGAGCAGCAAGGGAATGTCGCCGACGCGTTCGCGCAGGGGCGGAATTTTGATTGGCACAACGGCAAGGCGGTAAAAAAGATCGGCGCGGAACTTGCCCTCGTTGACCATGTCGCGCAGGTTCTGGTTGGTTGCGGATATGACCCGCACATCGACTTCGATGGTTTCGTCCGAGCCCACCGGCTCGAAGCGCTGGTCTTGAATCGCGCGCAGGAGCTTGGCTTGCAGGTGCAACGGAATTTCGCCGATTTCATCCAGCAGCAAGGTGCTGCCATGGGCGGCTTGGAAGCGGCCTTTGCGTTTTTGCGTCGCCCCGGTGAAGGCGCCTTTGACATGGCCGAACAGTTCCGATTCAAGCAGCTGTTCGGGAATGGCGGCGCAGTTGACTTCGATCAGCGGCTTGTTTGCGCGCGAACTGCGTTCGTGGATCATGCGCGCCACTTGGGTTTTGCCGGTCCCGGACTCACCCATCAGCAGCACGGGCGCGGTTGAATCCGCAATCTGTTCCAACCGCGAGATGATCGACAGCATTTCCCGGTCGTTGGTGATGAAGCCTTGTTTTTTCAGTTCCGGCGCGCCCTCGGGTCCCTTGGGTTGGGTACGGTCCTGGGAAATCACGACGTTGAGGCGGCGGTCGCCTTCGGGCAAGGTGATAGTGCCGAGGAACAGCTCCAGATCGCGGGTTGCGCCGCCAGATTGGAACTGCTCTTTGACGCGTACGAAGTTGTCCAAGGGCGAGCCGTTTGAGGCGTAGGAAAACGCCGCGCAGGTGGAACGTTTAGCCAAATCGAAAATGCGGTCCAGTTCCCTTTCGCCCGGCGCGTCATGGTTGTCTTCGCCCAGCATTTGCCGTGACGCTTCGTTCTGGCACAGCACCTCGCCATCTTCGTTGGTGATCAAAACGCCATCCGAAATACATGTAATCAGTGTTTCAAAAATCGGGTTCACCGCAGCCAGATCGAGCTTGTGATCGATTATTCCCATATTGACAGTCTCCCACGACCTTTGCGGTCATTGTTGGCGATTGTTGCACAGGGATGCTGACATGAAACGAAGTGTTGCGCAACATGTTGCAGCGTGTTGCAGCGAAAAAAGTGTAATATTATCAATGCATTATATAACAAAATTCTAATATAGAGGTGTTGCAGTCGTGGTGCGGGGTAAACATTTTTTCTACACGTATTTCTTTAATATCAATGGACTAATGAGATATTCGAGCCGCTGGCACGGCGATTGCTTAATGAGGGGTTAACGAAACGGTTTTCTCAGGCTACTCTGGCATCTCGTGGAGATGAGACAACCAACCGGGGTGTTTCGTGGCTCTAGCAAGAGTTGGTGCGCCATCGACACGACAAACAAGGGGGAGTTTTACATCATGGCAGAAATGTTTTCGCCCGACTGGATGGCGTCGTTTCAAAACGTCTGGAATTCAGAGCCCGGTCTTTCCGATGAGCTGGAAAAAATCGGCTTTTCTTCAACCATCGCATACGGATTTCTCGGCGCGGATGCGCCCTTGGGCGTGCTTGTCGTGGAAAACGGTAAAGCGGTCTCCGGCAGCGCCTATGAGGGCCAGGAATTGAACTGGGATATGCGCGCCAGCCAAGGCGATTGGGAAAAGTGGCTGAAAAAGCCGCCGGGAATGATGGGCCTTGGCATGGCGTATACGTCACGCAAGTTGCAGTTTCAGGTCGGCGATTACGGCGCAATGGTTAAAGACCCGCGCATGGCCGGACCTTTCGTGAAAAGTTTCGCAGCGATGGCCAAGGCTTAGGCACACACAGGTTCAATATAGACGGACATCAAGACCAAATCGGGGAGATTGGGTAATGCTGGGGCGGAAATCATCGATCAAGACTGGAGTGTTGCACAGTGCTGTTGCATTCGCGTTGAGTGCGGCAACATTTGGCATCGTTCCTACCGCTCAGGCGTCGGAATACCAGACCGCGATCGTCGCCGTCGAACAGATCGGCGAAATGACCACGTTGGCGGGGACTGTGGTCCCATATAAAGAAGTCAACTTGGCGGCTCAATCTCCGGGCCGGGTGACGTTCATTTCCGGTGCGGAAGGGGATTCCTTCACCAAAGACGAATTGCTCGTCACCATCGACGACGACAGCATTCAGGCCCAACGCCGTGCCGCGCTGGCCGATATCGCCAGCGCCCAAGCGGGCATGCAGAACGCCCGAGTGCAGTATTCGCGCGAGTTGATCTCGCCGCGGGTCAATTCGATCACCGGCATGCCGGGCATGGGCATGCCGACCATGTTCGATCAATTCTTCACCCGCGGATTTTCCAACATGGTTGGCAACTCCAACACCGGGGTGGAACGCCAAGCCGATCTCTACAACAGCTTCAGCGGCATGAACCAAGCGCAAAGTCAGTTGCTGCAGGCGCATGCCCGTCTTGAAACGCTCGACGCCAGTCTGCGCGACACCCGCACCCTGGCGCCGTTCGACGGCGTGATCACGCAAAAGATGGTCGAAGAGGGCGATACCGTTCAACCCGGCCAGTCCTTGGTGCGTTACGCCTACACCAAGTATCTGCGTTTGCAGGTCGAGGTTCCTGTGCGTTTGGTGTCCAGCATCGACAAAGGCATGATGCTTCCCGCGCGTCTGGATGTGCGCGGTCCCGAAGTGATGGCTCGGGTGGCGCAGATTTTCCCCATGGCCGATGCGTCCGGCCACACCGTGACGGTGAAGTTCGATCTGCCCGAAGGCACGCCCGGCGGCCCCGGCATGTACGCCGAAGTGCGGGTGCCCGACATGTCGTCGGCGTTCCGCACCGCCCCGGTGGTGCCGACCGACGCGTTGGTGTGGCGCGGCAGCTTCCCCAGTGTGTTCGTGATCGATGGTAACAACAATGTGTCGCTGCGTTTGGTGCGTCTGGGCGTCAGCCTGGACGACGGACGCATGAGCGTGTTGGCAGGCCTGAAAGGCGGCGAACAGGTGATCTTGAACCCGCCCGCGGGCTTGTCGTCGAGCTCGGCTAAATAACCGAGCGCGAGGGGGAAGGGACACGCACATGACAGATCAAAACAAACAGACCACGGAAAGCGCACCCGGCGGCCGTCACGGTTTAGGCATTGCGGGTGCGATGGCGAAGGAGTTCATCCATTCGCCCCTGTCGGTGCTGTTGCTGTTGGCGAGCCTCGCCATCGGCATCATGGGGCTGTTGTTCACGCCCCGCCAAGAAGACCCGCAAATTTCCGTGCCCATGGTGGACGTGTTCTTCAGCTATCCCGGTGCGTCGGCCGAACAGGTTTCAAGCCTTGCGATCGACCCGTTGGAACGCTTGATGAGCGAAATCCCCGGTGTCAAACACGTCTATTCTGTGTCGCGCCACGGCGGCGGCATGGTGACGGTGCAGTTCATCGTCGGCGAAGTTTTGGAAACCTCGTTGGTCAAGCTGTACGACAAGCTGATGTCCAACCTAGACAAAATCCCCCCCGGCGTATCGCAGCCGCTGGTCAAACCCAAGGGCGTCGACGACGTTCCGGTGGTGACGCTGACCTTGTGGTCGCATGACGTGGATGACGCCGCGTTGCGCCTGGTGGCGTTGGACGTGATGCAGCGTCTCAAAGAGGTGCCCAACACCTCGCAAAGCTACATCGTCGGTGGGCGCGCCGAAGAATTGCGCGTCGAAGTGTTCCCCGAACGATTGGCCGGATACGGCATCAGCGTCGGCCAGTTGGCCAAAACAATCACCAGCGCCAACTCCGAGATGGAAGCGGGCCAAGTGGAATCATCCGGCTCCAACCTGCAAATCTTCACCGGTTCGTTCCTCACCAAACCGGAAGACGTCGAGCGCTTGATCGTCGGCGTTCACAATGGCAGCCCGGTTTATGTGCGCGATGTGGCGTTGGTCAGCCAAGCCCCGCAAGTGGCGGAAAACTTGGTGCAGTATTTCACCGGCCCGGCCTATTCGGACGGCGACCTGTTGGCCCCGGTCGGCGCGCCGGCGGTGACCATCGCGGTGGCGAAAAAGGTCGGCACCAACGGTGTCACGGTGGCCGAGGGCGTGCTCAATCAGGTTGAGTATCTCAAAGGCCGCATCATACCCGACAACGTCGAAGTGTCGGTGACGCGCAACTACGGCAAGACCGCCAACGACAAGGTCAACGAACTGATCTTCAAACTGTTCGTCGCCACCGGCGCGGTGACGGTGTTGATCTGGATCTTCCTCGGCTTCCGCGCTGCTGTGGTGGTGTTGATCGTCATCCCGGTGGTGATCTTGGTGACTGTGTTTGCGGCCTGGATCATGGGCTTCACCATTGATCGGGTGAGCTTGTTCGCGTTGATTTTCTCGATCGGTATTTTGGTCGATGACGCCATCGTTGTGATCGAAAACATCTATCGCCATTGGCTGCTGAAGGGCGAGGTCGACACCGACATCTCGGTCGAAGCCGTGGCCGAAGTCGGTAACCCGACCATCTTGGCGACCTTCACCGTGATCGCGGCGCTGATGCCGATGGGTTTCGTGTCCGGCATGATGGGCCCGTATATGGCGCCGATCCCGGCGCTGGGTTCGGTGGCGATGATCTTCTCGCTGTTCGCGGCGTTCATCTTCACGCCGTGGTTGGCGATGCGCATCCGTCCGACCATGTCTTCGCTGCAAAAAGCGCATAAGAAAGAAGAAAATCAGCAGAAGTGGCTGGATGGTTTCTTCCGCCGCATGCTCAATCCGTTGATCGAGAGCAAGGTCAAATACCGCATCTTTCGTCTTTCCATGTTGGGTATTCTGTTTGCGTGTTTCGCGCTGTTCTACACCACCTCGGTGACGGTGAAGATGCTGCCGTTGGACAACAAGCCCGAATTCAACGTGGTCGTGAACATGCCCGAAGGCACCGCGTTGCCGGTAACCGCCAACGTCGTTCAGGCGTTGACCGACCAACTGTTGACGTTGCCGGAAGTGACCGCTGTTCAGACCTATGCGGGCACCGCCTCGCCGTTCAACTTCAACGGCTTGGTGCGCCATTATTATCTGCGCCAAGACGCATGGCAGGCCGACATTCAAGTCCAGTTGCTGGAAAAGGGCGATCGCGATCGCAGCTCTCATGAACTGGCCGTGGCCGCGCGCGAAATGCTGACGCCGATGGCCAAGGAAATGGGTGCGAAAATCCAAGTTGTCGAAATGCCGCCCGGGCCGCCGGTGCTGCAGACCTTGGTGGCCGAAGTCTATGGTCCCGACGCCGCCACCCGTCGTCAGGTGGCGCAAGATTTGACCGAAGTGTTCGCCAAGGCGGGCAACGTGGTCGACGAAGACAACTTCATTCAAGATCCTTACGAGGCTTGGCATTTCGTGGTCGATCGCGAAAAGGCCGTGCGTCGCGGGGTGTCGGTCGAAGACATCAACGCGCAGCTTGAAATGGTCATGGGCCGCTACAAACTTGGCGACGTGAAAATCGGCAATATCTTGGAACCGCGCTACATCGTGATGCAAATCCCCATCGCGTTGCGCGACCAGTTCTCGCGCTTGGGCCAATTGCCGGTACCGTCTTCGACGGGCAAGATGATTCCGCTGTCTGAATTGGGTCGTTTCGAGCGTGTGGCGCAAGATCAGTTGATCTTCCACAAGGATCTGCGCCCGGTCGAATTCGTCACCGGTGAGGTTGCGGGGCGTCTGGCCGCGCCGATCTATGGCATGTTCGCGGTCGAAGACCTGCTCGCCGACTACACCACCCCCGACGGCGTAAAGCTGGAATCGCATTATCTCTCGCCGCCGGCCGACAGCTTCACCAGCGCGTTCGAATGGACCGGCGAGTGGACGGTGACCTACGAAACCTTCCGCGACATGGGTCTGGCCTTCGGCGTGGCGCTGATCTTGATCTACATGCTGGTGATGTGGGAGTTCGGCAATTTCAAACTGCCCGCCATCATCATGGCGCCCATTCCGCTGACGTTGATCGGCATCATTCCCGGTCACTGGCTGTTCGGCGCGGAATTTACCGCGACCTCGATGATCGGCTTCATCGCGCTGGCGGGTATCATCGTGCGCAACTCGATCTTGCTGGCGGACTTCTCCAAACGCGCGGTCGAAAACGGCATGCCCGTGCGCGAAGCCGTGATCGAAGCCTGCCGGGCGCGTACCCGGCCGATCATGATTACCGCGTTGGCCCTGGTGGCCGGTTCAAGCGTGATTTTGTCCGATCCGATTTTCCAAGGCATGGCAATCTCGCTGATGTTCGGCGTGATGGTTTCGACCCTGTTGACGTTGGTGGTGATCCCGTTGAAATGCGCCACCATCGATCCGAAAAAGGTCTATGGCTGCGCGACCGGCGCGGAGGTTTTCAATGCCTCTCTCACCGGAACGCCGGTTGCTTGTGTGACGGATGCAGGCATTTCGTTGGATCCGTCCAGCGCGGAACAATCGGACGGGGGCAAAAGCAAAATCCGCTTGTTGTGGGTGATCCCGGCGATGATCGGTATCTTTGCCTGGACCGCCATTGTGACCTTCGCCGATTGGGTCAAGCGTTGGGGGTGGGTGCAGAAGTTGCTGCCGGTGTTGGCGATGGTGGGGTATGCCCTGCGCGCAATGCCGTACTTCGTGATGTTGTTCGTCAAGGACACGTATACCCGTTGGCGTGAAAACCGTGCGCACAAACCGGAACCAACGCCTGCTCCTGCTCCGGCACCCACGCCAGCCCCGACGTCAGCACCGGTTGCTCCCGCAGCGCCTGTGGCAACACCAACGCCGGCAGCAGCATCGCCATCGCCATCGCAATCGGATGCGAAGCCGCAAGCCAAGCCGGAACCCAAAGTAGAGCAAAAAGTCGAGCCGAAAGCGGAAGCTGTCGTCGAGGTCGCGCCTCAAACGAAGACGGCCACCGCGAAAAAAGCCCCGAGCAAAAAGGCTCCAGCCCAAAAAGCTCCGGCTAAAAAAGTTCCGGCGACGAAGGCTCCTGCGAAGAAGACTGCAGCGGATAAGGCTCCGGTCAAAAAAGCAGTGGCGAAGAAAGCGCCTACCACGAAGCTGGACGCGCAACCCAAGCCTAAGCCCGAAGCGAAACCGGAAACCAAAACGGAAGCGAAAGTCGAACCGCAAACCCAGGCACCGGTCGAAAAACCGCCTGCGAAACCCGCGCGGTCCCAGTCGGCGGCGAAAGCCAAGGCGCGTCCCAAGGCCAAACGGCGGGGCATTCGACTGAAAGGCGTTCCCGAGAACGGTGCCAACGCCGATCAGGCCAAGACCGGGGGCACGGATCAAGGGGACGACACATGACCTATGAGAGCAAGGAAAGGAATTGGATCATGCACACGAAGCTGATGGTTGGTGTGATGATGCTAGCGTTTCCCTCAGGTGCGCTGGCAGCGGATGCGACGACGCCTGCGGCTCAGGCGTCCAACAGCGGTGTTTCCCAGACGGCGGAACAGGCAGCAGCCTCTCTTCCTCCGGCCCCGCAAGGTCCGTTTTTCTCCCGTCGCGTGGCTCAAAACCAGGGTGGTTTCCCGCCGATGGGTTTTGATCCGATGAGCAATGACGTTTTGCCAAGCGAAGACTCCGCCGTGGCGCAGAATACGATGCCGCCGCCGGGGCCCGGCATGATGCCGCCGCGTCCGGGTAATGCCTTTGGCAACAACCTGGGCAACGGCACCGAAGTTCAAGTGGAGGTCCGTGGACGCATCGGCTTGGCCGGACGTGGCGCTGGTAATGGCGGAAATGGCTTCGGCAACAATGGCTTTGGCAATTTCATGCGCGGTATGCCGTACGGAATGCCTTACAGCCAAGGCTATGGTGCTCCTTACGGGACGCCCTTCAATCACGCGGGCACAATGGGGCAGTACGCACCGGAACCGGCTCAGCAGGCGGCTCCCGGCGCGAGCGATGCTCCGGCCCCCGCGTCGGATCAAAACCCGGCGCAAAATACCGGCCAATATCCGTGGAACCCAGGCGCTATGGCCCCAGGTGGCATGGCCCCAGGTGGCATGGCAATGCCGAACCCCGGCGGGTTCTTTGCACAGCCGCAGCAAGCACCGGGTGGCAATACGAGCCCACCCCAACCGCCTGAAGAACCGCAGTGGGTCAAGGACAGCCGCGCCGAGGCGGATAAGCTTCGCGAGCAAACTCAGCAGCGAATGGCCGAAATGCAGAAGAACAATCCATACGCTCAACCGTACCAGCCATACGGCCAGGGTGCGTATGGCCAAGGTTATGGCGCGCCGTACGGTGCCCCCTATGGAACCCCGTATGGAAACCCCTACGGCGGGCCTTATGGGCAACCGTTCGCGCAGCCTTATGGATACGCTCCGCAACCGCAAGCCAGCGATCCGACGAAATGAGATTGAACAAAGCGAGGGAGCTTTAGACAGATGAGTAACCGTTTGGCACTGATGGGAATATTGATCGCGGGGTTGTTCACCGCGAGCCCGTCCGTGGCGGCGGCGCAAAATCCATGGCGCGCCGACCCTCAAGCCAGTGGTCAGTACATGCCTAAACCCAGTGTGCAGGCACAGGTCCCCAAACAGGCACCTCAGCCCAAATATGCACCCTTGGACGGCAGGATCGACAACACGGCAAGCGGTTATCCCGGTTATCCGGCCGGGGGCAATGTCGTCAATGGCTTGGCCTACGGTGGTGTGCCGTATCAAGGCGCATTGGCGTATCCCGGCACCGGTTATGCGGGACTAGGTTATCCCAGCGCTGGTTATCCCAGCGTCGGCTATCCCGGGGTCGGTTATCCGGGGCTGGGTTATTCCGGTCTGGGATACCCCGGTATAGGTGTTCCCGGTCTGGGATTGGGAAGTTACCCCTACAACAGTTGGGGCAATGGTTTTGGCGGTCCGATGTCGTGGATGCCGTTTTGGTAAAAAGGCATCTGTTCGGGCCAAAAAATGTCGGGTCGTAGACCCGAATAAGTAAACGGGCAATCGCCCGGTTGAGTTTACGGGTTTTTTACCCGATGCGGGTTTTGGAGCATCCCCTCTCCTGCATCCGTCTTCGAATTAGGGGGCTAAAAAGTAAAGCACAAGGAGTACTGGATATGAACGCGACCAAAATGATGAAAGTTCTGGCTGTTGCCGGTGTTGCTGTTGTTGGTTCCATGGCTGCAAGCGATGCAGCTGCTTGGGGCTGGGGCCCCTGGGGTAACAACGGCTGGGGCAACAACGGCTGGAACAACAACAACAACGGCTGGGGCAACGGTTGGGGCGATGGCTCCGGCGATTTCTCCATGAGCTTCAGCGGCCGTGGTAATGGCAACAGCAACATGTACAACGGCTACAACGGCTACAACGGCTGGAACGGCTACAACGGCTACGGCCCGTACGGCTACGGCGCACCTTACGGCTACGGCGCTCCTTATGGTGCTCCTTATGGTGCTCCTTACGGCGCACCCTATGGCGCACCCTATGGTGCACCGGGCGCACCGGCTGCACCGGCTGCACCGGCTGCTCCGGCCAACTAAGGCCAATCGGTTGGATGGGAAGCACCGCCTTCGGGCGGGGCTTCCTAGCCACCACCGAGTGTAAGTTGTTTCAGACCTTAAGATCCATTCGTTAAGAGCAATAACACGTTTCAGGAACGGACCTTGCTATGCGCATTTCAATGACGATTTCAGCCGCAGTTCTCAGTGCCGCCGTTTTTGCGGGCGCAACAGGCGAGGCCGTCGCAGGTAGCAAAAAGCCTTTTTCCGCAACCGCAGTGCAGACCTTTAAGGATCAGCAGGTTCAAAGCGGCACTATTTTCGTTGCTGGCGACGATACTCGTTTCGAATATGTCGAGCGCGGCCGGGAAATGGTCAAAATCATTCTGCCCGAGCAGAAGATCATGCGCATCCTGTTCCCCCAAGATAAACTCTATATGGAAATTCAGGCACCGGCGGATGCACCGACGCAGGTTGGCGGCGACACCAGCCCGTGTCCGCAAATCGACGGGCTTACGTGCAAAAAGATCGCCGATGCGAAATTCGGCGCGTTCGATGTCGAGCAGTGGCAACAGCACCATGCGCCGACCAACACCTCGTCGATGTTGTGGTGGGAACCGCAGCGCAACATGATCGTGCGCCAGGAATTTCCCGACGGTCGGATCATGCAGTTGACCATGTCCGGGAACGTCGATTTCGAAGGCCGTCAGGTGGAGCGTTGGGACATGTCCCTTGCCGACCCCAGCGGCAAGGTTACCACCGCCTATCAACTGGTGGATACGGACATCGGCATCATCGTCAAGGAAGAAAACCCGGCCATGGGCCTATCGCGTGAACTGCGCGGCCTGAAGATTTCGGCCAGCGCCGCCGGATGGTTCGATGTGCCGGCCGGTTATCAGCGCATCGAAGCGCCGAAAACGCCGACCAAATGATCGTTGCCAAATAACACGAGAACTTAAGGGACGATTTTTATGATTACAGTGGTGGGAAATCTAAAGGGGGGGACCGGCAAGAGCACTGTGGTGTTCAACCTGGCCCTGTGGCTCGCCAATGCGGACCATCCCGTGGTGCTGTGCGATCTCGATCCGCAGAACACGTTGCGTGACGCCATCGATGTACGCGTCGAGGAAGGTTACGAGCCCACGGTTTCGGTGTTCGGCACGATTCCGAAAAAAGGCAGCGAGAACGTCTTGGTCGACATCGGTTTGTCGGATATGGCGTCGGCGCGCACCGCACTGGGACGTGCGGATCGGGTGTTGATTCCGGTGACGCCGTCTCAGGCCGACGTGTGGGCGACCCAGCAGTTCCTCGCCATCATCGAGGAAAGCACCCGCGCCAGCGCCAAGAAACCCGAAGTCCTGTGTTTCATCAATCGCGCCGACACCCACCCGGCGGCGACCGAAAATGCCGAGACTCAAGAGGTCTTGAAGCAGATCCCCGGCCTTGCGGTCTTGGATCAATGTTTATCGCAACGCATGGCGTTTCGCCGGTCCTTCAGCGAAGGGCTGGGCGTTTTCGAATTGGAGCCCCGCGGCAAAGCGGCGCTTGAACTTAATGCACTGGCCGAGACGCTTTATCGCTAAAGCGCGGAAGTCATAACTGGAGAGTAGGCATGCCTGTTATTCGTTGGATCATGAACCATTTGGTCATCGTATTCGTCACCGTTCTGGTCGTCGCCGGACTGGTGTATCAAGACGAAATCAAACGTGAGCTCGTACAGCTTGGCGTCATGGACTCGGAAACGAGTGAAGTCGCGAGCACCGAGGCGACAACACCCGCCGCACCGGCAGCCGCGGAAGCGGAAGAGCCTGCCGCCACACCTGAGCAGGCTCCGGCGGTGGCGCAGATGCCGACGCATTTGACGGCTGCTCCCGCACCGACCCCGGCCCCGACCACCGCTCCGGCTCCGGAAGCCGAGCAAGCCGTACCTGCCGAAGCCGCAGTGGCCCCGGTAGCCCCAGCTGCTCCGTCGGCTTCGGTTGCTTCGGCCACCACCGCCAAACCCATGAGCCCCGAAGAAATGGCGGCGAAAAACAAGGCGGCGTTCGAGGTAGCTCAGGCCAAAGCGCAACAGATGCAGGCGGAAGCCGAAGCCAAGCGCAAGGAAGCCTACGAAAAAGCTCAAGCCGAAGCCTTGAAGGCGCAGGAAGCCGCGCGTGACGCGCAGGCCGCTGCCGAAGCCAGCATGAAGAAGGCTCAAGCCGAAGCCCAAGCCCGCCAAGAAGAGGCCGTGGCGCGCCAGAAAGCCGCGTATGAGCAGGCTCAGGCTCAAGCTGCCGAACAGGCCAAAAAAGCGCAGGAACAAGCGCAAAAGATGCAAACTCAAATGGCCGAGGCTCAGGCCGCGGCACCGAAAACTCCTGCCGACGCACAAGCGCAAGCGCAGCAGGTGCGTGAAAAGGCGATGGCCGAGTATCAGGCGCGCCAACAAGCTCAAGCCAAAGCCCAGGCCGAATGGATCGAAGCCCGAGAAAAGGCGCGCCAACAGGCGCAAGCCGAGGCTCAGGAACGCGCCAAGGCAGCTTATGAGCGCGCCCAAGCGCAACGCGCCGAAATGGCGAAGCGGGCGCCGATGCAGTCGCCTGCCGATGCGGCCAACGCCAACATCGATCCGGCGGTCATGGAACAGTGGTCGGCGGCGCGCTCCGCCTATTGGCAGCGCGATTTCGCCAAGGCCGAGGAACTCTATAAAGCCTTGGCCGCAACCAGCGAAGATGCCGACGTGACCGGCGAGTTGGGAAACCTCTATTTCATGCAGCGCCGTTATGAAGATGCCGCCGAGATGTATTATCAGACCGGCCTGCGCCTGTTGAACGGCGACAAGCCCTGGACCGCCGGTTCGGTGTTGGGTGTGTTGTTCCGTCTCGACCCCGAAAAGGCCAATGACTTGCGCGGAAAATTGCGCGAAGCGCACGCCGCTGCTATGGCTAAAGCTGCGGCGGAACGCCAAGCCAATGCACCTGCGCCCGCACCGATGCCGATGCCTGCGCCGACTGAAAACAACGCTGCCAATTAAGGAGCTGAATGATGGGTACGGTTCGAAATCTCTTCGCGATCATCGGCGTTCTGGCCGTCTTGGCCGGGGTCGTTGTATCGCCCTACGTATGGGAGGTGAAGAACCGGTTCGCCGAATTCGATGCAAAGGCGTTGGATACATATGTGTCGATGTTCCGCCAAGTTCTCGAGACCGGGAACGCAGCGGAAGCGACCGTGTGGCGCGCGCAGGTCAATGAAAGCCTGAGCGTCGACGAAGTGGACGAAACCATCAAGTTCGTCGCCAACGAGCACAACATCAAAAATGTCGGCGAACTGCCGCTTTACAAACAAGTCGAGGCGATGAGCGGTAAGCCTTATCGCTTCGTGAAGATCTACATGTTCTGCAATGCCTTGACCGCGGCGCAGATGCTCGATTATTCCGATGCCTTCGCAGCCTACCTGCCGTGCCGGTTGTCGTTGGTGGAAGATAAAGAGGGTCGATTGTGGATCTACACCTTGAACATGGATCCGATGATCTACGGCGGTAAACCGCTGCCGCCGGATTTGAAAGCGGAAGCCATCAAGGTCAAGGAAATCATGCTGGATGTATTGGATCGCGGCGCAAAGGGCGACTTCTAACGCTCGAACGAAGGAGTGAAATTAATGCTGTTTAGCCGCCCGAACGCAAACCTGACGGAGCGTTTGAACAATCTGGAAGCGCACCTGCAAGAGGAGCATCCGGATCTGGTTCAGGTGTTGCCGACCTATCGCAAGCTCGACAAGGTTCTGTATCGTTTGGGGCTGTTGAAGGACGATGAATCCCTCGCCACCCGAATCACCTGGTGGCCGCTGATCAGCGTGTTGGGGACGTTTTCGTCCGGCAAGTCGACCTTCATCAATCACACCTTGGGCAAGACCCTGCAGCGCACCGGCAATCAGGCGGTGGACGATAAGTTCACGGTGATTTGTTATTCGCACCATGAAAGCTCGCGCACCCTTCCAGGCACCGCACTGAACAACGATCCGCGCTTTCCGTTTTTTGGCATCGGCGGCGAAATCGAAAAAGTCGCCGAAGGCGAAGGGCGGCGGATCGATACCTATTTGCAGCTCAAAACGGCCGATTCCGAAATGCTCAAGGGCCGCACCTTGATCGACAGCCCGGGCTTCGACGCCGACGATCAACGTCGTTCGACCCTGCGTTTGACCGAACACATCATCGACATTTCCGATTTGGTGCTGATCTTTTTCGATGCCCGCCATCCCGAGCCGGGCGCGATGCAGGATACCTTGAAGCACTTGGTGGCCAAGGCGTCGGGTCGCGCGGACGCGACCAAGTTCGTCTATATCTTGAACCAGATCGACACCACCGCGCGCGAAGACAATCCCGAAGAGGTCGTCGCCGCGTGGCAACGCGCGCTGGCGCAGACCGGCTTGGTGAGCGGACGGTTCTTGTGCATCTACAACGAAGACGCCGCCGTGCCCATCGCGGATCCGGCGTTGCGCGAACGTTATCAGCGCAAGCGCGACGAAGACATGCGCGAAATCTCCCGTCGCATGGACGAGGTCGAGATCGAGCGCGGCTATCGGGTGGTCAGTTCGCTCGAAGACGTGGCGCGTTCCATTGAAACAGACAACATCGCGGTGATCGAAACGGCGGTCGAAAAATGGCGCAAGCTGGTGCTCGGCGGCGACGTTTTCGGACTGGTGGTGGCGCTGGGGCTGGCGTTCGCCTTGGTGCAGCTTTTCGGCGTCGAGCCCTTTGTGTCCGCGTTCGACGCGGTGAAGGGCTACGTGCTGAGCTTGATCGCCATCGCCGCCGCGTTCGGCGTGGTTGCGTTGTCATGGCACTACACCGTGCGCAAGCTGGCCGCCAAGTTCATCGCGGCCAAATTGCCAGCGGTCTACGGCGATTACGAATTGAATATGCGCAACGCCTTCTTGAAAAACACCCGGGCGTGGCGCAGCGCTTTTTCCAGCGGTGTTACGGGGTGGGGTAAGGGCACCCGCCGGATGGTCGGCGACGTGCTCGGTGCGATCGAAGGGCATATCCAACGTCTCAACGACCTGCACACGGATCCGTCGGGACGCAAAACCCCAAGTGTTGAAAGTTTGACGGAAAGCCCGGACATTGTGGTGAACAACGAAGACGCGCAGATCGAGACGGCTCTGGTTGCAGATCCGGCACAGCAGATTTTCCCCTCGGAACCTGCTGAGCAGCCAAGCCGGTCATCTGCCGAATGACCCTGGCCGGTGTGGCCGCAGGCGTAAACCCGCGGTGAACACAGGTCATAACGATAACAAGAACGGGATTGGGACGTGTATAGAAGAGTGAACAACAGCCGCTACATCGTGGCGGGCATCAGCGGCATCGTGGTGGTGATGAGTGTTTTCACATATTTGATGTGGGGGATCGCCAACCGGATCGATACCATGACGAACACGATCGTCAGGATGGGAACGGATATCCACACCATGACCGAAGTGCAAAAGGTCATGGTTCAGGACGTCAGCGCGATGTCGACCAACATCGCGACCATCCAAGCATCGGTGCAAAACATGGATGGGCAATTGGCGGCGATGTCGCATAACATGGCGATCATGACCGGTTCGACCGCGAACATGAATTCGTCGATGGCGCGCATGTCGCATGACGTCGGTCGCACGTCGAATATGTTCTCGTCGCCCATGTCCTATTTCTGGAACATGGGGCGATAAGCGGAACAGCGATTTCGACTTTGCCGAAAAGGCGGGGTTTCAGGCGAACGGGTCTCAGGCGAGATTCAACAGCTTGAGCAACCCGCCTTTTTCTTTGGGCGGGCGAGGGATGAAGCTCTCGATGATCTTGGTAATTTCTTTGCCGCCCACTTCCATATGACCGGACTTTTCTTGTTCGCTGAGATATTCGGCCACCGGTATGATCGCCGCGCGCACGTAATCGGGGGCGAACATGTCTTTGGCGCGGTCTTCCAATTCGAACAGAATTTCTTCGCTGTCGACAACGTCTTCGACCGACAGGCCCGCCAAGATGCGTGAGATTTCATCAATGCGCGAAATGTCGCCGGAACAGCACGAAGTGCTGCCGCAAATCAACTGTTCGGCAATCTGGCCGCCAAACAGTTCCAGTGCGCGGTTTTCCAGGATGTCCATAAAGGAATCCCAACTGTGGCTGATGAATTTCTTTTCCGCGATGGTCATCGGCGGGCGCGGCCGCATGCGCACGGAAACGATTTTTTGATTTAAAAGATATGCCGTGATGGTGTGTCCGGCTTCGTAAACGGATAGGCGGAAGGTGTCGTCTAAACACCGGGGATGCGGTTCGCTCGAAGTCATCCTAGCCTCAGAATCGTTTGGATCATTTATGCCTGAAAGTATACCCCAAGGGCGCACATTAGCGCAGACGAATTTTAGAAAATCGTAATGAACCTGCAGGGTTGCAACGGTGTAGTTTCGACGGCGGAACGCCATCTTTTGGGGGAAATATAGTTTGTCGCGAAAAGCCGGGTATTTAGCTTTTGAGGCTCTGCCACCACGCAAGAATCTGGTCCAAATCGCATGGCAGCTGTGCGCCCAGACCGCCGGTAAAACGTTGCCAGGATTCCAACTCGTTTTCGGGCACAGAAACCACGGTGGGGATGTTTTCGGCCATCACCGCCATCAAGTCGTCGGATAATCCGCCGCCATCTTTTTCGTGTTTGCCGAATTTTTCCACCACCACGATCTCGGCATGTTCTTCCAGGGCACGGCGCAGAATCATCGACGCTTCGGCCAGCTTCGCGACGTTCATGGAACAGATGTTGTTGTCCAATTCGTATTGCGTGGGCCGCACCAGGGGAACGTGGTCGCCGCTGTCGATGTCGATGGCATCGACGCCGCACCCGGCCGCGGCGGGGTCCAGGTCTTCAGGTGATTCCTGCAAAATGCCACGCACCTTGACGCCATCGGCACGTAGCGCGTCGACGAAGGCTTTCATCACGGTGCGGATCGGCGCGCCGCGTTCATAGACGATTCCTGCGATCGGTGGATTGGGCATCAACCAAGTTCCTCAACTAGAATTGGGCTCAGTATAGAAGCTCGCTTTGCGCTTCGAAAGGTTTTCGACGTTGTTGACAGAGGGCCGCGCGGCGGGGCATTGAGGAATTATGAAACTTTTACGCTACGGCCCGCGCGGTCAGGAAAAACCGGGTTTGTTGGACGGGGATGGCAACATCCGCGATCTGTCGGCCCATGTGAACGATCTTTCGGGCGACACGCTCGGCAATGACGGCTTGGCCAAGCTGGCGGCCTTGAACGTCGCCGACTTGCCGCGGGTTGACGGCGATGTGCGGATCGGTCCGTGCGTGGCGAGGGTCGGCAAGTTTATGGCCATCGGCCTGAATTTTTCCGACCATGCCAAGGAAACCGGCATGGCGGCGCCGTCCGAGCCGGTGTTGTTCACCAAGTACACCAGTTGTATCAACGGGCCCAACGACGATGTCGTGCTGCCGCGCGGTTCGATCAAAACCGATTGGGAGGTCGAGTTGGGGGTCGTCATTGGCACCGCCGCCAAATACGTCGGTGTGGACGAAGCGCTGAATCACGTCGCAGGCTATTGCGTGGTCAACGACATTTCCGAACGTGCCTTTCAATTGGAAAACACCGGCCATTGGGTCAAGGGCAAGTCCTGTGACACCTTCGGTCCGATCGGTCCGTGGCTGGTGACGCGCGACGAGGTGGCGGATCCTCAAGCGTTGGACTTATGGCTCGATGTCAATGGCGAGCGCCGCCAAACCGGCAATTCGCGCACCATGATTTTTTCCGTGGCCCACATCATCAGTTATCTGTCGGGGTTCTTCACCTTGCATCCGGGCGATGTGATTTGCACCGGCACACCGCCCGGCGTGGGCATGGGCATGACGCCGCAGCAGTTTCTCAAACCCGGCGACGAAATGCGCCTCGGCGTTCAGGGCTTGGGCGAACAGCGTCAACGCGTGGTTTCCGGCGACTGAGTTCCGCACATCACGCGAAAAAATCCCCGGCGCAATGGCCGGGGAGAGGCGCTTCACATGTTTTGAAAACGTTCGTCCTGTTCAAGGGCTTTAGGGAGGGCCCTGGCAAAACTTGGGAGGAGAGTTGTTGCCGGGAGGGGCGGTCGTTTTCGAGTTGTCAGAGGTTGGGAGGAAACCTTCTGCTTTTTTGTTTTAAAGGGGGGATTAGGCCATCTGCGCCAAGCCCAGCACGGTGACCGCGATGGAGGTCAAGCCGACGGCGAACACGATGGCGGCGGAGCCGAAGGCGATGCGCATTTTTTCGATCTGTTCGGGGGTGCGGACTTTCATGTTTCGTCTCCTGCCTGGATATCTTCTCGGGGTGATCGGGTTCTTTGTCTGTGTGTTCCCGATCGTTGAAGCCATATTGCCACGGCGTGACTGAACGATCACTGAACTGGACCTGAATATTAGCTGAATAGAATATTCATGTCGGCTGTTGGAAATCCTTTAACCGTATTGAAAACATAGAGAAATTTCGTTCAGGTTTGCGACCGCTAAGAAACGGTCATGCAAAATAATTTCATATATCGCGATAAAAAATATCCCCTGTTTGGATGAGGCGCGGCGCTGCCCAAAAAGGCATGTCTAAGTCCCAATCGCCATCCACAAGGGAACGGACCGCCGTCATGAATCTGCTCAAAGACAACAGTCAGCGTTATGGATTGATCAGCCAAATTTTGCACTGGGCGGTGGCCGCGGTGATGATTGCAACGTATCTGAGCGGCGAAGCCCTTGTTGGCACGGAGAATGCCGATCGGGCGGCGGTGATGTATTGGCATGTCTCGTTGAGCATTATGGTGGTGGGGCTTTTCGTCATCCGGGCCGCATGGCGTATCAGCCAGACCAGCCCCGATGAGCTGAACCAAAACAAGCTTTTGATCGTCGTGCACAAGCTGGTGGTGCTCACGCTTTACGCGTTGCCGATGGCATTGACGATCACCGGCGTGATGACTTTGCTCGCCGGTGGCCAGGCTGTAGGCTTTTTCGCCATGGACTTTTTAGACCCCTGGACGACAGTCGACATGCCGCTGAGCACACGGCTTCAGGATGTGCACGTCATCTTGGCCCATGCGGTGATCACGGTCTTCGCGGTGCACATCCTGGCGGCGTTGTGGCATCAGTTCGTCAAGCGCGACGGAACCTTGGCGCGCATGCTGCCGTTTGTTCTGGGCAAGTCCTAAGCGTCTTTTTTATCGCCGAGGATGTCGATCAACTGGGGCATCACGGCTTCAACGCCCGCGCGTTCCAGCGCACGGGTCAGCACATGGTGCACCGCCTGGGCAGCTTCGTGTTGGGCGTCGAGCGCCACAGCCATGCGGGTGTAGTAGTCCAGATCCTTGGCGGCGTTGCGGATCGCAAAACGAAACGACGACGTGTCGCGCTGTTCGATGTAGGGGCGCAGCCGTTCAAGCGCTACGCCGCCCGCGCCGCCGGTGGCCAGGACTTCGGTGAGCACATTCAGATCGACGCCGCCTTTGTCCGCCGCCGCGACCGCTTCGGACACCACCACGGCTTGGCCGAGGGACACGAAGTTGTGTAGCAGCTTCAAGCGATGCCCCGCCGACACGCCCCCGCCGTGGTAGATATTTTCGGCGTAGGCTTCGATATAGACGCGCGCCCGCGCCACATCACTGTGCGCACCGCCCAGCAACACGTTGAGGCGGCCTTCTTCGGCTTCCTTGGGGGTGCGGGTCATGGGGGCATCGACGTATGCGCAGCCGTGAGCCTGCACGGCGGCGGCGATTTTCAGGGTTTCTTCGGGTTCGGCGGTGGTCGCGTCGATGAGCAAGGTGCCGCGTTCCAAATGCTGCAGCAAGCCGCCGTCGCCCAGAACCACCGTCTCGACCTCGGGCGATCCGGGTAAGACCACCAGCACCGCGTCCTTGGCGCGGGTGATGTCGCCGAGGTCCGTGCTGAACCCGGCGCCAAGCGCCGCCAAATCATCGCACGGCTGGTTGCCGGGATGATCCAAGATCGTCACGGCATGGCCCGCGCGCAGAAGGTTTTTGGCGATGCCGTGGCCCATCAGGCCGCAGCCGATCAGCCCTAAGTTTCCGGAAGGCGTGGGGTGGGAGGTCATGGTCGCGTCCTTGTAACTTGTGCCCGGTAGAATTCTGATTACAGTGATAGCGTATCGGAAATCGATTGACGAGCATAAGGACGTTTGTGCATGGCGCTACTTGATTTGGTCGTGCCGGTTATGTTGTTCGCAGCGGCGTCGCTGTCGTCGCCGGGACCCAACAATGTGATGATCACCGCCAGCGGGGTCAATTTCGGCTTCCGCCGCACCATCCCCCACATGCTCGGCATCGCGGTGGGATTCGCGGTGATGAACTTGGCTGTCGGCCTGGGGCTGGGGCGGGTGTTCGAAAGCAATCCGCAAATCCATCAGGTCCTGAAATACGTCAGCGTCGCCTACTTGATTTTCCTCGCCTGGAAGATCGCCAATGCCGGCCATGTCAAGGAAGGTGGTGCGCAGTCCAAGCCGTTCACCTTTTTGCAAGCCGCCGCGTTTCAATGGGTCAACCCCAAGGCCTGGGCGGTTGCCGTGGGGGCGGTGGCGACGTTCACCACGGTGGGCGGCGATTTGTTGGGCGAAGTTTTGCTCATGTCGCTGATCTTTTTGTTGTGGACCATCCCCAGCACCAGCATTTGGACTTTTTTCGGTACCGTCATCGGCCGGTTTTTGCACACGCCGGGACGCTTGCGAGCATTCAATTGGTTCATGGCGGGACTTCTGTTGCTGTCACTTTTTCCCGCAATCACATGATATATGCTATTGTAAGTATGTAACTTATTGTTGCGTGTCGGGGGCCAGCGTTGAGCGATCAAGCGCCACTTCGAAAGTCTGCCTTGCAAGCCAGGGGGCTTTCCAAAATCTACCACACCGGCGAGCTGGAAGTCCCGGCGTTGCGCCGTGTCGATTTCGATCTGTTCGAGGGCGAGTTGGTGGTGTTGCTGGGGCCCAGCGGCAGCGGCAAGTCGACGCTGCTGAATATTCTCGGCGGTCTCGACCGTCCGACCACCGGTTCGGTCCGGTTCCAAGACCAAGATTTGGCTCAATTGAGCGATGCCGATTTGACTCTCTATCGCCGCGACCACGTTGGTTTCGTGTTTCAGTTTTACAATTTGGTGGCAAGCCTAACCGCGCGTGAAAACGTCGAGTTGGTGACCGAAATCGCACCCAACCCGATGACCGCCGACGAAGCCTTGACCCTGGTGGGGCTGGGGCAGCGCATGGACCATTTTCCGGCCGAGCTTTCGGGCGGCGAGCAGCAGCGCGTCGCCATCGCCCGGGCCATCGCCAAGCGCCCCGGAATTTTGATGTGTGATGAACCGACCGGCGCGCTGGATTCCAAAACCGGCATTTTGGTTTTGGAAGCCATCGCCCAAACCAACCGCGAACTGGGTACTACCACCGCCGTGATCACCCACAACGCGGTGATCGCCGACATGGCGGACCGGGTGATCGTGATCGGCGATGGACGCGTTCAAGAGATCCGCGAAAACACCGCCAAGAAACAGCCGGGAGAACTGTCATGGTGATGGGACTTTCGGTGCTCGACAAAAAAGTGGTGCGCGACTTGGGCAGCATGTGGGCGCAGGCGCTGGCCATTGCGTTGGTGATTGGCGCGGGCGTGGCGATGTTCGTGATGAGCGAAGGCATGCTCAAGTCCCTGTTCGAGACGCGCGCGGCATATTACGAACGCTATGGTTTCGCCGACGTGTTCGCGTCCTTGAAACGCGCGCCCAACGCCCTGTCCACGCGACTGGAAACCGTGCCCGGCGTGCGCTTTGTCGAAACCCGCATCAAGGAACGCGTGACGTTGGATATGCCGGATATGGATGAACCGGCGCAAGGTGAAATTCTTTCGTATTCGGTCGGCGAAACGCCGCGTCTCAACCGCTTGCATTTGTCGGCTGGACGTTGGCTGGCGCCGGGTAAATCGGATGAGGTGTTGGTAAGCCAAGCCTTCGTCGATGCGAACGCGCTCACCCCCGGCGATACGGTCACAGCAATCGTCAACGGGCGAAAACGCAGCCTAACCATCGCCGGAGTGGTGCTGTCGGCGGAATACATATACGCGATTCAGCCCGGCGCAATGATGCCCGACAACAAGCGCTTCGGTGTGTTGTGGATGTCGCGTCCGGCATTGGAAGCGGCCTTCGATATGAAGGGGGCGTTCAACGATGTGATCGTGTCAATGGATCCGGGCGCCGAATTGGAAGCCGTGAAATCGGGCCTGGACCGCGTTCTGGAGCCTTATGGCGGCGTGGGGGCATATGGTCGATCCCGACAATTGTCGGACTGGTATGTCGAGGGCGAGTTGAACCAGTTGCGCAACACCGCCGAGATCGTGCCGCCGATCTTCCTCGCCATCGCGGCGTTTTTGCTCAACGTCGTGATCAGTCGTTGGATCGAAACCGAACGCGAAGAAATCGGGCTGCTAAAGGCCTTCGGCTATACGACAGTGTCGGTAGGGATGCATTACCTCAAACTGGTGGTGGCAATCACCGCGGTTGGGGTGGCGTTTGGCTTTATGGGCGGTGTGTGGCTGGGGCGCGGTTTGGCCGGAGTGTATCAAGACTTTTTCCACTTCCCGTTTTTGCACTTTCATTTTTCCGCGTCGGTGTTCGCCATCGCGGGGGGCATCAGTCTTGCGGCCGCCTTGCTCGGTACCTGGGGCGCGGTGCGCCGTGCCGCGTTGTTGCCGCCGGCGGAAGCCATGGTGCCGCCGCCGCCGACCACGTATCATCGTTCGCGGTTCGAGATTTGGTTCAAACGGTTTTCCCAGCCGTCTCGGATGATCGTGCGCCACATGGTGCGCTGGCCCGCGCGCACCAGTTTGACCGTCTTGGGCAATGCGGCGGCGGTGGCGGTGCTGGTCGGATCGATGTTTTTCATGGATGCCATGGAAAAGCTGATCGAGATCAACTTCGAAAGAGCCGAACGTCAGGACGTGACGGTCAGCTTTATGGAAGCCCGTGAGCCGCGCGCCCTGGAAAACATAAAGTCGATGCCGGGCGTGCTTGCCGCCGAACCGTTTCGTGCGGTATCGGCGAAGCTCTATTTTCAAGGAGCGGAACGTCGCGAGAGCCTTACCGGTTTGGTCCAAGGGGCGCGGCTTAGCCGTATTCTCGATGAAAATTATGAACCGGTGATGGTGCCGGAAAGCGGATTGGTGCTGTCGACGAAGTTGTCCGAAATGCTGGGGGCAGGCGTCGGCGATACCATCATCGCGCAAGTTACCGAAGGCCGCCGTCCCATCTTGGAACTGCCCGTTGTGCAAGTTTCGCAGACCATGCTGGGCAGTCCCGCGTTTATGGATTTCGCGTATTTGGGTGACGTCATGCGTGAACAAGGACGGCTCAGCGGGGCGTATGTCAAATTGGACGAAAACCATGAAAAAGACTTCTACCGTGCGGTCAAGAACACACCCGGCATCGCGGGGATGGCGATCAAGAGCACCACGTTGCAAAGTTTTCGCGACACCATGGCCGAAAACATTTTGCTGATCACCTTTTTCAACGTGATGTTCGCGGGCGTGATCGCAGTCGGCGTGGTCTACAACGCCGCGCGCATCTCGCTGTCGGAACGGTCGCGGGAATTGGCAAGCCTGCGTGTGCTCGGTTTCACCTTGGGCGAGGTGTCGTTCATCTTGTTAGGCGAATTGGCGATCTTGACCGTGGTGGCGTTGCCGCTGGGGTGTGGGTTCGGTTATGGGTTGGCGTGGATGTGGACGCTGTCGTTGGATACCGATTTGTATCGCATTCCGCTGGAAGTCAGTAAGCAGACATATGGCTTCTCCGCGTTGGTGGTGGTGATGGCGGCGCTGGGGTCCGGCCTTGCCACGTTCCGCCAAATCGGCAAACTGGATATGGTGCAAGCGCTGAAAACGCGCGAGTGATCTAAAAGGATGTGAGATTCATGGCACATGGCAGACCCGTCAGTTTTGGACGCTATATATTCTGGGGCGTGATTTCCGTCCTGGTGGCGGCGTTTTTGGCCTGGGCGTTCGTGCCGAACGCGGTGCCGGTCGACGTCTCGACCGTAGAGGTCGGCCCCATGACCGTACGCGTCGAAGGCGAGGGGCGGACGCGGGTGAAAGACATCTACGCCATTTCCGCCCCCGTCGCAGGCCGGCTGATGCGTATCGAGGCCGAGGCCGGCGACCCGGTGGTGGCGGGCCAGACCCGCTTGGCGGTGATCGAGCCCGCTGATCCCACCATTCTCGACAGCCGCACCCGCGCCGAGGCCGAAGCCACCGCCCAAGCCGCCGAAGAAACCTTGGCTTTGGCGTCCGCCGATGTCGAGCGGGCCCGCGCCGAGTTGGGCTTTGCCCGCGCCGAGCTTTACCGTGCCCGCAAGCTCAGTCAAAACGGCACCATTTCCCAACGCGCTTTGGATGTGGCTAAATTAGAGGCCGCCACCCGTGCGGCTGAAGTGAAAAGCGCTGAAGCCACACGAAAGGTTCGCGAACATGAATTGCAAACTGCCCGCGCCCGGCTGCTGACCCCGACTTCCGACGGCGCAGATGGGCAGTGCTGCGTCGCCATTGCCGCGCCCATCGACGGACAAGTGTTGCGCGTTCTGCACGAAAGCGCAGGCGTGGTCGGCGCTGGTGAGGCGTTGATGGAACTTGGCAATCCGCGTCATTTGGAAGTCGTGGTCGATGTGCTGACCAGCGACGCCGCGCGCATACGCGAAGGTGCCGAAGTGGTGATCGAAAATTGGGGCGGACAGCCGCTCAAGGGCATCGTGCGTCGGATCGAACCGTTCGGTTACACCAAGGTTTCGGTGCTCGGTATCGAAGAACAGCGCGTCGACGTGATCATCGATTTCGCCGATCCCGCTGCGCTGCCGGCCGCCTTGGGCCACGGGTTTCGTGTCGAGGTCGGCATCAATGCATGGCACGGTGAGGGGGTCTTGAAAGCGCCGATGTCAGCCCTGTTTCGGGTTGAGGGCGGTTGGGGCGTGTTCGTGATGGAAAACGGCAAAGCCCGCTTGGCGCGCCTGGAGGTCGGTCATATGAATGGCCGCGAGGCTGAAGTGCTCGGTGGGCTAAGTGCGGGCGAGGCGGTGGTGCTGCATCCATCCGACCGGATTTCAGATCAGGTGTCGCTGGTCCGCCGCGAGAAATAATCGCTCAGGGTAATCGACTTAGCGCTGGGAAATCATGTAATCGGGTTTGAGACGGCCCATGGACAACAGCAACTGATAAATCGCGACGCGTTCGTCGTAGGTTGCCGTGGTGTAGTTGATCTGGGTGTTGTTCAGTTCGTTTTCCGCGTCCAAGACGTTAATCACCGTTTCCTTACCGGCATCGCGCAGCTTGCGGCGGCCTTCGAACACTTCGGCCGCGATGTTGACCGCGTTGCCGAGCAGTTCTTTGCGTTTGCGCGCGGTGACCAGGGATTGCCACGACAGGCGCGTTTGCTCGATGATTTTGGTTGTGACGTAGTCGTAGTTGTCCATCGAGGCCTGATAATCGAAATTGGTGATGTTTTGCCGCGCGCGGCTCGATCCGCCGTTGAACAGATCCCAGCGCGCCGATAGCTTGGCGCCGTAATCGCGCCGGATGCCCATGACACCGCCCAGTTTCTTTTCGTAGTTGGCGCTGCCTTGCAGATCGAGGGTGGGGTACAGTTCGCTGTCCGCGCCGCGGCGTTGCTCGCGGGCCAATTCCACTGTCGCCCCTTGTCCGACAAGCGCCGGGTTTTCGATCAAGGCGATTTCCGTCACCCGTTCCAACGAACTGGGAATGACCTCGGCCGGCGGGGACGGGTCGATCATGCTCGCCAACGCCGGGGCATGGCCGAACACTTGTTCGTAGGTGCTGATGGCGTTGGCCAGCGCCCCTTCGTAGCCGACGCGGCGCTCCTTGGCGATTTGCAGGCGCGATTTGGCTTGTAGCACGTCCTGGGTTACGCCGGAACCGCGCCGCACGCGTTCGTCTTCGAGATTGAGTTGGCGCAAAATGGTGCGTTCGTTTTCCCGTGCGATCTCGACCAGGCGGCGCTGCCGCAACACGTCGATATACGCCCGCACGCCTTCGAACAGGGTGCTTTGGCGGGTGCCTTCCAAAGACATTTGCGCGACTTCGCGGTTGATCTCGGCGGCGCGCACCAAAGATGTGGTGCTGTAGCCGTCGAACAAATTTTGAATAACGGTCAAATTGACCGTGTTGATCACGGCGCGGCTGGGGTCGCGCTCACCGCGGTTGCGGGTGGTGGGGCTGTCGATGACTTCGGGGCCAATTTCGCCGGTGACGCTGACGGATGGGTAATACCCGGCCTCGGCTTCCGCAATGGACGCGCGGCGCGATTCCAAAGTCTTTTCCGACTCGCGAATTTTCGGATGGCTGTCGATGAGGTACTTCAGCTCATTTTCGATCGGTTGTGCGATCGCTGGGGATACCGCAACGCCATAAGCGCCAATGCCCGCGCCGAGATGGGCGCACATCGCCATTAGCGGAATAATACGTTTCATGGGTTTCGCGGGTCGCTTCACGGGGTGCACTCTTATTCATCGCGGTTGTTGCTATACGCTTCAACCTCTTGCGATAACTGTCTATCACACTTAAGACTGAGCGACAATTGACGGCGTATAAAAGATCGCGCAGAAGTTCTCTGGGCAAAACAGGGCTAAATCTGCTTAAATAGCGACAATATAAAGACAAATGGACATTTCTCTCGACGAATATAAGGGGCGAAGTATGGCGTTGAGCGCTGTGACGAATGGGCGGACTCGGATGTTGGTGAGCGCCGTTGCGACTGGGGTCGCGGTTCTGCTTAGCGGATGTGCAGGATCGGGCGACACGGCGAATGTTCAGAAAGCTCAGGAAAATCAATCTGTTGAAGCCAATTTGGTTGAGCGGGGGGCTGCGTTGTCCTCATCCCAGGCAGCCTTACAGGCGTGGGCAGAATCCGGCGATGTCGGCGCGCAGTATGACTTGGGCCTGACGCTGGCCGAATCGGACCCCCAAGCGGCGGGACAATGGTTCGAACGCGCGGCGCTGCAAGGCTATGGCGCTGCGGCGTACCAAATGGGGCTGATGCAATCCGATCTCAAGCGGGCGGTGGAATGGCATTCGATGGCGGCGGCCATGGACCATGTCGGCGCGCAATATGAACTGGGCGACGCCTACTTCAACGGGCGCGGTACGGCCAAAGAGCCGGAATGGGGGATGATGTGGTTTGAGCGCGCCGCCCGCGCCGGGTCAGCGAAAGCTCAGCATGCCTTGGGCGCCGCCATGGCGGCCGGGGTGGCGGGGTCTGCGCAACGACGCGAAGCCTTGACGTGGTTGTTGATCGCGCAAGCGAACGGGACATCCGATGACGCCGGAGCGATCGACAGCTTAAAGGGGCGCTTGAATGCGGCTGCCGTTGAACAGGCCGTGCAGCAGGCGCAAGCCTGGGTCAAGGAGATGCGCCCGACCGATACGGTCGACCGCGCCACGGTTCGGTTCGTCCAATACGCCTTGGCGCGTTTGGGCTATGAGCCGGGATACGCCGACGGCATCGACGGTGAGCGCACCTATGATGCGATCGTTGCATTTCGTGGTGTGGAAAGCATGGGGGGTGGCGGTATCGACGGGGCGTTGCTGGACCGTCTGCGCGAACGCCTCAGTGCCCGCAATCGCTAGCCGACGGCGCATGCAGACGGTGGGGCTTAAGCGACTTCTTCGTTGAGTTCGTTCAATTCGATCAGCAGCTGCAGATGCTCTTCGCGGCTCAAATGGGGCGCGCTCAACAGCTTTCTGAGCGTGTTCTGTTCGATATGATGAGCCGTGGTGGGGGCGGACGTCGTGGCGCTTGCGGCGCTGCTCTGGTCCGTGGTTTCTTCAGCTTGTGCGGGATTTGCCGTCGCGAACAAGGCGGCCAGCGCCAATGCGCCCAACAGGGCCACCAGGTTTTTCGGGATATCAAAAGCGCTCATCATGGTGAGGCTCCTCAAAGCTGTTCAAGACACTCATCTAAATGTTTAGTGTTACGTTGAAATTACAGGCATTGCGGAAAATCGAATATGACGCTCGTCACACCGTCACCTTTTTGGATTTCAGGTCATGTCAGGACTTGCAGCGAGGCGCGACTGAGGTACCCTGGGGCCATGGAAAAAAGATGGGGAAAGGGCTGGGCGTTGTAGTGATGGATAAAGATCGATGAGCATTTGGGGAAAAGTGATTGGCGGGGTTGCCGGTTTCGCCATCGGCGGGCCGTTGGGCGCATTGTTGGGTGCGGTGGCGGGGCACGCCATCGACAAGGCCCATGGCGGCGGAAGTCCCGCCCTGGGGCGGGTGTCGCGCGAAGAACAACGCCAAGTCGCCTTCACCTTGGCGGTGATTGCGCTGGGCGCGAAAATGGCCAAGGCCGACGGCCAAGTGACACGCGACGAAGTCCAGGCGTTCAAGCAGTTGTTCCATATCCCACCGGAAGAGGTGAACAACGTTGCCAAGGTTTTCGATCGCGCCAAGACCTCGACAGCGGGCTTTGAGCTTTACGCGCAACAGGTCGCAAATCTGTTTCCGCATGAGCCTGCCGTTCTCGAAGAGCTGTTGGGCGGGCTGTTTCACATCGCCAAGGCCGATGGCGTGGTGCACCCGGCTGAGCTGGAGTACCTTAAGCGCGTGTCCGATATTTTCGGTTTCGATCGGCACACGTTCGAGCGCATCACCGCCACCCACGCGCCCAGCGGCCAAGCCGATCCCTACGAGATTTTGGGCATCAATGCGGATGCAAGCGATCAGGAAATCAAGGCAGCGTACCGCAAGCTGATTCATGAAAACCACCCCGACAAGCTGATGGCCCAAGGCTTGCCGCAGGAATTCATTGATTTGGCGAATGAGAAAATGGCCGCCATCAATGCCGCCTATGACAAGATCAAGAAGACCCGCGGCTTTAAATAAGCAGATGTCATGAGCACCCTCACCGTTTCGCCCAATTTCAACGATCGTCCTTTGGCGATCCCGATCGACATGCTGGTTCTGCATTACACCGGCATGCAAACCTGTCAGGTGGCGCTGGAACGTCTGTGCGACGGCGACGCGCAGGTTAGTGCCCATTACCTGATCGACGAAGACGGTACGGTTTATCGTCTGGTCGACGAAGACAAGCGCGCCTGGCACGCAGGGGTCGCGTGGTGGCGCGGGGCGATGGACGTCAACGGCCGCTCGGTCGGGATCGAATTGGTCAACCCCGGACATGAGTTTGGCTACCGCGCCTTTCCCGAGGCCCAGATGACGGCGTTGGAGGCGCTGGCGGGCGCGATCCTCAAGCGTCATCCCATTCCCCCGCACAATGTGGTGGGGCATTCGGATGTCGCTCCTCGTCGCAAGCAAGATCCCGGTGAATTGTTCGACTGGCAGCGTCTCGCCGCGCATGGCATCGGTTTGTGGGTGGACGACGCTCAACCAACCAAGGCGACCAACGTTGACGTTGCGATCATGCTGGCTGCGTTTGGTTACGATATCACCGACCTGGGCGCCGCGCTGGCTGCGTTTCAGCGCCATTTCCGCCCAGCTCTCGTCAGCGGCGAGGCCGATCCGGAAACCGTCGGCATTTTGAAGGCGTTGCTCGAAATGGCGTAAGGGAGTAAGTTTCCGGCGGACCAGATGACTGGATGGCCGCCCTCGCGTTCGCGCGGGGGAGGAAAGTCCGGGCTCCACACAAACACGGTGCCGGTTAATGGCCGGCGGGGGCGACCCTAGGGAAAGTGCCACAGAAAGCAAACCGCCTGAGCTTGCTCAGGTAAGGGTGAAAGGGTGCGGTAAGAGCGCACCGCGTCCCTGGCAACAGGGACGGCACGGTAAACCCCACCGGGTGCAAGATCGAGAAGGACGGCCAGAGGCTTAGGGCCTCACGCGTGTTTGTGCGCCGCCGTTCGGGTGTATCGCGCGAGGCGTCTGGCAACAGGCGTCCCAGATGAATGGCCATCCATCCCTCAGTTGAGGGGGGACAGAACCCGGCTTACAGGTCATCTGGTCCGTATTCTTTTCCTCTTTTTTTCTGCACAAATCCTGTTTTCACCGTGTACGCTCATCATATGAATAGCGACATCGAAATTCGGATTGAAGGCTTGCACAAGGCGTTCGGGGAACACCGGGTTCTGAGTGGGGTGGATATCGAGATCAAGCGCGGCGAAATGGTGGCGTTCGTCGGCGGGTCGGGCTGCGGCAAGACGGTGTTGCTCAATCATATTCTCGGTCAGTTGGAACCGGACCAAGGCGTGGTGCAGGTCGCCGATCACGAACGCGAAGGATCGCCGTTGGTCGATGTGTCGCGGCTGACGCCTGCGCAGTTGGATGCGCTGCATACCCATTGGGGCGTGGTGTTTCAAATGAACGCGCTGTTTTCAGGTACGGTGTTCGACAACATTCAATTGTGGCTTCACGAAATCCGTCACATGGAAGACGAAGACATCGTGCCCATCGCCAAACGGGTGTTGAAAGCGGTGGCGCTGGACGATAGCGACGATTTTCTGGATACCGATGTGAACAGCTTATCGGGCGGCATGGCCAAACGTCTGGCGGTAGCGCGCGCCTTGTCGATGAGTCCCGATGCAATTTTTTATGACGAACCGACCACCGGGCTCGATCCCACCAGTGCTGCTCAAATCCAAGATTTGATTTTGGAAACGCATGAGTTGGATGTGGCGCGAAAACGCACCACCATCATCATCACCCACGATAAGGATCTGCTCAATCGGTTGGAGCCGCGCACTGTGATGCTGCACCAAGGCCGAGTTTTCTTCGACGGTCCGTTTTGCGATTTCGCGGCTTCGACCTCGCCGACCATTCGGCCTTATTTCGACTTGATGCCGGTCCTGCATTTGGGCCATCCCCGCACAGCCCATGAGACGCGTGAATGACGTGGTTCATGTGAAGAGTAAAAATACAATCAAATGTAATTTGTGTAAAAATATTAATGTGAAAATTAATTAGTTAATAATTTAAAAATAAAATTTTCGATAACCTTGAAAAATATTTGAATTATTACTATATTCGCAAAGTCAGCAAATCATTGCGGGCAGCACCGAAAGGCATGCAAAATGTCATTCAAGTCATTCTCTACCGCACAAAACACCCCTGCCAAAGACAAGTCCGCCGATAAGCCCAAAGACGCACCGGCAAATGATCAGCCGACTGTGAAACCTGATGCGGCGCCAAGCGAAAGCTCCCCGGCTTCCAAGTCCTAAGCGAAACATCTAGTTCCGGCGCGTAGGGCTGTGTCCTGCGTCGTCTCCACCAATCCGTTTGGTTTGATCGCCGACACGGAAGGTGGGTGGCTGCTTGTTTTTGATTTCGCAAGCGCAAGCGCCATGATGTTCGCCACTCAATCTATGACCTAAGCAATCGTGGGGTGCACGCGTGTGCCTCCACGGTCTCAACGGGTGTTTGCGGATCAGTATATTCAGCGATCCGCCAATCGATATTCACACAAAAGGATATTCAATGGGTGTATTTCACGCCAATGATGCGTTGATCGATGATGCTTTGCCGCTGGACATTTCACCTCCTGGGTACGGTCATCCGTCCGAGGATCTGTGTGTTATCGGCGTGACGGGGACGAACGGAAAAACGACGGTCTCATACCTGCTTGGCGAAGTACTGAAAGCCGCCGGTCACAATCCATTTGTGTTGGGAACCTACAACTCGGGAAATCGCGACCTTTCCACTCCTGAAAAACTGGACACCGCCCGTTTTATGACCGATCACCTGGATCAAGGCGGCACCCACTTCGTGATGGAGGTGACGTCGGAAGGGATCGATCAGGGCCGCATTCTTGGGATCGATTTCGATGTCAAAATTCTCACCAACATCACCCAAGACCACCTTGATTATCACAAGACTTTTGCGCATTACGAAAAAGTCAAAATGGATTTCATGCGCCAAGGTCTGGCACACAAAATTTACCCCGCGGATTTTCGTGATGAGAGCATAGATTTCGAACCCCAACTGTTGGGCGATTTCAATTACCTCAACATTCAGGCTGCTGTCAGCGCCCTGCGCTACATCGGCATTGGTGAGAGTTTTACGCGCAAAACCCTGTCCGCCTGCTTGGCGCCAAGGGGGCGCATGGAACCGGTCGTACAGGGGCAGCCCTTTATGGTTTTGGTCGATTACGCCCACACGCCGGACGGCCTCGAAAATGTGTTGAGAACGGCCAAGGATATCGCCGTGACACGAAATGGGCAGCTTTGGGTGGTGTTCGGTTGCGGCGGAGACCGAGACCGCGGCAAGCGCCCGCAAATGGGCAAGATTGCCGCTGAAATTGCTGACCGGGTGGTGATCACCGACGACAACCCACGCGATGAAGACAGCCAGACGATCTTAAATGAAGTCTTCGGTGGTGTCGGTGCGCAGGCCCGCAATTGCGTTCTCATTGCGAACCGGCGCAGCGCAATCGAACATGCGATCAACAATGCAAGCGAAAACGATGTCGTGATTTTGGCCGGCAAAGGCCACGAAACGCTGCAGATCAGTAAAGGGGAGAACGTTCATTTCGATGATCGTGAAGAGGCGGTGAATGCCATCGTCGTACGCCTGAAAACACAAATGAACACGTGACGCTTTCTCGCACAACTTAGGATTTTTCAATGCCCGACGTCTGCCGACCATGTCCGACCACCTTTCACGCCCTGATGTTCTTGGCGTTTATGGTGTTGTTTCCTGCCGTGAGTTTTGGCCAAGAAAGTGCCTCGACTATGCCTGCGAACGCACATGCCAAAAGTTACAGCAGTGGATGGGAATGCGATAAGAACTATCGAGAAGCCGAGGGGCAGTGCAAGGCCGTGATCGCGCCGAGCAATGCCTATCTGACAGGTAAAACCTACGATGAAGGTTGGGACTGTCGCCGAGGCTATTTGAAAACTGCCGGGGCTTGCGTTGCGATTACCGTGCCGAAGAACGCCTTTTTGGGTTCATCGGGTGGTCGCTGGGAATGCAATCGCGGATATCTCACGGTCAAAGACACCTGCGTGGCTGTCAAAGTGCCCGCAAACGGATACTTGGCGGACTCTTCGTATGGAACCGGCTGGGCCTGCAATCGTGGATTTCGTGCCATCGAAGATGCATGTGTCGCGGTCAAGGTACCCGAAAACGGTTATTTCGTGGACGGCAGTTACGGAGTGGGCTGGGAATGTGAACGCGGTTATCACGCCGTCGGCGATGCGTGTGTCGCGGTGGATGTCCCGGACAACGGCTATTTCGTCGGCGCGGCATCGAACTCGGCATGGAAATGCGAGCGCGGTTTTTACGCCGTCGACAATGCTTGCCTTGCGGTGATCTTGCCTGAAAACGCCCATCTCGATTACTCCGGCAACGATTGGGAATGCGACCGTCCATACCGTAAAAAACGAGATGCCTGCCTTTAGTCTTGCTTGAACCGACCGCCGCAATGCACCATGACAGGGGAGTGCTTTTGCGAGGCTGTATCAAGAGATGTCATCATGACGCGCGTTCAAAAAGGAAGCTGCTTGTGCGGCCATGTCGCCTTCACGGTTGAAGGCGCGCCCAACGGGGTCACCAATTGCCATTGCCGGATGTGTCAAAAAGCATCCGGCGCACCCTATGTGACCTGGGTCGAGCTGCCCAGAGCGGCGGTGCAATGGAGTGGCGCCGAGCCCGCGTGGCGCACTTCAAGCCGTGCGGCGATGCGCGGTTTCTGCCCTGCGTGCGGCACGCCGGTCGCGTTTGTTTACAACGAAGGCCGCGACATCGATCTGCCCAGCGTGCTGTTCGACGACCCTGAAGCTTATCCGCCCCGAGATGAAACCTGGACCGAAAGCCGCAGAAGCTGGACGGTGTTGAACGGCCAGTTGCCCCATCATCGGCGAGGCCGGGATGACGGAGAGCTGTGATTTGGGGGCTTAGGCCGCAGCGCGACGCAGGCGGGTTTCGCGGTACCAGACGTAAATGCCGCTGCCGACGATCAACGTTGCGCCACAAGTGGTCCACACGCTGGGCACGTCACCGAACACCAAGAAACCCCAGATGATCGCGGCCACCACTTGGGAATAGGTGAACGGGGCGAGCATCGACGCTTCCGCCGAATGAAAGGCTTTGACCAGCAGAAAATGTCCGCCGGCCCCGGCCAGGCCCATGGTCAGCATCAGTCCCCATTGAGCGGGCGTAAAGTCTTGCCAATAAAACGGTACGATGGCGCTGAGAATCAACGCCCCGACGGCGGTTGAATAAAAGGTGGTCGAGTCCGGGTTGTCCTTGGTGCGGATGACCCGCGTCATCACCATGTAGATCGCCAGCAAAACCGCCGTGACCATGGGCAGCAGCGCCGTCCATCCCAACACGTCGGAACCGGGCCGCGCCACCAGCACCACGCCGCCAAATGCGACCGCCACCGCGATCAAGCGGCGCGGGCCCACGTGCTCACCCAAAAACAGCCCCGACAGCAAGGTCACCAACACCGGTGCCATGAACTGGATTGCCGCCGCATCGCCCAGCGGCATCAGCGTGATCGCCACATACATGAACGATGTGGCGCCGAATAACGAAGCGGCGCGTATCAACTGCAATCCCGGTCGGCGTGCGCGCAGAAACTGGAACGAACGCCGCTTGGCCGCGTAGACGGTGAAGGTGATGGCGGTGTGAAAGAAATAGCGCGCCCACAACACCACCAACACCGGCAGTTCCAGTGCCAGATATTTGGCGGTTACATCCATGCCCGCAAGCATGGCGCCGGTCACGATGATCATCGAGATGGCGAGCGCGGGCGCAATATGAGTGTGATGTGTGTCTGTAGGGGAGGTCATGCGGCACCTTAGACCGTTTCAAAGGTCATATGCCAGTATCTTGATGGAATTTTGCGCCATTGCCTAAATGATCATGAATGTATCTATGGATACAGACCTTGCTCACCCAGGAGCACTACCGTGTGGTTCTCCTTTAACAGTAAGAGAAGATCATCCCATGAATACGATGCGATTTTTTGTCGATACACACGACACACAAAATGGAACCTTCCCCGAAAGCTTGAATGAAGAACAATTCGAGCAATTCTTTGCCCAGTACAAAGTGGCTTGCCAAGAGGAAGGTGTCGTTCTTTTGCAGGTCAATGTCGGCCTGGAAGACGGACGCGCGTTCTGCATGACAATGGCACCCAATGCCGAAGCCGTGCGGCGTTCACATGAACGTGTCGGATTGCCGTACGCGTCGATCACCGAGGTTAAGACCGCGACCCCGGGAACCATTTTCTTCAAGCCACAAGCCGCATAAAGCGCAGCCTTCGACGCGGCTTTTTGCATAGGTGGCCGCGTCGAAGGTTTGAGGAGTGGGGACACGCCATGAACGCCGATGTTTTACCCATTTTGACGTACGGTTCGTTGATGCTTTTGACCGGTTGCGGGGCGCTTGTGTTGATTATGCGCGGGGATCTTGTCCCACGCTCGGTGATGAGTGCCGAAGGGCGTTTTGTTGTCGGCGGTGTGTTGGGGTTCGGGATGGCTGCATTTTCCATCAAATTGGTGGTCATCGCGGCTTTTGGACTGTTTCCCGCGCAAACCATTGACGTTCAATTGCCCGATATGACTGAACGCCAAGCGAAGTATGAGCAACTTCGAAACACACCATTACCGGGATCCGCGCATCCTGCTTTATTTTCGTCACGGCAAAAAACTTGGCGGGCTTTGCCCGCCGCCGCGCCTACGCCAGCGGACAACCCCGGTACGGCCAAAAAAATCGCATTGGGCGAGCTCTTGTTTCACGATCCGGCATTATCGGCGGATCGCACGGTATCATGTGCGACTTGCCACGATGTCAAAACAGGGGCGGGGGCTGACGCGACCGCGACCGCGATCGGCATTACGAAGGTGCCAGGACCACGCAATACTCCTACTGTGTTCAATGCCGCGTTTCAGGCGCGGTTGTTTTGGGATGGTCGGGCGACGTCGTTGGAAGATCAAGCAACCGGCCCCCTGATCAACCCCAATGAGATGGGCATGCCCTCACTCGATGCCGTGGTGGCGCGTGTTGCCGAAAATGACGTGTATCAAAAGGCATTTGCTGAAGCCTTTGACACTGGGAGCGAGATCACCATCGAACACATCGCCAAGGCCATCGCGGCTTATGAGCGAACTCTGGTTACACCGGATACACCTTACGATCGTTTCGTGGGTGGCGATGACGATGCGCTGACTGAAAGTCAAAAACGCGGCATGTATCTGTTTCGCTCCTTGGGCTGTGCAAACTGTCATTCGGGGCCGAATTTCAGTGGCGCCAGTTTGGTTGGGCCGCGTTCGCCTTTTCAATTGTTGTTCGCAAGCCGTTCTGAGCTGGCGCTGCATTACGGTCTCGATCAGGACAAAGGTCGTGCAGATGCTCAGGCCCAAAACGGTATATGGCGTGTGCCGTCATTGAGAAACGTGGCGTTGACGGCTCCCTATTTCCACAACGGTTCCGTCACTGATTTAACTGAGGCTGTGCGCGTCATGGCATCCGCACAGTTGGCGGCCGATGTCGATGCAAAAAATAACATATCTCCATTGCGGGTACTGTGGTCTCCTGAAACCAAGTCGCTTTCGGGCTACCGGAAAAAGCAAATTTCATCGCAAGGCATCGAAGACATCGTGGCGTTTCTCCATGCCCTGAGCAGCGATACGCTCGTTCAACGTCAAAGAAGTGCAGTGGGGATGACACAAATAGAAAACCTGCTAACTTTTCCTTCGGTTGAGCAGAAAGGACACACATGGAAACAATCTATCCATTTGCAGACATCTCAGCTTCAGGGCGGGAAGCTCTAAAACGCGGTGTATCGCTTCACAGCTTTGCCAAAGGTGCCACGGTGGTGGAAAAGGGCCAGACGGTATCGGGAGCGTATTTCGTCACCCGTGGGCAGTTGCGGGTCTATACCCTCACACCCAGTGGCAAAGAGGCCACGTTATACTTGATCCGTCCGGGTGAAACGTGTGTGTTTGCGCTCAATAGCCTATTCAATAAATTGCTTTATCCCGCTTGGGTGCAGAGCGAAGAGGATACCGATGTGATGGTCGTGCCCGGGGCGTTGTATCGCACCCTGTTCGCTGATGAAGCCGTGATTCAAGATCTCACCGTGCGCACCCTTTCAACGGTGGTGATGCGACTGATGACGGAACTGGAAGAGGTGCATGCGCATCGTGTCGATCAGCGCCTGGCGAGCTTTTTGCTCAATCAGGCGAGCGACGAGGGCTGGGTGTTGAGAACCCAGCAAGAAATCGCGTCCCATATTGGCACGACGCGAGAAGTCATCGCCAAGACGCTGGGCGTATTTTCAAAGCGCAAGTGGGTCAAAAGCGGGCGTGGCCGAATTCAGGTTTTGATGCCGAGCATGCTCGCAGCCCTCGTTCGGCGCGGTTTAGACGCTTAACACGTGAAACGTCCTCCTTTTTGATCGAGTTGAAATACTGGATCATTTCGCTCAAATAAAGAACAATACAAGAACATTTGCGGCGTGATGGCTTGGTGAACCTAAAACTACAATTTTTTCAAAATGTTGCTGCCGTATCGGCGGCTTTTTTTGTGCTTATGCGAGTGTTCTTAAGTTCCACTTATCCCCAGTAAAACCCAAGACAAACCAAGCATTCCCATTGACGCCCATAAGATCCCATGTTATCCCATAAGTTACCAATGGGGCCCGTGAGCGCGTTCGACGTGCGATGCGGGCAGGCTTTCAAGCTTTCGGCATTGGGTTCCGTCACGGGGATGGGGCCGGTTTCGAAAACGAGGGAGCCGTTATCAAGGGCCTGCAAAGGGTCTTTGTTGATGCATCAGTTAGGGGGAGTTATGGCGCTGCTCGTCGGCCGTCATCTCAATAAAATAGACAAGAAAGGCCGGGTCTCCGTCCCGAAGCCTTATCGGGAAGCCGTCACGTCTGAGGGCTTCGCGGGCGTCTATATTTTCCCTTATTTCAAATATCCGGCCTTGGAAGGCGCGGGCGAAGCGTTCATGCAACGTCTGTCCGCCAGCCTTGACGACAATCTCGAGCTTTTCTCCGACGCTCAGGAAAGTCTGGCCGCCATCACCTTGGAAAACACCTTCCAGTTGGCCTTCGATCCTGAAGGCCGCATCAGCTTGCCGACGGAGCTGTGCCAACATGCCGGTCTTGACGGTCAGGCGCTGTTCGTCGGGCATGGTTCGCGCTTTCAGATCTGGTCGCCGGACACTTATCAAGAGCACCGTGGCGGCGCGCTGGAAAAAGCCAAGGCCGAAGGGGCGACGTTGCAGTTGTCGCCGCGAAATCCAACCGGGGGGGAGTGAGCCCATGTCACAGCCTCACATCCCGGTTCTTCTCAAAGAGGTTTTAACTGCCCTAAACCCCCGTGACGGCGGTGTCTATGTCGATGGTACCTTCGGTAACGGCGGGTATTCGCGCGGGATTCTCGAGGCTGCGGATTGCGTCGTGTGGGGGATCGATCGCGATCCCAATGTGATTGCCAAGGCACGCCAGATCGAAAGCGAATACGACGGCAGGCTACGCGTCGTCGAAGGTCGCTTTGGCGATATGTTCGATTTGCTGAGCGCCCGCGGCGTCGCCGGCGTCGATGGGGTGGCGTTGGATCTGGGCGTGTCCAGCATGCAGCTCGATCAGGCGGAACGCGGCTTTTCGTTCATGTCCGACGGGCCGTTGGATATGCGCATGGAACAAAAGGGTCTCAGTGCCGCCGACGTCGTCAACGATATGGACGAAGACGATCTCGCCAACGTCATATATGAATTCGGCGAAGAACGCCGGTCGCGCTGGGTCGCGCACGCCATCGTCGAGGCCCGGTCCGAACGCAAGATCACCCGTACCGGCCAGTTGGCCGACATCGTGTGCCGGGTGGTGAAGAAATCAAAGGACGGCATTCACCCCGCCACGCGCACCTTCCAGGGCTTGCGCATCTACGTCAACGACGAGCTGGGCGAAGTCGATCGCGGTCTTAGCGGCGCGGAACGTCTGCTCGCGCCCGGCGGGCGGTTGGCGGTGGTGGCGTTTCATTCCCTGGAAGACAAGCGCGTCAAATCGTTCCTCAACGCGCGGTCCGGCAATGTGCCCAATCCGTCGCGTTACATGCCCGACAGCGGCGAGACGGGGCGAGCGCCGACATTTAAGTTGCTCAAAAAAGGCACCGTCAAGCCGAGCGCCGAAGAATGCAAGATCAACCCGCGTTCGCGTTCGTCGCGGCTGCGCATGGCCGAGCGCACCGATGCGCCCGCATGGCCTTATGGGGGGGCGGCGTGATGACCCATCGATCCGCTTTCCTGCGCCACACCACCGTGTTGTTCCTGCTGTTGGCGGGCGGCATTTCGATGGTGTTGTTCTCGGTCAAATATCAGGTTCACGATCTGGAATCTCAATACAAGCGTTTGTCCGGTGAGTTGGAAGAAGAGCGCCGTGCGCTACATGTGCTGCATGCCGAGTGGGCGACGCTGAACGATCCGGCGCGCATCGAGGCGCTGGCGATCGAATACTTGAACATGGGGCCGGTTCCGCCGCGCCGTGTGGTCGGCCCGGACGCGATGATGAGCATTCCCGTGCGCGAGATCGTATTCGGCGAAAAGAATTCCGAGGGGGAGGCGGCGCAATGAAGCATGCATCCCCGTTGCAAACCGAAATCCCGTTCGAGGCGCTGGACCCCGAACGCATCCGCATGGAAAGTGCGCGTAAACAGGCGTTGGACCAGGGGCGGACGCGTCTGCTGGTCACCGGCGTGATGTTCGCGTTGGCGTTCGTGGTGTTGGGCGGTCGCTTGGTCGACCTGACCCGTCACGGTAAGGACGGTGCGCCGACGTGGCAGGCGATGACCACCAAAAAGGCCGAAAGCCCGGTGGTGGTGCGCGGCGACGTGCGCGACCGCCAAGGCCACATTCTCGCCACCAGCCTGCCCACGCAATCGCTGTATGTAGACAGCCGTGAGGCGCTTGAAGGCGGCGATGCCGAAGAAGCGGCGGACAAGTTGCTGAGCGTTCTGCCGGATCTCAACCGCGACCAAGTCCTTGATAAGATTAAGGGGGGCGGACGGTTCGAATGGCTGGCGCGCAATCTCACCCCCGATCAGGTGTGGGCGGTGAACCGTCTCGGCGTGCCGGGATTTGGATTCCGCCGCGAAGAACGCCGGGTCTATCCCTACGGCCCGAGTTTTGCCCATGTTATCGGCTATACAGATGTCGACGGGCGCGGAATTTCCGGTGTCGAGCGCACTTTCGAAACGCGCCTCGGCACCCAAGGCGAAACCATCGACCTGTCCATCGACATGCGTGTGCAGGCGATCTTGCACGAAGAACTGGTCAAAGCTCAAAAGCGCTTCAGCGCCTTGGGCGCGGCGGGCGTGGTGATGGACGTCAACACCGGTGAAATCATCGCCATGGTCTCGCTGCCCGATTTCGATCCGAACAAGCCCGAGAGTTCCTTGGGCGAAAGCGGGTTCAACCGGGCGACCAAGGGCGTTTACGAAATGGGTTCGACGTTTAAGCTGTTCACGACCGCCATGGCGCTGGATACCGGCACGGTGAAGTTGACCGACGGCTACGACGCCAGCGAGCCGATCCACATCGCGCGCTTCACCATCAACGATTTCCATGCCAAGAAACGCTGGCTCAGCGTGCCGGAAATTCTGGTTTATTCCAGCAACATCGGCACCGCCAAGATGGCGTTGGACGTTGGCGCGAAAACGCAAAAGGAATACCTGACCCGCTTCGGCCTGCTCGGTGCTTCCGACGTCGAATTGCCCGAAGTCGGCAGCCCGCTGTTTCCCGCGCGCTGGGGTGAGATTTCCACCATGACCATTTCTTATGGTCACGGCATCGCCGTTTCGCCGTTGCAACTGGCGGCAGGGGTTTCTTCGTTGATCAACGGTGGGGTGATGATGCCGCCGACGTTGATGAAGCACACCGACACGACGGTGCCGCGCGGCAAAAAAGTTCTGGAAGCGAAAACGTCCGCCGCCATGCGCAGTTTGATGCGGTTGGTGGTGCGCGACGGCACCGGCAAGAACGCCGACGTGCAAGGTTATCTGGTGGGCGGCAAGACCGGTACGGCGGAAAAGCAAGTGGCGGGCAAGTACGACAAGAAGGCGCTGATCTCGTCGTTCGTCGGCGCGTTCCCCATGACCAATCCGCGTTACGTGGTGCTGGCGGTGGTGGACGAACCGCAAGGCATCAAAGCCACGTACGGCTACGCCACCGGCGGCTGGGTCGCCGCACCGGTGGTGCAGGGGGTGATCGAACGCATGGGACCGCTTTACGGCATGATCCCCGATGGCCGCGGCGTCGAGGCCGAGGACGCGCCGAACCATCCGTTGCATGTGCCGGTGTCCAGCGGGCCGAAGCGCACCGCGATGGTGGGCGGGAGCGTGCGCCATGCGACTTATTGAAGTATTGCTGGGAGACGAATACGTGTTTGATACGGACGTCATCGACGGTGAATTGGATATCGCGGGCCTGACCTGCGACAGCCGCGCCGTGCGTCCGGGATACTTGTTCGCGGCGTTGCCCGGCGCGCACGTCGATGGCCGTGATTTCATTCCTGCCGCGGCCGAAAAAGGCGCGGCCATCGTGCTCGCCCCGGTGGGCACGCGCGTCGACGGCATTCCGGTTCTCGAAGACGCCAACGTGCGTCAGCGCTTCGCGCGCATGGCGGCGAATTTCTATCGCGCCCAACCTGCCCATGTTGCGGCGATCACCGGCACCAACGGTAAAACCTCGACCGCGTCGTTCCTGCGCCAAATCTGGCAAAGGCTCGGCCACAAATCCGCCAGCGTCGGCACGTTGGGTGTGCACGGTGTGGGGTTCGACGAACCCGGCAAGCTGACCACGCCGGACCCGGTGCAGCTGCACGAAACACTCGCCCGTCTCGCTGATGCAGGCGTCGATCACCTCGCCATGGAAGCTTCCAGCCATGGGTTGGAGCAATTCCGTCTTGATGGCGTGCGCATTCAGGCGGCGGGCTTTACCAACATCAGCCGCGACCATCTCGATTATCACGGCACCATGAGCGCCTATCTGGCCGCCAAACTGCGGTTGTTTTCCCAAGTTGTGTCCAGCGGCGGTGCAGCGGTGATCAACGCCGACAGTCCCGAAGGTCACGAGATTACTGCGGTTGCCTTGAAGCGCGGTTTGCGCGTTCTGACCTATGGACGCGAAGGACGCGATATTCGTCTGGTCGATCAAGTTCCCCATGGCGATGGGCAAACCTTGTCGGTGCAGATCGATGCCGACGGGTTTGAGGTGAACCTGCCGTTGGCGGGGGGCTTTCAGGCCGAAAACGCCTTGTGTGCGTTGGGTCTGGCATTGGCCATGGGGGCGGACGTCAAAGCTGCCGTCGCGGCACTGGAATTTTTGGACGGCGTGCCGGGGCGCTTGCAAAAAGTCGGCAAGGTCGGCGGCGCGGCGGTCTATGTGGATTACGCCCACACCCCCGATGCCCTTCAAACCGTGTTGCAGGCCTTGCGCCCGCACGCGACCGGCAAGTTGCATGTTTTGTTCGGATGCGGTGGTGACCGCGACGCCGGCAAGCGCCCGCAGATGGGGGCGATCGCGGCCAAGTTCGCCGATCGCGTCATCGTCACCGACGATAACCCGCGCAGTGAAGATCCGGATCTCATTCGCGCCGAGATCATGGCCGCGTGTCCCAGCGCCCGCGAAATCGGTGATCGCCGCCAAGCCATCCGCGAAGCTGTGTGCGGCCTTGGCGATGGCGACGTGTTGGTGTTGGCGGGCAAGGGCCACGAACAAGGCCAGATCATCGGCGACGAGGTGCGGTCGTTCGACGATGTCGCAGAGGCCGCTGCCGTCATGAAGGAGGTCGGAGCGTGAACATGATAAAGACACCCGACATTCTGTGGACATCCCAAGACGCGGCCCGCGCCACCGGTGGCGACGTGCATCCCGATTGGCAGGCGACAGGCGTGTCGATCAACACCCGCACGCTGAAGCCGGGCGACCTGTTCATTGCCTTGCAAGGCCCCAACGCCGACGGCCACGATTATGTCGCCACGGCCTTTGAAAAGGGCGCGTCCGCCGCCGCCGTGTGTCACCGCCCGCCGGTGTTGGACCCGGACGCACCGTTGCTGGTGGTCGACGACACGATGCAGGCACTGGAAGCCTTGGGTCGCGCCGCACGCGACCGGCTCGATCACGCCAAGGTCATCGCGGTGACCGGGTCGGTGGGCAAAACCGGCACCAAGGAAGCCTTGAAACTGGTGCTGTCCGAACAGGGCAAAACGTCGGCCAGCGAAGGCAGTCTCAACAACCATTGGGGTTTGCCGCTGAGCCTGTCGCGCATCCCAAAAGACGCGGACTATGCGGTGCTTGAATTGGGCATGAACCATCCCGGCGAACTGACGCCGTTGTCGTTGATGGCCCGGCCGCACGTGTGCGTGATCACCACCATCGCACCCGCGCATACGGAATTTTTCGCCAATGCCGATGAAATCGCCGACGCCAAGGCGGAAATTTTCAAAGGCGCTCAACCCGGCGCAACGGCGGTGCTCAACCGCGACATCAAAGAGTACGACCGCCTGTTCGACGCCGCGCGTGGTGCCGACATGGGTGAGATCGTTACCTTTGGTGGCGGTATCGACGCGGATTTCAGATTGGTTGAATGCAGCCTACATGCCGAAAGCTCCGATGTTACCGCGATGACCCCATTGGGTGAGCTGACATACCGTTTGGGCGTGCCCGGGCGACACTGGGTGATGAATTCCCTGTGCGTGCTGGCGGCCGTGCATGCGGCGGGCGGCAACGTTGCGCAAGCGGCCAAGACCCTATCCAAGCTCACCGCGCCCACGGGGCGTGGTCAACGCTTCGAAATCGAAACCGGCGCGGGTTCCTTCGTGCTCATCGACGAAAGCTACAACGCCAGCCCGGCAGCCATGCGCGCGGCGATGGCGGTGCTGAGCGCACAGCCTCTCGGGCCTGATGGGAGGCGCATCGCGGTGTTGGGCGACATGTTGGAATTGGGCGAAGAGACCCCCGAACTGCACGCCGCACTGAACGAGGTGCTGGAAGACAATCACATCAACCTGGTGTTCTTGGCCGGTGAAGCCATGGAGCATTTGTGGAAGGTAATGCCCTCTGAGCGACGCGGCCATCATTCGGTCAGTTCCGACTTGTTGGCCGACGTGGTGCGCAAAGCGGTCCGTCCCGGTGATGTGGTGATGGTCAAAGGTTCCGCCGGGGTGCGCATGGGCCGGGTGGTCGAAGTGCTGAAATCCCTTGCTATCTCAAAACATGAAAAGGGGGAGGCCGAATAGATGCTGTTCCACCTGCTGTTCCCGCTGACGGACAAATTTCCGATCTTCAACGTCTTTCAGTATCTGACGTTTCGCACCGGCGGCGCGGTGATGACGGCGCTGATCATCAGCTTCCTCATTGGTCCCAAGCTGATCACGCTGTTGCATGTGCGCCAAAAGGGCGGCCAGCCGATCCGCGACGACGGTCCCGAAGGCCATCTGCTCACCAAGCAGGGCACCCCGACCATGGGCGGTTTGATGATCTTGATCGCGATGGTGGTTTCCACCTTGCTGTGGGCGGACTTGTCCAACGGGTTCGTGTGGGTGGCGTTGGGCATCACGGTGTCGTACGGCTTTATCGGTTTCCTCGACGATTACCTGAAAGTGAGCCGCCGCAATCACAAGGGTCTACCCGGCAAGATGAAAATGGCGCTGCAAATCGCGTTCGCCTTAGCCGCCGCGTTGTGGATCGTGCGCATGATGCCGGAACACTTGGAAAGCACCTTGGCGGTGCCGTTCTTGAAAGATACGTTGGTGCAATTGGCGTGGTTCTTCCCGGTGTTCGCCGCCTTTGTGATGGTTGGTTCTTCCAACGCGGTGAACTTGACCGATGGCTTGGATGGTTTGGCGATCGTGCCGGTGATGATTGCCGGGGGTGTGTTCATGCTGATCGCGTATCTGGTCGGCAACACGGTGTTCGCCGGATATCTGCAACTGCATTATGTGCCGGGCACTGGCGAACTGGCGACGTTCTTGGGCGCGATGGTCGGCGGCGGCTTGGGGTTTTTGTGGTTCAACGCCCCGCCGGCGCGGGTGTTCATGGGCGACACCGGTTCGCTCAGTCTCGGCGGCGCATTGGGTGTGGTCAGCGTGATCACCAAGCACGAATTGGTTCTGGCCATCGTCGGCGGATTGTTCGTTTTGGAAACCGTGTCGGTGATCGTGCAGGTGGTGTCGTTCAAGCTGACCGGCAAGCGCGTGTTCGCCATGGCGCCGCTGCATCACCACTTCGAGAAGAAAGGTTGGGCCGAGCCCACCATCGTTATTCGTTTTTGGATCATCGCCACCATTTTGGCGCTGATCGGTTTGTCCACTTTGAAGCTGAGATGAGCGATCGTAAATGATTTCGTGCGAAGGATACGCCACCAAACATGTCGCCGTGATCGGACTGGGTAAGTCCGGCTTGGCGGCAGCTCGCGCCCTGTGCCGCAGCGGCGCGCGGGTGTTGGCGTGGGATGACGGCGATGCGGCGCGCGACGCCGCCGAGGCCGAAGGCATTCCCGTGCGCGATCCCAAACGCATCAACTGGGCGGCGATGGATGCCTTGGTGCTCAGCCCCGGCATTCCCCACTCCTTTCCCAAACCGCATGACGCCGCGCGCATGGCAAAGGATGCGGGCGTGCCAATCATCGGTGACGCCGAATTGCTGGCGACTTCGGGTGCGAGCGCACCGATGATCGCCATCACCGGCACCAACGGCAAATCCACCACCACCGCGCTGGTCGGACACATCCTCGAACATGCGGGCCGTGACGTTGAAGTCGGCGGAAATCTCGGTCCGGCCATTTGCGACATGGCGATGATGGAACGCGACTGCGCCTACGTGCTGGAACTGTCATCGTATCAGTTGGAACTGTGTCCCTCCGCCCGCTTCAAAATTGCGGTGCTGCTGAACATCACGCCCGATCATTTGGATCGTCACGGCGGCATGGGTGGCTATACGCGCGCCAAGAAAAACATCTTTCGCGGCCAAGGTGCGGGCGATATCGCCGTGGTCGGCATCGACGACGATGTCTCGCGTGCGATCTTCGATGAGCTCAAGGCCCAAAAAGGTCGCAAGGTCATACCCATCAGCAGTGTGCGCAAAGCGCCCGGTGGTGTTTACGTCGATGGTGCGGTTTTGATCGACGACGTGCTCGGCGCGGCGTATGAGGTCATGGACCTGACGGCATTGCTCAACCTGCCGGGACGCCACAATGCACAAAACATCGCCGCCGCCTACGCCACGGCGCGGATGATGGGGGTCAAAGCCCAAGACATCGTCAAAGCTATCGAAAGTTTCCCCGGTCTCGCCCATCGCCAAGAACGCCTGGGCGAACTCAACGGCGTTGCGTTCGTCAACGACAGCAAAGCGACCAACGCCGAGGCCACCGCTAAGGCACTGGTGTGTTACGACAACATCTATTGGATTGCGGGTGGTCTGGCGAAAGAAGGCGGGCTAGAAGGTTTGGACCCCTTGTTGGGTCCGGTGCGTCGCGCGTTTCTGATCGGCAAAGCGGCAGAGCCGTTCGCCCAATATCTGAATGGCAAGGTGGAGACGGAACTGTGCGGCGATCTGGAAACAGCGACCAAGTCTGCGTACGCCGCGGCGCAGGCCGATGCGCTGAAGGGGGCGACGGTTCTTTTGTCGCCCGCGTGTGCATCGTTCGATCAGTTTAAAAGCTTCGAACATCGCGGCGATAAGTTCAAAACGATTGTCGCGGGGCTGAGCGAACACGCCGCCCTTGTGGACGGAGGAGCAGCCAGCGCATGAGCACCTTTACACGCACAGACACATCTGTCGTAAGTCGCTGGTGGTGGACCATCGATCGCCTGACCTTGTTGTCGGTGATCGTCATCGCCGCGTTGGGCGCGATCTTGGTGTTGGCGGCGTCGCCTGCGGTGGCGCATCGCATCGGCTTGGAAAGTTTCCATTTCGTCCATCGCCATTTCATCTTTTTGCCGTTGGCGCTGGTGGTGATGATCACCACCTCGTTGTTGACGCCGCGCGGTGTGCGGCGATTGGCGTTGCTGGTGTTCGCCGGCGCCATGTTGGCGATGATCGCGGTGTTGTTCGTCGGTGCGGAAACCAAGGGCGCGACGCGGTGGTTGTATATCGCGGGGTTCTCGTTGCAACCGTCCGAATTCATCAAGCCAAGCTTTGCCGTGGTGGCCGCATGGATGTTTTCGGCGCAAAAGCTCGATGAAGACGTGCCGGGTTATGCCATCGCCATCTTCCTGTTCGTGACGGTGGTCGGATTGCTGTTGCTGCAGCCCGATTTCGGCATGTCGATCGTCATTTCATGCGTGTGGGCGGTGCAGTTTTTCATTGCCGGACTTCCGCTGGTGTTGGTCGGCGCCATTGCGCTGCTGTTCATCTTGGGTGGTTTTGGCGCGTACTTGAGCTTTGATCACGTGCGTGTGCGCATCGACCGTTTCCTCGATCCCATCGGCGGCAAAGGCTATCAGGTGGAAAAATCCCTCGATGCGTTTGAAAACGGCGGCTTGTTGGGACGTGGTCCCGGCGAAGGCCGGGTCAAGGAAGTGCTGCCCGATGCCCATACCGATTTCATTCTCGCGGTCGCGGGCGAAGAGTTCGGCTTGCTGCTGTGTTTGCTGATCGTGGTCTTGTTCGCGTTCATCGTGCTGCGTGGGTTTTCCCGGGTCTTCAAAGACAGTGACTTTTTCGTCATGGTCGCGGTTGCCGGGTTGCTGACCCAATTCGCTTTGCAGGCGATCATCAACATCGCCTCGACCACCAATCTGATCCCGCCCAAGGGCATGACCTTGCCGTTCATCAGCTATGGCGGGTCCAGCACCTTGGCGTTGGCGTTGGGCATGGGCATGGTGTTGGCGTTGACCCGCGTGCGCCATGGTCAAGGGGGGCATCGATGAGCGCATCGGATACCCGTCCCCACGTGTTGTTGGCCGCGGGCGGCACCGGCGGCCATGTGTTCCCGGCGGAAGCCTTGGCGTCGGAGCTGATGGATCGCGGCTACCGTTTGGGGTTGGTCACCGACAAGCGCGGCAAGGCTTACGGCGGCGCGCTGGGCGCGCTGGAAACACATCACATTCTTGCCGGCGGGATCGCCGGAAAAAGCGTGCCTGCGCGCATCAAAAGCGTGTTCGAGCTTGGTCTCGGCACCTGGCAGGCTTGGCGGCTGATGAAAACCTTGCGGCCCGATGCGGTGGTCGGCTTTGGCGGTTACGCCTCGGTGCCGACTATGATGGCGGCGAGTTTCACATCGATCCCCACCGCCATTCACGAGCAAAATGCATTGCTTGGTCGCGCCAACCGACTGTTGGCCGGGCGGGTCAAGGCCATCGCCACGTCGTTCATCGACACCCACGGATTGCCCCAGGGTGCGGATGCGAAAATCACGCTGACCGGCATGCCGGTGCGCGCACCCATCGCCGCCAAAGCCGACACGCCGTACCCGCCCAGCGAGGGTGAGGCACCGTTGGGCATCTTGGTGCTGGGCGGATCGCAAGGGGCGACGGTGTTGAGCGAGGTGGTTCCCGCCGCGCTTGCCAAACTGCCCGACGAAATCAAGGTGCGGTTGGACGTTACCCAACAATGCCGCGAAGAAGACCTGGACGCGGTCAAGAAGGCTTACGGCGACTGCGGCATTCGCGCCCATCTCGCGACCTTCATCGATGACGTGCCCGAACGCATGGTGAAATCGCATCTGGTGATCTCACGCGCCGGGGCCTCGACGGTGGCTGAGGCCTTGGCCGTCGGTCGGCCGTCGATCTTGGTGCCGTATCCGTTTGCAGCCGACGACCATCAACGCTACAACGCCCAGGCCGTGGACGCGGCGGGGGCGGGCTGGATCATGCCGCAAGACACGTTCACGGCGGATAACTTGGCGTTGCGGTTGGACTCGTTGTTGGGTCTTCCGGCGGTGCTGGAAAAATCCGCCCGTTGCGCGCGCGACCTGGGCCGGGCCGACGCCGCCAAGCGGTTGGCCGACATGGTCGCGGGTTTGGTCGAACACACACATCAAAAAGGGAGCGCCGAAGCATGAGGGCTTTGCCACTTTCCATCGGCACCATTCATTTCGTCGGCATCGGCGGCATCGGCATGAGCGGTATCGCCGAGGTTTTACATAACCTCGGCTATTCGGTGCAGGGTTCCGATCAAGCCGAAGGCCCCAACGTCACGCGGTTGCGCGAACTGGGCGTCAATGTCGCCATCGGCCACAGCGAAGACAACATCGACAATGCCGGCGTGGTAGTGATTTCGTCTGCCGTCAAATCCGATAATCCCGAAGTGGTCGGCGCCAGGAAGCGCTTGTTGCCGGTGGTGCGGCGCGCGGAAATGCTCGGCGAGTTGATGCGCCTAAAATGGTCCATCGCCGTCGGCGGCACCCATGGCAAAACCACCACGACGTCGTTGGTGGCGCAGTTGTTGGATGCGGCGGGCTTGGACCCGACGGTGATCAACGGCGGCATCATCAATGCGTGGGGATCCAACGCGCGGTTGGGTTCGGGCGATTGGATGGTGGCGGAAGCCGATGAATCGGACGGCACCTTTTTGAAGCTGCCCGCGACCATCGCGGTGGTCACCAACATCGATCCCGAACACCTGGATCATTATGGCAATTTCGAAACGTTGCGCGCGGCGTTCGCCCAGTTCGTCGAAAACATTCCGTTTTACGGCTTCGCCGCGTTGTGCATCGATCATGCCGAGGTTCAGGCGTTGATCCCGCGCGTATCGGATCGGCGCATCATCACCTACGGTTTTTCGCCGCAAGCCATGGTGCGCGGCGAAAACGTTCGTCCCGGTCCCGACGGCATGACCTTCGATGTGGTCTTTGCGGGCTACGGCGATGACGATCCGCAAGCGATCCGCGATATCAAATTACCGATGTTCGGCAAGCACAACGTGCTCAATACACTCGCCGCCGCCGCCATCGCGCACGAAATGGGCATCGATCCCAACGTGCTGTCGAGCGCCTTTTCGGGCTTCAAAGGGGTCAAGCGCCGCTTCACCAAAACCGGCGAGATCGACGGCATCACCATCATCGACGATTATGGCCATCACCCGGTGGAAATCGCCGCGGTGTTGAAGGCCGCGCGCGGCGCGGTCGGCAAAGGCCAAGTCATCGCGGTGGTGCAACCGCATCGCTATACGCGTTTGCGCGATCTGTTCGAAGAATTCTGCACTTGCTTCAACGATGCCGACGCCGTGCTGGTGGCCGATGTTTATGCAGCTGGGGAAGCGCCCATCGATGGGGTCAACCGCGATGCGTTGGTTGCCGGACTGCGCGAACACGGTCACCGCACAGTGATGCCGCTGGTCAATCCCGACGAACTGCCCGAAGTGGTCAAGGACATGGCCCGCCCCGGCGACATGATCGTGTGCTTGGGCGCGGGCAACATTACCCAGTGGGCCAACCGCTTGCCGGAACGTCTGCGCAAGCTGCGCTATGGCGGAAGGGGGGGCGCTGAATGACGTCTCTCGCGACCACCGGCGAACGCTTGATCGAACGGCTGCCCGAGGTGCGCGGCCGTCTCAGCGCGGGCGCGTCGCTCGCCAAGGTCACGTGGTTCGGCGTCGGCGGTCCGGCGGAAGTCTTGTTCAAGCCCGCTGATGCGGATGATTTGGCGCACTTTATCAAACACAAACCCGCCGACGTTGCGGTGACGGTGATCGGGGTCGGCTCCAACCTGTTGGTGCGCGACGGCGGCGTGCCGGGCGTGGTGGTACGTTTGGGGCGCGGTTTCGCCGACATCTTGGTCAACAAGGCCGACGTCATCGCCGGTGCGGGTGCGTTGGATGGCAATGTCGCCCTGGCGGCGATGGAAGCCAGCGTTTCGGGATTGGAATTTCTCAGCGGTGTGCCGGGCACCATCGGCGGCGCGTTGCGCATGAATGCCGGTGCTTACGGGGCGGAAATGAAAGACATCGTCGTCGGCGCGGTGGCGTTGGATAGCGAAGGCAATCGCCACGAGCTGAGCGCGGAGGACTTGGGTTTTTCCTATCGCAAAAGCACGGTGCCCACGGATTGGATTTTCGTCGAAGCGCATCTGCGCGGTTTTGCCGGTCAGGTCGAAGACATCCGCGCGCGCATGAACGATATCAAACTGGCGCGCGAAGACAGCCAGCCGCTGCGCACCTCGACCGGCGGATCGACGTTCAAAAATCCCGAAGGCCACAAAGCTTGGCAATTGATCGACGCAGCCGGATGTCGCGGTTTGCGCATCGGCGGCGCGCAGGTGTCGGAAAAACATTGCAACTTTCTGATCAATGACGGCACCGCGACGGCAGACGACATCGAAGCGTTGGGCGAAGAGGTGCGCGCCCGCGTCAAAGCGACATCGGGGATCGATCTGATATGGGAAATTCGCCGTATCGGCATCCGTGGCGAAGAAGGGGGAGAGGGCGCATGACCAAACAAGTGGCGGTGTTCATGGGCGGCTGGTCGGCGGAACGCGACGTTTCGCTGGTATCCGGTGCGGCGTGCGCCGAAGCGCTGAAACGCGCGGGCTACTCGGTCACCGCCATCGACGTGCAGCGCGATGTCGGCACGTTGTTGGGACGGCTGTATCCCAAACCCGACGTGGTCTTCAATGCCTTGCACGGACGCTTTGGCGAAGACGGTTGTATTCAAGGCCTGCTGGATATCTTGAACATTCCTTACACCCATTCCGGGCTGACCGCATCGGCATTGGCGATGGACAAGCCGCTGGCAAAACGCTTGTTCAAAAGCGCGGGCATCCGCGTCGCCGACGACAAAATCGCCACCCGCGACCAAGTCTTGGCCGGCGGAGTGATGAAGCCGCCTTATGTGGTCAAGCCCGCCAACGAAGGCTCGAGCGTCGGCATTCACATCGTGCGCGAAGGCGAAAACGACTTGCCGTTCGCTCATGAAAGCTGGCCCTACGGCGCGACGGTGATGGTCGAACGGTTCATCCCCGGGCGTGAGTTGACCGTCGCTGTAATGGGCGACAAGCCCTTGGCGGTGACCGAAATCATGACCGAACACGATTTCTACGACTACGACGCCAAATATGCACATGGTGGCTCGCGCCATCAAATTCCCGCCGATGTCGAGCCGGCGGTGTACGACGAAGCGTTGCGTCTGGCCAAGTTGGCGCACGACACGCTCGGTTGTCGCGGCGTCAGTCGAGCCGATTTCCGATATGACGGCGAAGAGCTTTACATCTTGGAGGTGAACACCCAACCCGGCATGACGCCGACGTCGCTGGTTCCCGAACAGGCCCAGCACGTGGGTATCAGCTTTGAAGAGTTGGTCAGTTGGATGGTTGAAAACGCGGAGTGTGATGCATGAAGAAAATGCTGACACGATTGATGACTGCCAAATTGGGCGGTGAACAGAACGACACGGACGTGCTTGAACCCGCTTCGACGCCTCGGCGCAAACGCGTGGTGCCGCTTTGGCGTCGGCCGCAGACGATCGCGGCGCTGTCGATCCTCGCTATCGCCACAGTCGGCGGCACGGGCGCATGGGCGTGGACATCGGGGCATGTGCAAGAGGTGCTGAATTCGACCAAGTGGATGGCGGTCAAGGCTTCGACCGATTTGGGCTTTACGGTCCAGGACGTGTTGGTCACCGGCCGCGGCGAAACCCAACGCGACGATCTGCTCGAAGCCATGGCGATCGCCCGGGGCACACCGATTTTGACTTATGATTTCCAAGCCGCCAAAGCGCGGGTGGAATCTCTGCCTTGGGTTTTGCAGGCGCGCATCGAGCGGCTGTTGCCCGATACCTTAGTGGTGCACATCATAGAACGTCATCCGATGGCGTTGTGGCAGAACCAAGGTCAATTTTCGCTCATCGACGACAATGGCGTGGTGATCACCCGCGACGAACTCGGCCGCTTCGCCGATCTCATTCACGTGGTCGGCGAAGATGCGCCCGATCATATCGGCGGCTTGTTGGAGCTTCTGGAAACCCAGCCCGAACTGAAATCCTTGGTCAAGGCGGCGGTGCGCGTCGGTGGTCGCCGTTGGGACCTGTCGCTCGACGGCGGCATCGACGTACGTCTGCCCGAAGCCGACGCGCCCAAGGCGTTGGCGCGTCTGGCGGCGTTCGAAGAAGAAAGTGGCGTGCTGGGACGCGATGTGCGGGTGTTGGATTTGCGCGTGCCCGATCGGGTGATCGTGCGGCGCAACCCGAACGCTTTGCGCCGCCCGGAATCCAAACCCGGACAAGAAACCTGACGGACGACTAAAAATTTAAGCCAATCGAAACGTTCATTTAAGAAACTTAAGCTAAGCGAAGATCCCAGAAGGGGAAAACGGAATATGCACCGCGGTCAGCCGCAAGCCAAACCGAGAAACGGCCTTGTCGCCGCATTGGATATCGGAACGACGAAAGTTTCGTGTTTGATCGCACGCCAAGAGGGCACGCGCCCGCCGCGCGTCATCGGGATCGGTCATCATGCATCCAAAGGGGTAAAGAACGGCGCGATCGTCGATATGGACGCCGCCGAAACATCCGTGCGCGCAGCCGTCGGTGCGGCCGAAGAAATGGCCGGGGTCAACATCAGCGCCATCAACGTGGCGTTGTCCGGTCCGGTGTTCAAATCGCGCTTGGTGGCTTACGACATTGGTATCGCGGGCCATGAAATCGGCGACCAGGATTTGCGCAAAATTCTCGACGCCAACCGTTTGGCCAGCGAATTGCCCGAAGACCAGGAAATCGTCCACTCCATCCCCGTCGGATATTCCATCGACGGCAACCGGGGCGTGCGCGACCCGCGCGGCATGTTCGGCAATCGTTTGGGCGTTAACCTGCATGTGGTGACGGCCGCCACCAACGCGATCCGCAACGTCGATACCTGTTTGCACCGTTGCCATCTGGAAGTCGAAGGACGGGTGGTCGCCCCTTATGCCAGCGCGCTGTCGGCGTTGGTCGAAGACGAGATGAAGTTGGGCGTGACGCTGATCGACATGGGTGGCGGCACCACCAGCATCTCTGTCTTTTTCGACGGCGAACTTGTCCATGCCGATTGCATTGCCGTCGGCGGCGCCAACGTCACCAACGACATCGCCCGAGGTTTGTCCACCCCGGTGCAACATGCCGAACGCATGAAAACGCTTTACGGCAACTGCATGCCGTCGCCGAGCGACGATCTCGAAGTCATCAAGGTGCCGCTGATCGGTGAAGAGCAAAGCGGCGAAACCAATCCGGTGCCGCGCTCGATGCTGGTGGGGATCATTCGCCCACGCATCGAAGAGACGTTCGAATTGGTGCGCGATCGCCTGCACGGCGCGGGGTTCGAAAAATTATCCGGTCCGCGCGTCGTTTTGACCGGCGGGGCGAGTTTGCTTCCAGGTGTGCGCGAGATGGCCGGAGAGATCTTGTCCAAGGCGCAAGTGCGTATGGCCAAGCCTCGTTACTTGGAGGGAATGGCCGAGGCGGCATCCGGTCCGCAGTTTGCCACTTGCGCGGGATTGATTACCCATAGCCTTGAATCTTCGAGGGAATTACCCGGCCGAACCTATCGGCCCAAAGAGCAGGCGGGCACCCGTTTGGGGCGCATAGGGCAATGGTTGAGGGATAATTTCTAGGTGTAAAAGTACAGAGTCAGTAACCGAGTCAGAAACGTTTAAGGACTCGGATAGGACTCGCTAAAAGGAATCGGCCGATTCGCCCTGAAAAGTTACTAAATTTTAAGGCTTTTTCGCCACTAATAGAGAAACGAGCGGAGTGTGGAGCTGAGCCATGAGCATCAATCTAAGCGTACCCCAAAACGAGGCGATCGAACTGAAGCCACGCATCACCGTAATCGGTGTCGGTGGGGCGGGCGGCAATGCCGTCAACAACATGATCAATGCCCAGCTCGAAGGGGTTGAGTTCATCGTCGCAAATACCGACGCGCAGGCACTGGCCTCCGCCGCGACGGATCGGCGTATTCAGCTCGGCACGGGCTTGACCCAAGGGCTCGGCGCAGGCTCCAAACCGGAAATCGGCCGCGCCGCCGCGGAAGAGTCCATTGCCGATCTCAACGAACATCTCAAAGGTTCGCACATGGTGTTCATCGCCGCGGGTATGGGCGGCGGCACCGGCACCGGCGCCGCGCCTGTGATCGCCCGCGCCGCGCGTGACCTTGGCGTGCTGACCGTCGGCGTGGTGACCAAGCCGTTCCAGTTCGAAGGCCGCCATCGCTATCGCATCGCCGAGAAGGGGATCGAAGAGCTCGAACAGTATGTCGACACCTTGATCATCATTCCCAATCAGAACCTGTTCCGCGTCGCGAACGAAAAAACCACATTCTCCGACGCGTTCAAGATGGCCGACGATGTGCTCTACTCTGGCGTGCGTGGCGTCACCGACCTGATGGTCATGCCCGGCCTGATCAATCTCGATTTTGCCGACGTGCGTTCGGTGATGAGTGAGATGGGCAAGGCTATGATGGGCACCGGTGAAGCCGAAGGCGAACGCCGTGCACTCGATGCCGCCGAAGCTGCGATTTCCAATCCGTTGCTGGACGATACTTCGATGGCCGGCGCTAATGGGGTTCTGATCAACATCACCGGCGGTTCCGACATGACCTTGTTCGAGGTCGATGAAGCCGCAAACCGCATTCGTTCCGAAGTCGAAGAAGACGCCTACATCATTTTCGGTTCCACCTTCGACGACAGCCTCGAAGGCCGTATCCGGGTGTCCGTGGTCGCTACCGGCATCGACGCCGAGAGCATGACCCGTCCTCAACCGGCGGTGTTGAACGTGCATGATGATATGGTGTCGCGCACGGTCATGCCGCACGTGGAAGCCGACGAGCCTGCCGTTCAAGCAGAGGTGGCGCAAACCCAGACGCAACCCAGTGTCGCGGAAATTTTGACGCAAACCATGGCCGATCCTTCTGACGAAGCCCCGGCGCATGATCCGGTTGACGATCCGGTGATGACCGCCGAGGTCGAAGCGCCGCAGGACTTGGCGCTCGATCTCGACGAGCCCGCGCGTGAACGGCTTGATTTCTCTCACACTGAGCAATCGGCCAGCGCCGATCTTGACGTGGAAGAAGATGAAGACATGGGGGCGCCTGAACCAGCGCGCATTCCGTCCAGTTTCGCGATGCCCGCAGGTATGCCCTCTGTCGGTGCCGACGATGCCTTTATTCCGCCGGCTCCGGCAATGTCGGCGCACGCCGACGAGGTCGATATCGATCCGATGGCCGAAGCCGCGATGGTGAATGGTGCGGCGATTGAAGCTCCGCAAAAGCCTGCTGTGACGAAGGGGCCAAGCCTGTTCGAACGCGTAACGGGTGGTGCCAAGAGCAAGGTTTCCATGTTCGGTCAATCCAAGACGGAAAAAGCCGAAGCGCCGCGCCCGGCAGCCACGAGCGCAGCACCCTCGACGCAGCTGCGGACATCGGCCATGGCGGAACCGACGTTGGGCGGCCTCGATCCCGAAGAACGTCTGCAGCCGAGTCACGCCGAAGATGACCTTTTGGACATTCCGGCGTTCTTGCGGCGTCAGGCAAATTAATCATTTAAAATGAATGGGTTACATGCAGTAAAACCTGTAACAAAAGGTAACACTGTTTGATTTGAGCGCTTCAGGTGAGGGTGGTAAACCCATAACTGAAGCGCTCTTTCCTTTTAGGGTGTTTGGCCACTCGGTTCACGCAGTTGCTGTGCGGGAATCAAAAACACAAAAGGCCTTATCGAACGACCCCACTCACAAGGGGCAAGATAGGGCCAAGGGGTACCAAAACGTGATCAAGCAAAAAACGTTGAAAAGCGCCATCAGCTGCACCGGCATCGGTCTGCATTCGGGTGAGAAGATCTCGATGACCTTGCATCCGGCTGATGCGGACACGGGCATCGTCTTCCGTCGCACAGACATTGCGGGCGGCGGCACGGATATCCCGGCGTCTTACGACAACGTTTGCGACAGTCGCTTGTGCACCACCATCGGCGCGGACAACGGTCAAGACGGCCTCAAAACCATCGCTACGGTCGAACACCTTATGGCCGCCCTTGCCGGTGCCGGGATCGACAACGCCGTGATCGAAGTCGGTGGGCCGGAAGTTCCCGTTATGGATGGCAGCGCCGCACCGTTTTTGTTCTTGATCGATTGCGCCGGCGTCGCCGAACTGGATGCGCCGCGCAAAGCGGTTCGTGTCCTGCAGCAGGTTTCCATCGTCGACGGCGATAAGTCCGCGACGCTGAGCCCCGCAGACGGTTTTTCCGTTGATTTCAATATCGAATTCGACAACGCCGTGATCGGCAGCCAGGAGATGAGCGTCGAGCTCACCGACGGGGTGTTCAAAAATGAAATCGCCCGTGCGCGCACCTTCGGCTTCCTGCACGAAGCGGAAGCCCTGTGGGCCGCCGGCCTCGCCAAGGGTGCCTCGCTGGACAACGCGGTGGTGGTCAGCGGCGACAAGGTCATGAATGAAGACGGCCTGCGCTTCGACGACGAATGCGTGCGCCACAAGATCCTCGACGCGGTCGGCGATCTGTATCTCGCCGGCGCGCCCCTCATGGGCCGTTACAGCGGCACGCGTTCCAGCCATGCCTTAAACAACCAGTTGCTGCGGGCCTTGTTCTCGGATCCGAAAAATTATGAAATCGTCGACATGGACGCCGTCACCGTGCGTCCCGCCGCCGTCGGTGCGGCGTGGTCCAAAGATTCTGTCGCCGCGAGCCCGGCAACGGCCTGATTTCTCGCTTCAGCATTCACGAAATGTTCCGATTCGCGCCCGCGCATAAAGCCGGGCGCGTTTGCGTTCGTCAGCGTGGATGGAATTTTTGCAAATAAGGCCTGGGTTTCTGGCGGTTTTCTCCCTATTTTGAGGACTAGGAAAAGCTCTGCCGGGGCGCTGGACAGACCCGCGCGAAGGCATGATATAATCCGCCCATTCCTGCCCGAACCGGGCTTTGTACTGAAAAGAAAGCGTCCAGATGCCCGCACCGCTGAATTCGACCGTCCGCATGCTGATGATGACCACGATGATGGTCGGCGCGCTCGCGTTGACGGCATGTTCCGGCACGCCCGCACCGGACGCGAACTATCAAGAAGAGCCGGTCGAAAAGCTCTACAACATTGCCGTGGATTCTTTGGAGCAAGGCAAATACGAACAGGCTTCGACCCAATTCGACGAGGTTGAACGTCAGCACCCCTATTCGAACTGGGCCAGCAAAGCGCAGGTGATGGCGGCGTATAGCCTTTACATGGCCAACAAATACGACGAAGCCATCGTTTCGCTGGACCGTTTCATCCAATTGCACCCGTCCAACAAAGACGCGGACTATGCCTATTATCTCAAGGGCTTGTGCTACTACGAGCAGATTTCCGACGTAGGCCGTGACCAGATGATGACGGAATTGGCGTTGAAGACGCTCAAAGAGCTTTCGACCCGTTTTCCCGATAGCCAGTATGCCCGCGATGCCAAAATCAAGATCGATCTGACTTACGATCACTTGGCCGGCAAGGAAATGGACATTGGTCGCTATTATCAGGCCAAGGGTCAGTATTTGTCGGCGATCAACCGTTTCGACGCGGTGGTCAAGCAATACCAAACCACCACCCACACGCCCGAAGCGTTGCTGCGCTTGGTCGAAAGCTATCTGGCTTTGGGACTGCGCGGCGAGGCGGAAAAAACTGCGGCCGTGCTGGGCCACAATTTCCCATCCAGCAGTTGGTATGTCGACGCGTATGCGCTGCTCGAAGATCCGAGCGTCAGAGCGCCTAAGGAAGAGCCCTGGTACAAGGTTTGGTAAGCGCGCCTCGGCACGCTTAAAAAGGATCGAAGTGTCGATGCTGAGCCGTCTATCTATCCGTGACGTGGTGTTGATTGAACGACTGGAACTCGACTTCAGTCGGGGGCTGTGCGTGCTGACAGGCGAGACCGGTGCGGGCAAGTCCATCTTGCTCGACAGCTTAGGACTGGCGTTGGGCGCGCGCGCCGAGGCCCGGCTGGTACGTCACGGCGCCGATCAGTCCGTGGTCACCGCCGAATTCGATCTCGACCCTGGCCACCCGATCTACGCGCTGCTGAACGAACACGGGCTGAGCGTCGCGGACGAACCGTTGATGCTGCGCCGTACCTTGGGCACCGACGGACGTTCGCGCGCGTTTATCAACGATCAAAGCGTCAGTGTCGGCCTGTTGCGCCAAATCGGCGAGGAACTGGTTGAAGTGCACGGTCAGTTCGACAACCAGCGCCTGCTGAATTCCGCAACTCACTTAGGCTTGCTCGACGCCCACGGGGGACATGGGCGATTGCGCGGCGATGTCGCCAAAGCCTACAAGACTTGGCGCGCCGTCGCGGTTGAACGTCAGCGCGCCGAGGAAGAGCTGGAAGCCGCGCGCCGCGACGAAGAGTATCTGCGCCATGCGGTTGAGGAACTGCGCGCGCTCAGCCCCGAAGCGGGCGAAGAAGAACGCCTCGCCAACGAACGGCAGATGTTGATGCATGGCGAAAAGCTCATCGATGCAATGAACAGCGCCAACAAGGCGCTCGACAGCGGTCACGGTGTGGAGCGCATGCTGCGCGACGCCCTGCGCGCGTTGGAACCGGTGGTGGAAAAGGCCGAAGGTATTTTGGACGCCACCTTGAAGGCTCTGGACAGCGCGGCGGAACAGGTATCGGTGGCGATCAACGAGCTCGACATCGCCGCCGGGCGGGTCGACTTGGACCCCCGTCATCTGGAGCAGGTCGAAGAGCGCCTGTTCGCCCTGCGTGCCTTGGCGCGCAAGCACAATGTTGATGTGGTCAATCTGGTCGATCTCTACGCGCAACTGTCGAAGCAATTGGAAAGCATCGAAGACGGCGGCACGCGTCTCGAAGAATTGGCCCGCGCGGAAATTCAGGCGCGCGGTGCTTACGCAGAAATTGCCGCGCTTTTGTCCCAAGCACGCCGCGAAGCCGCAACCGGACTGGACCGGGCGGTAGGTATCGAATTGGAACCGCTGAAACTGGGTGCAGCCGATTTTCGCACCACCATCGCCACCAGCGACGACGAGGACGGCTGGGGCGAAACGGGTTGGGACCGGGTGGCGTTCGAGGTCGCGACCAACCCCGGCGCACCGGCGGGGCCGTTGGGCAAGATCGCATCGGGCGGCGAACTGTCGCGGTTCATGCTGGCGCTGAAGGTGGTGTTGGCGCAGTCCGATCCGGTGCCGACGTTGGTGTTTGACGAAGTCGACAGCGGCATCGGCGGCGCGGTGGCGGACGCGGTTGGGCAGCGCTTGGCGCGCCTGGGCGAAGATGTGCAGGTTCTGGTGGTCACGCACAGCCCGCAGGTTGCGGCGCGGGGGCGTGCGCACTGGCATGTGTCGAAAACCCAAGAGGACGGCGCAGTGCGCACCAAGGTGACGACCTTGGACGCACATGAACGCGCCGACGAGATCGCCCGCATGCTGGCGGGCGCCAACATCACGTCTGAGGCCCGCGCGGCGGCACAGAGCCTGCTGAGCGGGGCAGCCGAATGACTTCGGACCTGCGATCGATTGCCGTCGAGGAATTGACCTCGGTCGAGGCCGATGCCGAGTTGGCGACCTTGGCGCGCGAAATCAAAGAACACGACGAACGCTATTATCAGAAAGACGCGCCCACCGTTTCGGACGCCGAGTACGATGCGCTGCGCCAGCGCAACGCCGCCATCGAAGCGCGCTTTCCCCTTTCGGTGCGCCCCGACAGCCCCACCCACCGGGTCGGTGCGGCGCCCGCATCAGGCTTTGGCAAGGTCAAGCACCGCAAACCCATGCTGTCGCTGGGAAACGTGTTCGACGAGGACGAGCTGCAAGATTTCATCGACGGCATCCGTCGCTTTTTGAAAGAGCTGAGCGACAATCCCGATACGCCGCTGGATATGGTCGCCGAGCCGAAAATCGACGGCCTGTCCATTTCGTTGCGCTACGAGCACGGCAAACTGGTGCAGGCAGCGACCCGGGGCGATGGCACGGTCGGCGAAGACGTGACCGCCAACGCGCGCCACGTGGCGGACATTCCCGTGGCGCTGCCCCAGGGCGTGCCCGAGGTGCTGGAGGTGCGCGGCGAGGTCTATATGTCCAAATCCGACTTCCTCGCCCTGAATGAGCGCCAGGAGGCCGAGGGCAGCAAGGTGTTCGCCAATCCGCGCAACGCCGCCGCCGGATCGTTGCGCCAGTTGGATGCATCCATCACCGCCAAGCGGCCGTTGAAATTCTTCGCCTATGCCTATGGCGAGGTCAGCGCTACACCATGGGAAACGCATGGCGCGTTTATCGACCTGCTCAAGGGGTGGGGGTTTTCGGTCAATCCGTTCACCCGCGTGTGCGACGGGATCGACGAAATCATGGCCCATTACGACACCATTCAAACGCATCGCGCCGAACTGGATTACGATATCGACGGCGTCGTCTACAAGGTCAACCGCCTCGATTGGCAAGAGCGTCTGGGCTTCGTGTCGCGCGCGCCGCGCTGGGCGATCGCACATAAGTTTCCGGCTGAAAAGGCGGTGACCATCGTCAACGCCATCACCATTCAGGTCGGCCGCACCGGGGTGCTGACCCCGGTGGCGGAATTGCAGCCGATTACGGTGGGCGGCGTGGTGGTTGGCCGCGCGACCTTGCACAATGCGGATTACATCAAGGACCTGGACATTCGTGTTGGTGATCATGTGCGCATCCAGCGCGCCGGTGACGTGATCCCGCAGGTGTTGGAAGTGGTCGACGATGGGGGCCATGAGGGCCGTCCGCCGTTCGTCTTTCCCACCACATGCCCGGTGTGCGATTCTCATGCGGTGCGTGAAGAGGGCGAGGCGGCGACGCGCTGCACCGGCGGACTGGTGTGCCCGGCCCAGGCGCATGAACGGCTCAAGCATTTCGTGTCGCGCAACGCCTTCGATATCGAAGGACTGGGCGGCAAGCACGTGGTGGCGTTTTACGACGACGGCTTGATCAGGACCCCCGGCGACATCTTTCGCCTGACGGCCGAAATGCTGGCGGGGCGAGAAGGCTGGAAAGACAAGTCGATTCAAAACTTGTTGGAGGCCATCGCGGCCAAGCGCACCATCGAAATGCCGCGGTTCGTGTATGCACTGGGCATTCGCCAGGTCGGCCAAGCCACGGCGCGCCTGTTGGCCAAGCAGTACGGTTCGATGACGGCGTTGCGCATGGCGATGGAGGATGCGCGGGTGATCGGCTCGGAAGCCCTGGAAGAGCTGCTCAGCATCGACGGCATCGGCGCGAGCATGGCCAAGGACATCGTCGAGTTCTTCGCCGAACCGCACAACAACGCTGTGCTGAACGATTTACTGGACAACGTCACGGTCGAAGATTTCGACGCCCCCGATACCGCAGGATCGCCGGTGGCGGGTAAAACGGTGGTGTTCACCGGCACGCTCGAGACCATGAGCCGCGGCGAGGCCAAGGCCAAGGCCGAAGCCCTGGGCGCGAAGGTGTCGGGATCGGTGTCGAAAAAGACCGATATCGTGGTTGCGGGGCCGGGGGCCGGGTCAAAGGAAAAGAAGGCCCGCGAACTTGGCCTGACGGTTCTGAGCGAGCAGCAATGGATCAATATGACGGCGTCATAAAATGGTTCGACAGCGCCCATTGTTCTTTCTTCCCTGCGTCACATATCTGCAAGCATTCTCGTTTAACCTTTGTTTCGTATCCAGAACGGAACGATTCCCATTGGAATGAGGATGTCGATCATGATGACCCCGAATCAATGTTGTGATCAAAAAAACAAATATCACTTTCCCCTGTGCGCTCAGTTCGACTGCATCGACCTGCGCAAACGACTTTCTCAATCGCCTGCCAAGGATCCTGGCCATGCCGAGTTTCTCGCGTATATGAGCCACGAATTGCGCACCCCGTTGACGGCCATTTTGGGCTTTACCCAAACCATGAAACTTGCACAAGAGTACCCGGGCTTGGGCGTCAACAGCGACGAATACGTCGACCATATCGACGTATCGGCCCAACAACTTCTGAAGGTCATCCAGACGATGTTGTCGTACCTGGAAGACGTGTGCGAGATTGAAACGGCGCGCAGCGCCAATCCCAAGTTTCAACACAAAAAAGGCCCCCTCAAATAGAGGGAGCCTTTTTAATTGTGAAGATGCAGGGCAGGCTTAGTGGAGCTTGCCGTCCATGTTCTTGATGGCGTCGTCGATTAAGGCGTCGGCCTTGGCGGCGGAAACTTCGCTGGTGAGGATGCGCTTGGTGGCGTCCATGGCGATGTTTACGGCCAGGGTGCGAACCTCGGCGATAGCCTGGCTTTCGGCCTGGGCGATGCGGTCTTTGGCCATCTGTTCGGAACGCTTGAGGCTGGCTTCGAGTTGCTCGGCGGCTTCCACGGCCAGGCGCTCGGCCTCGACCTTGGCGGCCTTGACGATGCTTTCGGCCTCCTTCAGGGCTTCGTGCTGCTTCTTTTCATAAGAGGCGAGAAGTTCCTGAGCTTCTTCACGAAGGCGCGTGGCTTCTTCGATCTGGTCTTGGATCTTCTGTGCACGTTCGTCGAGACCGGCGTTCATGGCACCAAAGAGCTTTTTGCCGAAGACGACAAAGAAGGTCACAAAGGCCAATGCGACGAGGAAGGTCGTGTCGAAGTACCACGGCACAGCGTGAGCGGCGTCGGTGGCTGCGTGGGCTTGGCTGATCAGCATGTGCGTCTCTCCTTACGCCCGGTCTTTGAGTGCGGCGTCGATCGCTGAGGTGACGGCGGCGTCTTTGGGCGCCTCGCCAATCAGCTTTTCGACCGCGCTTGCGGCCACGTCGGTCGCTACGTCGGTGATGCCGGACATCGCTGCGTCACGGGCCTTGGAAATGGCCTGTTCGGCGGACGCAATCTTGGTCTGCAGATCGGCGTTCAGTGCGGACTGACGCTGAGCAGCTTCGGCATAGGCCTTGTCTTTCACTTCGCGGATGGCGTCATGGGCCTTCGCGCGGGCGTCAGAGAGGGACGTTTCGTATGCCTGGGCGGCGGCGTCGGACTGAGACTTCAGTTCTTCGGCCTTGGCGAGGTTATCGTCGATCTTGTTTTGACGTTCCTCAAGGACTTCACCGATCCTCGGCAAAGCAACCTTGGCCATCAGCGCGTACAAAACGACGAACGTGATGGTCAGCCAAATCAGCTGCGACGAAAAGTTCTTCGGGTCCAATTGCGGAAGACCGGCGGCGAACGCAGGCGATGCAACGACGGTTGCGGCCAAGGTCGCCAGGGTGCTTACGGCAATTGTTGAATTCAGAATCCGCATGAGCGGGCTCCTGCCTGTTGGTTTGGTCTACAAGGTCTCGGGTCGGTTGGCGGCGGAGCGTGCCCCGCCGCCGAAAAAACCGGGAACCAGATTAGAACACAAACAGGATGAGCATTGCGATAACCAGCGCGTACAGAGCAACAGCTTCAACCAGGGCGAAGCCCAGGATGGCGCGGCCGAAGACTTTGCCTTCGGAAGCGGGGTTGCGGGCGATCGCGCTGATCAGGGACGAGAAGATGCTACCGATACCGGCGCCAACGCCACCGAGGCCAATAACGGCCAGACCAGCACCAATCATCTTTGCGGCTTCGAGTTCCATGGTTCAATTCCTTTTGCTCGTTCGTTTTGAACTGAGGTTGAGTTTAGCGTTTTAGGGTTCCTGCGGACTTAGTGCAGGTGGATCGCGTCATGCAGGTACAGGCAGGTCAAGACCGTAAACACGTATGCCTGCAAGAATGCGACCAAAAATTCAAAGCCGACCATCAAGACATCAATGCCAAACGGCAAGATGCCTGCGACGCTCATCGGCACGATAAATCCGGCAAACACCTTCATCATGGTGTGACCGGCCATCATATTGGCGAACAGACGTACCGACAGGCTGACCGGGCGCGAGAGATAGGAAATGATCTCGATCGGCACCATCAGCGGCATCACCGCCATCGGCACACCGGAAGGTACGAAGTAGGAGAAGAATTTAAAGCCGTGGCGTGCAATGGCCACGGCCGTGATGATCACAAACACGGTCATCGCCAAGGCAAACGTCACGATGATGTGGCTGGTGACGGTGAAGCTGTAAGGCAGCAGGCCGATCATGTTGGCGAACAGGATGAACATGAACAGCGAGAAAACGAAGGGGAAGTACTTGCGCCCTTCGGAGCCGACATTGTCGCGGAGTAGTCCGGCGACGAATTCGTAACTCAGTTCGGCCATCGATTGCCAGCGGCCGGGAACCAAGTCGCGCCCGCGCATGCCCATAACCAAAAACGCCGTGATGGAGACCACGGTCAGCACCATGAAGGCGCTGGCGTTGGTGATGGATGCGTCTACACCACCAAGACTGATCTCGACCAGAGGTTTGATATTAAATTGTGCAATGGGATCTGCCACGTGTATGTCCGCCTGATCAGGTTGCGTGTCTGTCTCTGTTTCGCAGTCCCGGCCTCCGCTTGGGGCCCGGTCCGCATCAAATCGTTTATTTCAGTTCCGAACGCCTTTCGGCATCCAGTTTAGTGCACACTGAAAAATGCGCACCTTTCCTAACCGTCTTGAAGGGGGAGAGCAAGCCCCCGAAGCCCGAAAATTGGCGTTTTTTGTCATTTTTTGGGGCTTGGCCGACCGTTCGGATCGGTGTCGTTCCCATTTGTTGCGCCAGAGGTCTCGGATTCCTTCAAATCTTCCTTCAAGTCTTCGTTCAAGTCGTCCGCCATGCGCATGGCGGTCTTATACACGTTCAAAATGCCGGCCGCCCCGCCCAGGAAGATGCAGATGATCATCATCCACGGCTTGGTGCCGAGCAACCGGTCCAGCCCCCAACCCAGTCCAACCCCCACCAAAAGCGCCGAAATGAGTTCGGTGCTGATGCGAAAGGCCTGTCCTAGGCCGGATTTTTCATTGCGAAGCTTCGGCTCTTTTCGGGACGTTCCCAATTCGACCTGGCGTGCCTTGCGGATACGCTGGCTCAGATCGTCGCCTTGTGCTTGCAATGATCGCTCAGGATCATGGTCCGTCATTTTCGACCCTCATGTGCCCTCGCGATTGCCAGCCCAACCATCAACGGACGATGGGCCGGAAGCGGGGGCATCATAGCCATGTGTTGAGTGCTGTCAAGCGCAGCAATCTCTAATATAAGTGACTGATAATACAGTGTATATTAGAACGTTCTGAAGTGCGCTCTTTGGGCCTAGGCCGACTCGCGGAATTTTTCAGCTTGTTCAAGGTCTACGCTGACCAATTGGCTGACGCCGCGTTCCGACATGGTGACGCCAAACAGACGGTCCATGCGGGCCATGGTCATGCGGTGGTGGGTGATGATCATGAAACGCGTCGAGCCGGATGCAGCCATTTCTTCCAGCATGGTGCAGAAACGGTCGACGTTGGCGTCGTCGAGTGGGGCGTCGACCTCGTCGAGCACGCAAATCGGCGCCGGATTGGTCATGAACACCGCAAACAACAGCGCGGTGGCGGTCAAGGCCTGTTCGCCGCCCGACAGCAGGCTCAGCACCTGCATGCGTTTGCCCGGCGGGCTGGCGAGAATTTCGAGGCCCGATTCGAGCGGATCGTCCGCTTCAATCAGTTTCAGATGGGCCTGACCACCGCCGAACAGGCGCACGAACAGCTCTTGGAAGTGTTTGTCGACCTCGCGGAATGACGCCAACAGACGTTCGCGGCCCTCGCGGTTCAGCTCGTTGATGCCCCGGCGCAGCTTTTCGATGGCTTCGATCAGGTCGCCACGCTCGTTTTTCAAGGTGTCGATCTGCTCTTCCATTTCACGCGATTCGTCTTCAGCGCGCAAGTTGACCGGGCCCATGGTGTCGCGTTCGCGCATCAGGCGTTCGACCTTGCGTTCCACCGATTCTTCATCGGGCAGGGCGGCGTCGGCTTCCAACTCGGCCACTTCGGCAAGGTTGTCGGGACCGCAATCGAGCTTTTCCTTGACCCGTTCGGCGATCGACGCACACGCCTGTTTGCCTTGTTCGACAGAGCCTTCGATGCGCACCCGGGTTTCGCGTGCCAGCGCCAGGCCGCTTTCGGCTTCGCGCAGGCCTTTGTCGCTTTCGGCCAGCCTGCGTTCGGCTTCGGCCAGTTGATCGGCGGCGGCTTGACGTTTGGCTTCCGCCGCGTCGATGAAGTCGAGCAGTTGCAGACGCTTTTGCTTGATCTCTTCGGGGCGCTGGGCCAGTTCTTCCAATTCGGCGCGGATTTGGCCGGTGCGTTCTTCCAGATCTGCAATGCGCTGCACCGCGCCTTCCGAGCGTTCCGACCACGACGCCAATTCGCGTTCGATGTCGGCCAAGCGCCGGGCGCGTTCTTCGGCGTTGCGCTTGAGGCCGGCGAAAATGCCTTGGCGTTCGACCTGGATGGTGCGTTTGTCGGCCAGTTCCTCGCGCACCCGCATGACGTTTTCGCGGGCCAATTCGGTGTTGGGCAGTTCGCCCAGCGCGACTTGTGATTCGACGCATTGCTCCTTGGCCTCGGAAATATCGCGCTCCAAGGTTTCGGCGGCGTTGACCACAGCTTCCAATTTGGAATTCTGTTCGGCGATTTGGGTGCGGATCTGGGCGACCTGATCGCGGGCCTGGCTGTGCGCGGCTTCGCGTTCGCGCAGCGCTTGGCGGGCGGCGCGTTCCGCGTCGCGGGCGTCTTCGGCGGCTTCGCGGGCGCTGAGCGCTTTGGCGTCGGCTTCGTCGACTTGCGCCTCGGCGGTCTCCAACTGGGCGCGCACGTCTTTCAAGCGGTTGAGTTGTTCCAGGCGCACCGCAGCGGCGGTTTGCGCGCCTTCGGTGATGGTATAGCCGTCCCAACGCCACAGCGCGCCTTCGCGGCTGACCAAGCGTTGACCTTGTTTCAGTTCGCGCGACAGGCGTTCGCCGGTGGCCACATCATCGACCACGCCGATTTGGCTCAGGCGGCGTTTCAAGGCATGCGGGGCCTGGGTGACATCGGACAGCGCCCGCGCGCCGGCGGGCAGGGCGGGGGCGTCGGGATAGGGATCCAACGCGGTCCAGTGCACCGGCGCGGATTCGTCTGACGACGCGTCCAGCTCTTCGCCCAACGCCGCGCCCAAAGCGGCCTCGAAACCCACTTCGACCGACACGGCTTCGATCATCGGCGGCCACATTTCCGGCTCGCCGGTTTCGAGAACCTTCGCCAGGGCTTGTTCTTCGGCTTCCAGACGCGACAGCGCGACGCGCACTTCTTGCAAATGCTGGCGGACGTTTTCGGACGTTTCCTGGGTGGCGGCGGAGGTCGCCTCGGCCGTTTCCAAATGTTCGCGCGCGCCGGTGATGGCGTCTTCGGCGGCGGCCAGCGCGGCTTCGGCGGCGTTGAGGCCGCTGGTTTCCGACGCCACCCGTTCCAGGTGCTTGCGTTGGTCATTGAGCTCGCGCAGACGGTGCGACAGTTGATCGATGCGCGTTTCAAGATCCTGCACCGAACGCGTCAGGCTGGCGCGCTGGGCTTCGTCGGCGGCCAACTTGTCGGTCAGTTGGGTGTGGTTTTCTTCCAACTCGTTGACCAGCGCGGTCGCTTCGCTGAGTGCTTCGGCGGCTTCCTCGACCGCGTCACCTTCGCCGTCCTGGGCGGCGACGATGTCGTTCTTTTCGTGCAGCAGCCGTTCCGATGCCTGGGTTGCGTCTTCGGCCAAGTTGCGTTCGCGGGCGATGTCGTGGCTGACCTGTTCCAAGCGGTGAACCCGGTCCAGACGCGCGTCCTCGATGCGTTTGACCTCGTCGTCGAGGCCGTCGCGGGCCAAGGACAGGCGTTGCAATTCCGCTGCCGCCTCGGTTTCGACTTGGCGCAGACCCGGCACCACGTCCGCCGCGCCCGCCTGGGCGGTCGCCGCCGCCGCGACCTGGGCGGTCAGTTGCGCGACGATGGCTTCGGCTTCCTTGAGCTTTTCACGGTCCACTTCTAAGCCGTCGATGGCGTTGATCCAGCGAATGTGAAACAGCAAAGCCTCGGCCTTACGGATGTGGTCGGACAAATTGCGGTAGCGGGTCGCTTGGCGGGCCTGTTTTTTCAGGCTTTGCAGCTGGCCTTCCAAGGTGATGAGGATGTCGTCCAACCGCGACAGGTTGTTTTCCGCGCCGCGCAAGCGCAGTTCGGCTTCGTGACGGCGCGAATGCAGGCCGGTGATGCCGGCGGCTTCTTCCAACAGCACGCGGCGGTCGGCGGGTTTGGCGGAAATGACTTGGCCGATCTTGCCTTGGCTGACCAGCGCGGTGGAGCGTGAACCCGACGCGGCGTCGGCGAACAGCAGCTGCACGTCTTTGGCACGCACGTCCTTGCCGTTGACCTTATAGTTGGAGCCGCTTTCGCGCTCGATCTTGCGCACAACTTCCAGATCTTCGGCATCGTTGAACATCGCCGGCGCGATGCGCGCCTTGTTGTCCAAGTGCAAGACCACCTCGGCAACGTTGCGTGCCGGACGGTTGGAAGAACCGCCGAAAATCACGTCGTCCATGGACGCGCCGCGCATCTGCTTGGCCGACGTTTCGCCCATCACCCACTTGAGCGCTTCGACCAAGTTGGACTTGCCACAGCCGTTGGGCCCGACCACGCCGGTCAGACCGGGCTCAATCTTGAGCTCGGTCGGATCGACGAAGGACTTAAACCCTGAAAGTCTGAGCTTAGTGAAGCGCAGCACGTCGTGATGTTCCCCAAATACCTTTTCGTGTTGAACCGCTCGCGGATGCGATCAGTTGGCCCCTTTGGCGCTCAAAGCCTTGTCCAATTCGTCTTTGAAATCGTCGAACGCCATCGCGCCTTGGATTTTCTTACCTTCCAAGATGAACGTCGGCGTCGAGCTGATGGCGTAGAGATCCTGCGCGTTTTGCGACGTGCTTTGGATGCCTTGGGCCAATTCTTCGCTGCGCAGACATTGATCGACGTCTTCGATGCTGAGGCCGGAGAACCGTGCGATGCTGACCAACGCCGCGCGCGGCTTATCGGAACGCGCCCAGCTGTCTTGAGCGTGATAGAGGCGGTCGAACAGTTCGAAATGACGCTTCGGCCCGGCGCAACGTGCGATCATCGCGGCGGCGAGCGCCAGATTGTCGAGCGGGAAATCGTGAAACACGATGCGCACCTTGCCGGTGTCGACGTAATTCTTTTTGATCTCGGGCAAAGTATTGACGTGGAAGTTGGCGCAATGGCCGCATGTCAGCGACGAATATTCATGCAACGTGACCGGCGCGTCCGGCGAGCCGATGCTCATTTCGCTGAGCGCGTCGTTGATGGACGCCATTTCAGCGCGCGCGCCACCGTTCACGGTGAGAGCGGACACCACAAGCACGACCGCCAGCGCAAACGGCGCGGCGTGACTCAAGATGTTCAAGGCTTTGGCTTTGATGGTATATGTGGACATTTGCTGCTCCCGCACCACTAGATGTTGATGAATATATGGCACTCGCCAGCGCGGCTCAAGCGCGGCGAACCTCTCAAAAGGTAACTAATTGTGGATAACTGGCCGAATTGTGGGCTCCATATGGCTGCAACGGCTCAATCCGTATCCTTATTTCGTCCTTTTATGTTGGCGCCCAACCGCGCCAGCGCCTCTTGGATCTCCGGGTCGTCAACGAGGGCCACGGTGTGGCTCAAGTCGGCGGCTTCGGCTTCGTTCAACGGTCGCGGCGGCTGGTTTGGCTGGTCTGGTGCGCCCTGGGGCAGGGGGCCTTGGATCAGCTTGATCCGAACCACCGCCCTGTAGCCGAAAAACGTGTTGATGCGCTCAATGATCTGCGGCTCCTGATGTTGCAGTTGGGTGGCGAACGCGCCGCTGTCGGTTTTCAAATGCAGCGTGCCGCCGGTCGCACCGTCGCGGGAGAAGACGATTTTCTCCGGCTGAGTGTGACGAGCCATAGTATCGCCGACAATTTCTGGCCATTTTGTGACGATGGCGCCGTGGGTGAAGCCATGTTTGCCGAGCAGGCGTTTGGTCAGGCGGTCGACGGATAGCGCGACCGGTGCGGCCCAACGGGTACGGGTCTCGCTGGGGACGATGCCGCGCGGTTTCTTTTTTGAATCGTCCGTGGTGGATTTCGCTGCCATGTTCATATGGTATGGTGCCTCGCAGCGCGAAACAATCACCTAAACAACCGACACAGACATTGGTCAACCCCATGCCGCAGACGCCATCCGCCCTCGACCTCAGCACCGCCTTGTTGGCCTGGTTCAGCCGCACCGGGCGCAGCGACCTGCCGTGGCGCGATGCGCCGTGCGGGGCGCGCGATCCGTATCGGGTGTGGCTGGCGGAAATCATGTTGCAGCAAACCACCTGCGCGGCGGTGATTCCCTATTTCAACCGCTTCACCAGCCAATGGCCGGACGTCAAGGCGCTGGCGCGCGCCGACACGGATGATGTGATGCGCGCATGGGCGGGTTTGGGCTACTACGCACGGGCGCGCAACATGGTCAAATGCGCCCAGGAAGTGGCGGAACACCGGCAAGGCGCCTTTCCCACCAACGAGCAAGACCTGCTGAGCTTGCCGGGCATTGGTCCTTATACCGCCGCCGCGATCGCCGCGATCGCCTTTCAAGGCCCCGCCGCGCCGGTTGACGGCAATGTCATTCGCGTGCTCAGCCGGTTATATGCCATCGAAGACGTGATGCCCGCGAACAAGAGGGTGGTCGGCGACTACGCAGCAAAGATGCTGCCTCCTGGGCGCAGCGGCGATTTCGCCGAAGCGCTGATGGATCTGGGGGCGACCCTATGCAAGCCGAAAAATCCCAACTGCGCCGCATGTCCGTGGACCGACGCTTGCCAGGCGCACCGCGAAGACCGGGTAGCGGATTTTCCGGTCAAGGCGGCGAAAAAAGAAAAGCCTACGCGGCGCGGTTGGGCGTTTTGGATCGAACGCGCCGACGGGTGCATCTTGCTGGAACGCCGCCCCGACAAGGGTCTGCTGGGCGGTATGACGGGCTTTCCGTCAACGCCTTGGCAAACAGACGCCATCGCGGCCGCGCAAGCCGTCGCTAGTTTACCGTTCGCTGGGCGATGGGAGGCGCTGGAGGAAACCGTTCGCCACACCTTTACGCACTTCCATCTGGAGCTGGGGGTGATCAAGGTATCCGTGCAGGACGTGCCGGGCGAGGGGCTGTGGAGTGCACCGCACGATGTCGAAAAGCACGCCTTGCCCAGCGTGATGAAAAAAATATCCGCGTTGCTTTTATGAGTATTTGCAAAATGCAAAAAAAAGGGTTTTCATAAATCATACATGTCCCCATATTGAAATGAGCAAGGGGAGCGCTATGGTTGATAAATCTAGAGTATTGCTCGTAGAGGATACGGTGCCTTTGGCGCGGACGTACGAGGCCTACCTTGAGGGTGAGCCGTACGACGTTACCCATGTGGAAACCGGCAAGGAAGCCTTGGCCATTTTGGCGGAAACGCCGCCCGATGTGGTGCTCTTGGATCTGATGCTGCCTGACATGGATGGCTTGAGCATTTTGGAGCATATCTCCACAGAGCAAATTCCTTCTGCGGTGGTGGTGATTACGGCCAACGCCTCTCTCAACACGGCGATCGACGCCATGCGTCTTGGCGCACTCGACTTCATGGTCAAGCCCTTCAATGCCGCTCGTTTGAAGGTAACGCTGAAAAACGTCCTGGAACGCCAGCAACTCAGTCAGATCGTTGCAACCTACCGTAACGATATCGACCGGCGCGAATATCAAGGCTTCATCGGTTCGTCGCTGGCGATGCAGCGGGTCTATCGCATCATCGACAGCGCCGCGGGATCCAAGGCGACCGTGTTCATCACCGGCGAAAGCGGCACCGGTAAAGAGGTCTGCGCCGAGGCCATTCATCGCCAAAGTCCGCGTGCCAGCAAACCGATCGTTGCGCTCAATTGCGGCGCCATTCCCAAGGATTTGATGGAAAGTGAAATTTTCGGCCACGTCAAAGGTGCGTTCACCGGGGCTGTGACCGACCGTGACGGCGCGGCGACGCGGGCCGCGGGCGGCACGTTGTTTTTGGATGAGATCTGCGAAATGGACCTCAACCTCCAAACCAAGCTGTTGCGCTTCATCCAAACCGGGACTTTTCAAAAGGTCGGCGGCAGCAAGCTCGAAGACGTCGATATCCGCTTCGTGTGCGCCACCAACAAGGACCCCATGGTCGAAGTCGCGGAAGGGCGCTTTCGCGAAGATTTGTTCTACCGGCTGCATGTAATTCCCATTCACATGCCGGCCCTCAAGGAACGCGAAGACGACGTGCTGGCGATCGCGGAAAAATTGCTCGCCGATTACGCGGCGGAAGAGGGCAAGCCGTTCAAGGGCTTCGATGCAAAGGTGCGGGCCGTGTTCAAGGCCTATTCCTGGCCAGGCAACGTCCGCCAACTGCAAAACGTCGTGCGCAACATCGTGGTGCTGAACGATGGTGAACTGGTCGACAGCACCATGTTGCCCGCACCCTTGGATCAATTGCTCGATAACGTTAATCCGCTTCCGGAAACGTCACCGGCCCGTCCGGCAAGTTTTCCGACAAGCTTTGGCCCCGTGACCGAACACGCGTCCAGGGGCAATGGTTTGATGCCCGCACGCAAAGAGGATCTGCGGCCGTTGGACGAGATGGAGCGGACCATCATCGAGCATGCCATCGATTTATGCGATGGCAACGTTCCGCAGGCTGCGTCGCATCTGGGCATCAGCGCCTCGACCATTTACCGCAAGCGTCAAAACTGGGAAGAAATGATGGACGCGTAGACGGACTTATGCGTTCCGCGTCTGCGCGGCCGAGAGCGTTGCCGCGATGTCTTGTTTGAGGATGTCTCGTGCAGCCAGTGCCTGAGCGCGAATTTCGGTTTCGTTTGCGCCGTCACAAGCATCTTGCAAGGCCCTTGCAGCCTCACCGCCGTCCACCGCGCCGTAGGTCAGGCATAAGCCCTTGAGCGAATGCGCCTGGATGCGCAATTCCGCTATATCGCCGCCATTTATCAGATAATCTTCGATTTTCGCGATGCGCGTTTCTGCGTCGTTTTTGAAGATTTCCAAAAGCTTCAGCGCCGTGTCCGCTCCGACATCGTGTGCGAGTTGGTCAAGGATATCGAGATCGGGCACGGCGCGAAAACTCCCGGAATGTTCCTGGGTACTTATTCGTCGTAAGAAATCAGCGCTTCGAACGGTGCACCAAGCTTTTCGCGGCCACCCAAGAACGTCAATTCGATGATCGCGGCCGTACCAACCACATCGCCGCCGACTTTCTTGCACAGTTCGATGGCCGCGTTCAACGTTCCGCCGGTGGCGAGCAAATCATCGAGGATGACCACGCGCTGTCCGGGATGGATGGCGTCGTCTTGAATTTGAATGGTGTCACTGCCGTATTCGAGGTCGTAGCTGTGTGAGACCAAACCGCCGGGCAGTTTACCGGGTTTGCGCGCCATCACGAAACCGCATCCCAGTTTCAGAGCCAGGGGCGCGGCGACGAGAAATCCACGCGATTCGATGCCCACCAATACATCGGGCTGGTATGCGCCGATCATACGCGCCATGCGGCCCATGGCGACTTGCCAGGCGTCGGCGTGCGAAAGCAACGTTGAAATGTCGTAAAACAAAATTCCCGGTTTGGGGAAATCGGGAATGCCCCGGATGTATTCCTTAATGTCCATATGCGCTCAGGCCTCTTGCAGATTGAGTGTTGGCGATGGGGGATAAATATGCGCCCTGATCATACGCGGGCGGCCTGTCCCGGGTAAAGCCCTTGGATATGGTCAAATTGCGGGGCATGGCAAAAGGGCCGATGCGGTGGCATCGGCCCTTGCTCGACCCGGTAGGGGCAACCTTGTGAGAATATCTCGGTTTAGTTGGACTTGAGATATTCGATGATGGCGGCGCGGTCTTCTTCTTTTTTGACCTTTACGACCATGGTGGTGGCTTTGCCGATGAATTTCTTCGGATCTTCGATCCAGGCGCTCAGGTTGGCTTCGTCCCACATGATGTCCGAATCCTTCAGCGCTTTGTATTTTTTAAAGTCCTGCTGGCCGGCCTGTTTGCCGACGATGCCAGCCAAGGACGGACCGATGGCATGCTTGCCGGGTTCCATGGAATGGCACTTCTTGCAGTTCTTCTTGAACAAGTCTTCACCTTCATCCGCCATGGATGCGGCGGGGATCATGGCGAAGCAAGCGAGGGCGACAGCGACGTGGATGGATTTCATGGGGGAATTCTCCAGATGATCACAAGTACGAGAGCGGTTGATATGCGGACTAAATCCAATCAATGCGCATAAGTTAGCTTCGATTTTTATGAAGGCAAGGGGTAAAATCCAAAAATCAGCTGTGCAATTAGGATCATTCAAAAAAAGCCCCGCTCGATCGAGCGGGGCTTTGTCACGTCATTTAGAACGCAAGTGGCGGAATTATTCGCCTTTGAGATACTCGATGATTTCTTCGCGTTCTTTTTCTTTTTTCACTTTAACGGTCATCGCGGTCGGCTTGCCGATGAATTTCTTCGGATCTTCGATCCACTTGCTGATGTTGTCTTCATCCCATGTGAAGTCAGCGCCAGCCAGAGCTTTGTACTTGCCGAAGTCGGTGGAGCCAGCCTTGCGACCCATTACGCCAGCCAAGGACGGGCCGACTTTGTGCTTGCCGGCTTCCATGGTGTGGCAGGTGCCGCATTTTTTGTTGAAGAGCTTTTCGCCCTTGCCTTTAGCCATAGCAGAACCGCTGGAAACGGCGATGGCGGCAGCGACGCCAAGCGCCAGAATCTTCGTGGTGTTCATGTTTTACGTCTCCAATTGAGCTTAATTATGTGAAGCGTGCCCTGTTCAGGTGCGCGATTTTGTAGCGTATGCGCCCCCTCTTTGGCAACCTCCCGCAAACTTGCGCATCGCACGGTAAGGTCGGCATTATAATCAAATAAAAGGGGATTGACTAGATTGTCACTGAAAGTTGCTGATTTCACGCCATATAGCGTAATCGCGGTGGAATTTTTGCATGGACCCCCATACTTTTGCGAATTCCTGATCGTTTTGCGATTGTTCACGCGCTACGTCTTTCCACGCGGCTTCCAGCGCGTGTAGTACGGCGTCCGGCCAACGGCGGACTTGGACACCTGCCAGGCTCAGATCTTTTAAGGCTTCGAATTGCTGGGCATCCGCCAATACCAAGGCGTGGCGGACGTTGTCGCCACACACTGTGTTGATGGCGGTGCGTTCCTGGCCGGTCAAATCGTTCCACACCTGGGCGTTGATCACCAAGGTGAACAGGGTCACGGGCTGACGCCAGCCGGGAAAGTAATAATTTCGCGCAAATTTCTGGAAGCCCAACGGGGCGTCCACGCTGGGCAGGGAATATTCGGCACCATCCAATTGCCCTTGTTCGAATTGGGATAAAATATCGCCGACGTTCAGACGCTGGATGTTTGCTCCTAATTTGGCCAGCACATCGCCGCCCAGGCCCTCCGCGCGGATGTTGAGACCCTTGAAGCCCTCGACACCGCGCACCGGGGCGCGATACCAGCCGGACGCCGCAGGGGGCACTGCGCCGCACAACGTCGCATGAAGGCCTCTTTTTTTCATGGCTTCGTCAAGCAATTCGCGGCCGCCGCCATGGTAATACCAGGCCAAGTGCTCCGCAGCGCCTGGACCGAAAGGAACGGCAGTGAACAGTTGCATCACCGCGGCGTCGGGGGCCCATCGTCCGGGGGTGGCGAACAGGGCCTCCACGGTGCCGGACTTTACGGCGTTCAAGGTATCGTCCGATTCGACCAATGTGCCGGGGTCGAACACGGTGATCCCAAGGCGTCCGCCGCTGGCGATGGGTAAGGCCTTTTGCAAACGCAACGGCAATTCGCCGAGAACGGGGGTTTTGGCCGGATACATGCTGATGATGCGCAGCCGCTTGCGCGGCGCTGTCAGAGGGGCGGTCGTGGCCATTGGCGTTGCTTGCGGTGGGGTGTCGGTCTTTAAGCCGAGCGTTTCCGCTCCTGGTGCCGTCACGTCCGCGCCTTGATGGCGCGCAGCCTCCAAACGTGGGGCGACAACGGTCGCGCCGACCATGACCCCGACGACCACGCCAATAACAATGCCGATGATGGTGTTGCGCATGTTTTGCTTTTACCCCAAGCCAAAAGACGGTGCTGTTAGCCGTTTTTTCTCTTCACGCGCGGCGAGGATAGCAGCGTGCCCTAAGGTGGGAAAGCGTAGAGTCGTTCTAATTTAACGGATTTGATTTGTGCATTGTTTTACTGTATTTTTGCGTAAAATAATAAGATGTATTTTGTCGCCTGATTTAGAAAGCTGGCACCGTTCCCAGCTTCAACAAGGAATAAGGAAATGGTCATGGCTCCACTTGATCGCGCGCTTGTGACGCGCGAACAGCAGTTGCAAGAAGCATTGGATGCGTTGATTGCTCAGCACGGTGCGCAAAGCGAAACGGTGGCTCTCATCCGTGGTCGTCTCGACGATGTGCGTAAAGACTTGGCAGCGTCTCAGGTTGATCTTACGGGCAACGAATCACACACCGGCAGCATCGTTGAGTCTTGGGGTGCACCCAAGTGCAAAGACAGTGCGCTGATGTTTGTGATCCTCGGCGGTGTGTTGATCTTCGCCTTCGGCGGCATGTCGACTTTGTTCGTGTTGATGCTCGCTGCGAAGTGGTGAGACGAGTCCCAATCTAACACGCACGGTGTGTTACGCTGTGCGCGTTAACGCCTGTTCGACTGCGGAAATCAAATGGTCCATATCGACCGGCTTACTGACGAAGCAGACGTCGCTTCGTTGCAATATTTCCGTATCCAGTTCGAATTTCTGATGCACCGACAAAATCATGATCGGTACGTCTCTGGAATTGGGGTGACTGCGAAGTTTCTCATACGTTTGGAGCCCATCCATGACCGGCATGGCGAGATCGAGGATGATCAAATCAATTTGGTTGTGAGCGGCATAATCCAGTCCGACCGCGCCGCTGTCGGCACAGGTCACGGTGTGTCCGGCGTTGTTTAAAAACAAGGTGACGATCTCGTGAATATTGATGTCGTCATCGATCAAAAGAATTTCAGCCATTGGCCCCCGCACAGTTATTTTTGCAAATTGCAAATATCGTTTGGATACTACTTCACAATACAATTTACGTGCCATTCTGGCTGCTTTGTGGCTAGCATAGAAACATTCCATCATTGAGGGCAATTCACACCACACTTTTTAGATAATGTTAGGATGGGGCACCAAAAGATTCGCGGTAATGCGTGCATAGTGCTCTTGGAGGGGGAAGGCCATGGCCCAGAAAGGCTGGTCGAAAAGTACGTACGAAGTGCTCACCACGAACGGTAAGCGCTGGGTCATCGATATGTCTTCGTCCAGTCGCGGCGATGCCATGGATTATGCTGAAAAGCTGTTGACGGGCGGGAAGTGCGACGGCGTTCGGGTGACCGAACTGCGTGAGGGATGGTCCACCGAACGGGTGGTCTTTGAAAAAAACAACACCGGCCGGGAAAAGCCCTTGCGGATTTATCCCGAACCCGAAGCCCAGTTTTGCACCACTCTTAACGATTATTACGCCTTGCCCGCACGTCTGACCATGGGGCGAATTCTGCGCGCCTATCTCGATCGCAACAACATCACCATGTTGGAGCTTTTGTTTCACGCCGGCCATTTGCGGGCGTTGGACCGCATGGACAAATTTTTCCCCTCCGCCATTCAGCACGGCGCCCAGCTGCAGGCGAAGCTGACCGGCCAAACCAAGATGGAACGCCTCGACAAGTTGCAAACCGTGTTCGACAAGGTGTTGGCGCGGGCACGCAAAGGCGACGACTTGACGGGCTATGCGGAATACCTCGAAAACCACGATTTGGACCGGGCCGTAGCCCTCATTGAAGGCGAGGTCGATACCAAACAGGTTCAACGCACCATATACGGCATGCTGGCCAATCATCTCGAAAGCAGTGGCTGGCGCGAGAAATTCAAACGCGCCATCACCTTGGCTGAAAAATCAGAGGCCGAACGCCCCCTGGGCTTTGCCGATGAACTGCTGGCGGAAATTCTCGATGGTGCGGCTGCTATCGAAGAGCTGTTTGGTGGTTTCTCGACCGCGATCGAGGCGTGGAAGACCTACCTGGCTCTGATCAGCGGTCGCTTGACCCGTACGCCCGGCTATATGTCGCCGGACGTCGTGCGTCTCAACGAACTGTTCAACCGGCATCCTTTGAACGCGACACGGCAAATTTTGTTGCGCCGTATCTCCAAGGGTCTGGGCAGCACCCAGGCGCTGTCCAAAGATGGACGGGAAAAGGACCGCACCGATTTCGTCGGATTATTACGCGGCCTGGTCGAGCCGACGGGGCTCAGTGGTGGGCCGCAAATGGCCGAGGCGATGATCTTACGCGCGAAGACCTTGTTGGGCGAAGACGGCAACGACTTGCCCATCGATACCGCCATTCGGCAGGCCCTGTATCTGATGCCCAGCCAAGCGGTGCGCTTAGGGGTTCTGTTGGATTTGACCTCCTCGGATTTGGGTCAAAAGCACGAAGGCGCGATCCGCCAGCAGTTGTTGCACCTGCTCGATGCGCTGCGCTCCATTTACGATCTATTTCCCGAGGACGTCCAAGAAGACGAGCGTCTGCGCGGCATCGACGCGTTGCGTGAACGTCTCGGCATGAGCATTTTGGGAGAAGACATCAAATCGTCGTTGTCTGCCTCGCTGGGCAAAATGGCGCAGGCGCAGGCCGAACCATCGCCCCCCGTCGTTGAGGAAAAGGCGGAACCCACGCCCGCGGCGGCACCCGCACAGACCGAGGGAGAACTGGACCTGCAACCCGGTCAAGTTCTGTTCGAAGAGGGCGAGGAGGGCAAGGCCGCGTATTTGATTCTCGACGGCGTGGTCGAGGTGTCGCGTATCTTGGGCGACGAACCCCGCCATCTTGCGACGCTGAGCCGCGGTGAAATCGTCGGCGAGATGGCGTTGATCGACCACCAACCGCGCATGGCGACGGTGACGGCGATGACCGCGACCAAGCTGATGTGCATTTCGGAAAAAAGCCTGTCGGACCGCATGAGCAAGTTGGCCGAAAACGACCAAGTCTTGCACTTCCTGCTTAAGACTGTGGTGCGCCGGTTGCGCGGCTTGGCGCGCAATACCGAATAGCGCCCCTTAGCTGTTCCAGATCGGCGTCATGTTCTGGGTTGGCAGGAACTTCGACGTCGGCGTGATGGCGTCGAGTTCGCGAGAAATTTCTTCCAGACTCGGACGGTTTTTGTTGTTTTCCAACACCGCCAGATCGTCGTTGCCGTACACGATGATGATGTGGTTGCGCGGGGTGCCGAAATACGGACCGCGAGGGCTGATCAAGTCGAACACTTTGGCTTGCAGGTAATCCGCCATCGGGTGGATCAGCGTGCTGTCGAGGCCCTTGGCGCTGTCGTAACGCAGGATCTTGCTGTTGCACAACGAACGTTCTGTATAGATCTTTTTGATGCCGAAGCGGTCCAACTGATCGTGGATCGGCGTGCCTTTCTTCAGCACGTAGCCGCTGGCGAGAATTTTGTCGATCACGTCGGCGTGCTCATCCAAGAACGCCACGGTCTGTTCCAGTTCTTCGCGGGTTTCGGACGGAAAACCGACGATGATGAACAGGTGATTATGGATGCCTGCCTTATGCGCGCGGTTCAAGGTGTTGGATGAACTTTCGACGGTGTTGCCTTTGTCCATCATCGCCAACAGGCGTTCCGATCCCGATTCCATGCCCCAATAGATGCTGCGGCATCCGGTCTTGTACATGTGATCGAGGATGTCCTGGGTGAAGTCGGCGGTCGGTTTGGCCAGCGCGAAGTAGCGGATGTCCAAGCCGCGTTCCAAGATCTCGTCGCCGATCTTCTGGAACCGCTTGGCCGAGATCATTTCGTCGACGAAGGTGAAATGACGCGCGCCGATGGTTTTGTTGTGATGCTCGATCTCCGCCACGCAACGCGAAATGGATTGGGTTTTGTAGCTGCCGGCGTAACTGGCGAAGTGGTCGCAGAACGTGCAGCGCCGCCAATAGCAGCCGCGCGAACTGATCAGCGGCACCACCGGCGACGGTGTCAGGTAGCCGTCGAGATCGAAGTCGGAAAAATCGGCGAACGGCAGGTCTTCGTGGTTGAGCTTTTCCAAGCTCTGGCCGATGAGCGTGCGACCGCTCTCAGTATCGAAGCGCGCCAATCCGGTGATCATTTCCAAACCCTTGGCGGTGCCATCGCCAGCGTCGATGGCGCGGAGAAATTCCAAGAATGCCAGTTCGCCCTCGTGCACGATCACGTGATCGACGTAGGCGCGGGTGATGAACCCTTGCAGGTTGACCTCGTTGAAAAAGCCGCCGCCGAACACCGTCAGCACGCGCGGATTGATCTCTTTGATGCGCCGCGCCAGCAGCGCCGAAAACCAGAACTGTTGGGTGAACATCACCGACAGGGCGACCACGGCGGGATTGCTCGCCAGGATGTGGCGGGCGAACTGATCCACGTACCACGGCGCCGGGCCGTTGGTTTCATAGATGTACTGGCACTGCGCGTTGTAGGCGTCGCTGATCAGGCTTTGATAGCGCGAGAAGGTTTCCGCCAGCGGATTGTGCACGCTGTCGTCGAAAAAACCGTCGCCGCCGTGGGTGAACAGGTCGGCCGCAGCGACGCATTGGTCGCTGTCGTCGTAATGGAACGCGGCGGTTTTGTTGCGTTGCGAGTCCACGATGGCGGAAAACCACATCGGGTTGAGGTCGAAACACTTGACCTTGAAATCGCTTTTCTTCTCGACGTTGGCCTTGATCAGCGCCGGACCCAGCGGCAACGACGGGAACGTCGCGATGACGTTGACCAGCGCGACTTGCTTGGGCGCGGGCTCGTTTTCCGCCAAGGTCTCGCGCGGGGCCAAGGGTTCGGCAAACAGCGGGTGGAGAAAATCGAAATACTTACTTTGGTAACCGGGCACGGTCTGCGTCGCGTGCTTGTATTGGGCGATCGCCTCGTCGCGCCGCCCTGCGGTGACCAGGGTGTTGATGCGCCCGTGCCACGCATCGAGCATGTGCGGGCGGCTGGCCAAGGCGCGGGTGTAACAGGCCAAGGCCTCGTCCACGTCGCCACGGTCGTGGTGAATGTGGCCCATCGCGGCGAGAATGGCCGCCGGGTCGGGCGGGCCCAATTCCAACGCACGGGCATGGCACGCCAGCGCCGCGACGTCGTCGCAGACATGGCGCAAGATGCGGCCCTTGAAGGCATGGGCGAGCGGGTGCATGGGCAGCGCGGCGACGGCGTCATCGCACACGCGCAACGCATCGTCGGGATAACCCGCTTCCAACAGCGTGTCGGCCAGGGCCTCGTAACCGTCCAACAAGCGGGGGGCGAGGGCGACGGCTTTGCGCGCCGCCGTCAACGCATCGTCGAGCGCGTCGAGGCGTTCCAACGCGCGCGCCAGCAGCACCTGCGCGCCGGGATTGTTTTTGTTCAGCGCCAGCGAACGCGACACCGCGCTTTTGGCGGATTCGTAATCGCGTTCGGCGAAAAAGGCTTGGGCGAGGATGAAGTAGACGTAAGCCTGTTCGTCCTTGCCGGGCTTTTTCTTCGGTTTCGCGCCCTGGCTGAGGCTCGGCCCGATCACCCGCCAGCAACTGGCCGAGGCCTTTTGGCTGTCGCCGTTGCGATAGTAGGCCAACGCCTGATCCAGCGCGGAAATTTCCAGCCGGGTTTCGGTGCGCGGCTGGGTGACGGGGGCTTGGACGGTCGGTTTGAACGGCGCCGGGGCGCCGGGTGCCGACTTCGTGTTGGTTTGCATAAGCCTCAACCTCTGTGGTGAGTGCTCAGTTTGAATGATTCAAGTGTGTGGCGTCAATGGTTGCGCGTAACGCCTTAGCGATTGGTAGCGGGGCGTCGGTTCCGGTGCGACAGCGCCATGCCCAAGGCGGCGGAGGTCAGGATCACGATCGCACCGAGCCACTGGATCGAGCTGAACCATTCGTCCAACATCAACGCCCCCAGCAAGGTCGCGACCAACGGGCTGAGCAGGCTGAGGAACGTCACGTCCGCGCCGATCTTGGCGATGCCGCGCAACCACAGCCAATACGCCAGCGCCGTCCCCGGCAAAATCAGGTAGGCCAATCCGATGGCGTTGAGCCCGCTGGGCAAGGGCGGCACGCCTTCGGCGGCGAGGGCGATGGGCAACAACACCATGCCGCCCAGCGCCAGTTGCCAGGCGGTCAGCGCCAGCGGCGTGCCGACCCGTCCCCACCGTTCGATCAACACCGTGCCCATCGCCATCGATCCGGCCGCGCCCAACGCCGCGACGACGCCAATGCCATCCATGGTTTGGCTGGTGGGGTCAAAGATCAACAACCCAACCCCGACCATGCCCATAGCGGCCGCGCCCAGTTGCCCCGGATGCGGTCTGCGCAACAGCAAAGGCCACGCCAGCAAACCGACCAACAGCGGCTGGGCCGACATCAACGTCGCTGCCGCACCGCCCGGCAGACGCGTGGCGCTGACGAACAACAGGGCGAAGAACACGCCGATGTTGGCCAATCCCAAGGCGATGAGCGGAACCAGCTTGTCGCGCGGCGGCAAGCCTGGCCCGATGATCATCAGCAAGATCCCGGCCGGAAGGGCGCGCAGCGCCGCCACCAACAGCGGGTGTTCGACCGGCAGGGTCTGGGTGAACACGACGTACGTGGTGCCCCACAGGCACGGCGCCAGCACGGTGGTGAGGATGGCGTTCCAACGGGCGTTTGTCATGGCGGGGGTCCTTTAAGCGGGGAACGATCCGGCGAAGGCGAGTTCTTCGACCGGGCGGCGCTGGTGCTCGTCGTCGCGCTTGTGCAGCGCATCGTCCAGATGATCGGGGGACGTCGAACGGCCCAATGCGATCGCGACCTCGATGCGGTAACGCTGCGGCGCGCCCAGGCGCTCTTGCGCCCGGTCGAAATCGACCCCGGCCATGGCGCGGGCTTGGTAACCCAGCCGCGTGGCCTGCAAGGCCAGCTGCGCCCACGCCGCCCCGGCGTCGAAGCTGTGGCTGCGCGACGGCGTGGCCCCATCGCTGGTCCCGCCGCTGGTCTCGTCGACCATCACGGTGTCCGACAGCACGAAAACCAGAGCCGAGGCGTGTTGCGCCCACCCGGCGTTGAACGGCACCAGCAAATCGACGAATGCCCGCCACTGGGGATCGTCGCGGTGCGCATAGACGAACCGCCAGGGCTGGTAATTGTACGCCGACGGGGCCCAGCGCGCGGCTTCCAGCACGCTCAGCAGATCGGCGTGGGGCATCGGCTGGCCGTCGAACGCACGCGGTGACCAGCGCTCTACAAAAATGTCGTCGATGGGGTGGGCGGGGGTGCGGTTTGGCATGGTGCGGCTCCGAACGGTTGCGGGTCTGTCTTAAGGCTGATAGAATTATATCGAATAACTAGACATGAAGTAATTCGATATCGAACTAATAATCCGAGGCCGATCATGAGTCAAGTTGGAAAACGCAAATCGCGCGATGCGGCAGGGCAAGGCGCGCCGCTCGATCACATCGTGGCGCAGTGGCGGCGCGAACGTCCGGACATCGAAGCGGAGGTGATGGCGGTGTGCGGCGAGGTGAAACGCGCCAGCGAACGCATCCGCCAGGGCGTGCTCGCCAACATCGCGGACACGGGCATCGATTACGCGGGCTTCGACGTGCTGATGACGCTGCGCCGCCAGGGCCGGGGCAGCGCGCTGTCGCCCTCCGTTCTGGCCAAGGAAATGATGCTGTCCACCTCCGCCATGACCAGTTGCCTCGACCGCTTGGAAAAGCGCGCCCTGATCGAACGCCAAACCGACCCCAACGACCGCCGCGGCCTCAAGATCGTGCTCACCGACACGGGCTTCGCGTTGATCGACGGGGTGGTGGTGTCGCACGTGGCGATGGAAGAACGCCTGCTCGCGGCGCTCAGCGACAAGGAACGCACACAATTGCGCGCCCTGCTCAGCAAGATCGGCACGCCATAAAGGCAAAAAAACAACGGGCCAGCCTATCAAGGCCAACCCGTTGTTTCATTTGGTCGGAGTGAGAGGATTCGAACCTCCGGCCCCTGCCTCCCGAAGACAGTGCTCTACCAGGCTGAGCTACACTCCGATGGTTTTGGTGCTCATTTGGAGGCGCTTATATAACGCCCCGATCATCCCAACGCAAGCGCCATCACGCGGGCCGGGACGGGAATTTAGTAAGCGCGTTCGATGCAGAAATCGATGACGTCCAAAAGCGCGGTTTTGATGTCGCTTTCGGGGAACAGGCCCAGCGCGTCGCGCGCGATGGCGCCGTAGTGGCGCGCGCGTTCGATGGTGTCGGTGAGGGCGTTGTGCTTTTGCATCAGTTCCATGGCGTGTTCGATGTCGCCGTCGCGCTGGTCGAGCTCTTCCATGGTGCGCCGCCAGAACGCGCGTTCGTCTTCGTTGCCGCGCGCGAACGCCAGCACGATGGGCAGGGTGATCTTGCCTTCGCGGAAATCGTCGCCGACCGCCTTGCCGAGCTTTTCTTGCTTGGCGGAGAAATCCAGAACGTCGTCGATCAGCTGGAACGCGATGCCGAGGTTCATGCCGTAAGCGCGGAACGCGTCTTGTTCCTTTTTCGGCCGTCCGGCGATCACAGGGCCGAGTTCGGCGGCGGCGGCAAACAGTTCGGCGGTCTTGGCCTCGATCACCTCCATATACGCGCTTTCGCTGGTTTCGGTGTCGTTGGCGGTGACCAATTGCAGGACCTCGCCCTCGGCGAGAATCGACGAGCCCTGGGACAAGATGCGCAGGACTTCCAAATCGCCGTCTTCGACCATCAACGCGAACGAACGGGTGAACAGGAAATCGCCGACCAAGACGCTGGGCTTGTTGCCCCACAGCGCGTTGGCGGACGCTTCGCCGCGGCGCAGGTCGCTTTCGTCGACCACGTCGTCGTGCAGCAGCGTCGCGGTGTGAATGAATTCGATGCACGCCGACAGCAAGATGTGGCGGTCGCCGGTGTAGCCGCACATGCGCGCCGAGGCCAGCGTCAGCATCGGGCGCAAGCGCTTGCCGCCCGCCGCGATGATGTGCCCGGCCAGTTGCGGGATCAGCGACACGGGGCTGTGCATGCGTTCCACGATGGCGGCGTTGGCGGCTTTCAGGTCGGCGTCGACCAACAGGGCCAGACGGTCCAAAGGCGAGCTCTTTTGGCGCTCTTCATCCAGGTTTACGACAACGCCCAAAATGCTTCTCCCAAGGTGGCCTGTGTGCTGTTGTAGGTTTATTCTGCTGTATGCTGGCCGCGCGAAGATCTGCCGATTTGCGTGTTCCGACCGTCATATTACAGTATTGTTGGCGCATATATGACTGCCCAAGCGGGTCTTGGTCAAGCATCCTGAGGGTATTTGGCGGGATTTTTGGGGCATTTGAGGGGGATTTCACCGTATGTTCGAGCTTGTGCGCACCAACGATCCGGTGCTGATTTCGTGGCTGCGCGCCCAAATGGCGGACGCGGGCATCGAGGTGCTGGTGCTCGATGAGCACATGAGCATCCTGGATGGCTCTATCCAAGCGATCCCGCGGCGGATTATGGTGGCGGACGAAGACAAACGCGAAGCCCAGGCGATTTTGGCCGAGGCCGACCGCATAGCGACAGGTGAATAGGTATGAACGAATTGTCCCAGGTCGAAACCACCGAAGACCGGATTCTCGACGGCCAGGTGACGCTTTTGCAGCCGCGCGACGGCTACCGCGCCGCCGTCGACCCGGTGCTGCTGGCGGCGGCGGTGCGCGCCGAAGCGGGCGAGCGGGCGCTCGATCTTGGCTGCGGCGTCGGCGCGGCGATGCTGTGTCTGGGCGCGCGCTGTCCGGACGTGCATATCGACGGCCTCGAGCTGCAGCCTCATCTGGCCGAATTGGCGCGGCGCAATGTCGAAGCCAACGGGACCGCGGACCGCATGCGGGTGCTGCAAGGCGACATCCTCAACCCGCCGAGCGAACTGGAGCTTGAAAGCTACGCCCACGTGTTCGCCAACCCGCCCTATATGAGCGGCGATCGCGGTAACCATCCGCCCAACGAATCCAAGAAAATCGCCCACGTCGAAGGCGACGCCGACCTGGAAGATTGGGTCGACGCGGCGTTGAAGTTCTGCCGCCGCAAGGGCTCGATCACCTTTATCCAGCGCGCCGACCGCTTGGCGGAGTTGCTGATCGGCCTGGAAGGGCGCGCCGGGGAGATCACGGTGTTTCCCCTGTGGCCCAAGGATGACGAGGATTCCCACCGCGTCATCGTGCGCGCGCGCAAGGGCATCAAGTCGCCGATGAAACTGATGAACGGCCTGACCCTGCACAACGACGACGGCAGCTACACCGACGCCGCCGACGCCGCGCTCAGGGGCGGCGCGCTGCATTTGCGGGGGGAAGGAAAGTAAGGGTTTGACCCTGGCCCAGCCCGCCCTTACAAGTGTGCCATGTTCGGTTTCAGTCTGACCAAAATCGTCTTCACCGTCGTTATCGTTTATCTGGTGTGGAACGCATTCAAATACTTCACCCGCGTGCAGGACCAGCGCGCGGACCGCTCGCGCGTGAAGCGGCAAAGCGGTGGAGCGCAAGCCTCTGGGGCATCCAAACCCAGTGCCGCGCCCGCCCCAGACGGCGTCGAGGACATGATCGAATGCAAAGTCTGCGGCGCATACGTCACCCGTGGGGCGAAATCGTGCGGCCGCGACGATTGTCCGTTCATGGGCTGACCGACAAGGAAAACCCGGCGTTGACGCCTTGACCGCTTACCGGCGCAAGGCTATCTTCGCTGCACTGCAACATGTCGGCTCCGCTTTTATATTTGCGGGGCTGTTTTCTAAGGTTTTTGTCCAATGTCCGGTGTGCCTGCACCCAATCGCGAGACGTGCTTTCAAAATCTGATTCTCAAACTGCAAAGTTTCTGGGCTTCGCACGGCTGCGTGCTGTTGCAACCCCACGACCAAGAGGTCGGCGCGGGCACGTTTCACCCCGCGACCACGTTGCGCGCTTTGGGCCCGAAACCGTGGAAAGCCGCCTACGTGCAGCCGTCGCGCCGCCCCACCGACGGGCGCTATGGCGAAAACCCCAACCGTTTGCAGCACTATTATCAATTCCAGGCGATCATGAAACCGTCGCCGCCCAACAGCCAGGAACTTTACCTCGATAGCCTCAAGGCGTTGGGCATCGACGCCGCCCAGCACGACATCCGTTTCGTCGAAGACGACTGGGAAAGCCCGACGCTGGGCGCGTGGGGGCTCGGCTGGGAAGTGTGGTGCGACGGCATGGAAGTCAGCCAGTTCACCTATTTCCAGCAAGTCGGCGGCATCGAATGCAACCCGGTTGCGGTCGAATTGACCTACGGGCTTGAGCGTCTGGCCATGTACATTCAGGGCGTCGAAAACGTCTACGACCTGGATTGGAACGGCGAAGGCGTGCGCTACGGCGACGTGTTCTTGCGCAACGAACAGGAACAATCCGCGTTCAACTTCGAACATGCCGACACCGACAAGCTGTTTCAGCAGTTCAAGGACGCCGAAGACAACTGTCAGACCTTGTTGAACCTGGACAAGCCCCTGGCGCTGCCGGCTTACGAGCAATGCATCCGCGCCAGCCACGTGTTCAACCTGCTGGACGCGCGCGGGGTGATTTCCGTGACCGAACGCCAGGCCTATATCGGGCGCGTGCGCAACTTGTCGAAAGGTTGCTGCGAAGCGTGGCTCGCGGGCGAAGGGGAGACGAACTGATGGCTGAGCTGCTCCTCGAACTGTTCTCGGAAGAAATCCCCGCCCGCATGCAAGCGCGCGCGGCGGCGGATCTGAAAAATTTGGTCGAAGACGGCCTGAAAAAGGCCGGCCTCGATTGGTCGAAGTCCGAAGCCTTCGTCACCCCGCGGCGGTTGTGTCTGGTGATCGACGGCTTGCCGGAAAAGCAGCCCGACGTCAAAGACGAACGCAAGGGCCCGCAGGTGGGCGCGCCGGAACAGGCCTTGAAGGGCTTCCTCGGCTCGCTCGGCGGGCTGAGCCTGGACGACTGCGAACAGCGCGAAGTGAAGGGCAAGATGTTTTACTTCGCGGTGATCGAAAAGAAGGGTGAGCCGACCATCGACGTGCTCCCGGGCATCTTGGATGCGGCGATGAACGCGTTGCCGTGGCCGAAATCGATGCGCTGGGGTGCGGGCGAAAAACGCTGGGTGCGCCCGTTGCACAATGTCCTCGCCCTATTCGGCGGCGCGGTGGTGCCGGTCGTTTACGAAACGGTCGAGGCCAACCAGCACACCTACGGCCATCGCTTCTTGAACCCCGGACCGATCGCGGTCACGGACTTCGCTGACTACCGCGCCAAGCTGGCCGAGGCGCACGTGATGCTGTGCCCGTCCGAGCGCCGCGCCGAAATCGTCAGCCAAGCCGAAAAGCTGGCCGAAGACGCCGGGCTGACACTGAAACCCGACGAAGGCTTGCTGCAGGAAGTCACCGGCTTGGTCGAATGGCCGGTGGTGCTGATGGGCGACATCGACGCGCGGTTTATGGAACTGCCGCCGGAAGTGCTGACCACCACCATGCGGGTGAACCAAAAGTATTTCACGCTGCTCGATCACGACGGCAAGCTCGCACCCAAGTTCATCTTGGTGTCCAACCAGGTGGCGCCGGATGGCGGCGCGGCGATCGTCGCGGGCAACGAACGGGTGCTGCGCGCGCGTCTCTCGGATGCGCAGTTCTTTTGGGATCAGGACCGCAAAAGCACCCTGGCCTCGCGCGCGCCGTTGCTCAAGGACATCGTGTTCCACGCCAAGCTCGGCACGGTCGACGAAAAGGTCGACCGCGTGCAGGCCTTGGCCGTCGAACTGTGCGAATTCATCGACGGCGCGAACCGCGATCAGGTTCGTTCCGCCGCGCGCCTGTCGAAAGCCGATCTGGTCACCGGCATGGTGTTCGAATTCCCCGAAGTCCAAGGTGTGATGGGGCGCTATTACGCGCTGTTGGACGGTGAATCCGAAGCCGTCGCCAATGCCATCGCGGAACACTATGCCCCGCAAGGTCCCAGCGACGACTGCCCCACCGCGCCGGTGTCGGTGTCGGTGGCGATGGCCGACAAGCTCGATACCCTGGTGGGCTTTTGGACCATCGACGAAAAACCCACCGGATCGAAAGACCCGTTCGCCCTGCGCCGCGCGGCATTGGGCGTGATCCGCTTGATTGTCGAAAATAAGCTGCGCATGCCGCTGATAGATGCCTTTGACTTGGCGTCAAAGGCTTATCCGCCAAATTTGCAAGGCGAAGAGCATTCCATTGCATTCGGTGCTGCAAAAGTCAAAGAATTGCGTGATGGCGTTGAAACTGACCCTCGTTATTATATAGCAGATGAGCTGCTCAATTTTTTCGCCGACCGCCTAAAAGTTCACTTGAAAGGTGAAGGCGTGCGTCATGATTTGATCGACGCGGTGTTCTCGCTGGGCGGTGAAGACGATTTGGTGCGCTTGCTGGCACGGGTCGATGCTCTATCGGCCTTTGTGTCCACCGATGACGGCGCGAACCTGCTCGCCGCGCACAAACGCGCCACCAACATTTTGCGCATCGAAGAAAAGAAAGATGCTTGCTCATACGCGGGCACGGCGGATGAAAGCGTGTTCGTCGAAGACGCGGAACGCACCTTGTTTGCCGCGCTGGGCGAAGCGGGCGCAAAAGCGGGTGCGTTTGTCGGGGAAGAAAAATTCCAAGACGCTATGGCGGAACTCGCAAAGCTGCGCGGGCCGTTGGATGCGTTCTTCGAAGACGTGATGGTCAACGCGGACGATCAAAATGTTCGCAAAAACCGTTTGATGCTCCTATCTCAAATACAGAGCGTTATGGGCGAAATCGCCGATTTCTCAAAAATCGAAGGCTAGGTTAATGTCTCAAAAGTGGACCTACTCGTTTGGCGGCGGCAACGCCGAAGGAAGCGCCAAAATGCGCAACCTTTTGGGTGGCAAGGGCGCCAACCTGCACGAAATGTGCGCGCTTGGCTTGAGCGTGCCGCCGGGCTTCACCATCACCACCGAGGTTTGCGCCCACGTCACCGCCACCGGCGGCGATTATCCCGATGGCCTGAACGATCAAGTCAACGCCGCCGTGGCCAAGTTGGAAACCGCCATGGGCGCGCCGTTCGGCGGCACCAAGGCGGAAGGCCGGGTGTTGCTGCTTTCGGTCCGTTCCGGCGCGCGTGCGTCCATGCCGGGCATGATGGACACGGTCTTGAACCTTGGCCTCAACGACGAAGCGGTGGAAATTCTCGCCCAGGAAACCGGCGACGAGCGCTTCGCCTATGACAGTTACCGCCGCTTCATCCAGATGTTCGGCGACGTGGTATTGGGCGTCGATCACTATCACTTCGAAGACTTGCTGGAAGACTACAAGCTCGACCATGCCTTGAAGCTCGACACCGACCTGACCGCCGACGACTGGAAAGCCTTGCTGCCGTCTTACATCGAAGCGATCGAAAAGCAGACCGGCGAACCGTTCCCCCAAGACCCCCGTCAACAATTGTGGGCGGCCATCGGGGCGGTGTTCAAAAGCTGGACCAATCAGCGCGCGAAAACCTATCGCAAGCTGCACGACATTCCCGAAAGCTGGGGCACGGCGGTCAACGTACAGACCATGGTGTTCGGCAACATGGGCAACGACAGCGCCACCGGGGTGTGCTTCACGCGCAATCCATCCACCGGCGAAAACCTGTTTTACGGTGAATACCTGATCAACGCCCAGGGCGAAGACGTGGTCGCGGGCATTCGCACCCCGCAACCGTTGTCGCTGGCGGAAAAGCAGGCGGCGAAGATCGCGCTGCCCAGCCTCGAAGAAACCATGCCCGAACTCTATGCGGAACTGGACGGCGTGCGCCACACGCTGGAACAGCACTACAAGGACATGCAGGATCTGGAATTCACCATCCAGAAAGGCAAGTTGTGGATCTTGCAGACCCGCGGCGGTAAGCGCACCACCAAGGCGGCGTTGAAAATCGCCGTCGATATGGTCGAAGAAGGCCTGATCGATCACACCGAGGCGATCCGCCGCATCGAACCTGCGCATCTGGATCAATTGCTGCACCCGACGTTGGATCCGGACGCACCGCGCGACATCCTCGGCCAAGGCCTGCCCGCGTCGCCGGGCGCGGCGTTCGGCAAACTGGTGTTCACCGCAAAAGAAGCGGAAGCCTGGGCGGAACGCGGCGAAGCGGTCATCTTGGCGCGTGTTGAAACTTCGCCCGAAGACATCGGCGGTATGCACGTCGCCAAGGGTATCCTCACCACCCGGGGCGGCATGACCTCGCACGCCGCCGTGGTCGCGCGTGGCATGGGTAAGCCGTGCGTGTCGGGTGTCGGCGACATCGTCGTCGATGTCAAAGCCAAAACCTTGTCGGCGCTGGGTGAGGTGCTGCACGAAGGCGATCTGGTGACGATCGACGGGTCCGCCGGGCAGGTGATCAAAGGCCACGTGCCCACGGTTGATCCCGAATTGAGCGGCGATTTCGCCACCTTGATGGGCTGGGCCGACGAAGTGCGTGTGCTGGGCGTGCGCGCCAACGCCGAAACGCCGATGGATGCCAAGGTTGCACGCGGCTTCGGCGCGGAAGGCATCGGTCTCGCGCGCACCGAACATATGTTCTTCGATGCCGAACGCATCATCCACATGCGCGAAATGATCTTGGCAAAGGACGTTGAAGTGCGCCGCGCCGCGCTGGACAAGCTGCTGCCGTACCAGCGCCAGGATTTTGCCGACCTGCTGAGCATCATGGAAGGCCTGCCGGTCACCATTCGCTTGCTCGATCCGCCGCTGCACGAATTCCTGCCGCAAAGCGAAGCCGACATCGAAAAGGTCGCCAAGGCCTTGGGCGTTACGACCGAAGCGGTGGTGCGCCGCGCCAAGGATTTGCACGAATTCAATCCGATGCTGGGCCATCGCGGTTGCCGCTTGGCGATCACGTATCCCGAAATCTACGAAATGCAGACCCGCGCCATATTCGAAGCTGCCGCCGATCTGAAGGCGGTGGGCAAGGATGTGCACCCCGAAGTGATGATCCCGCTGGTCGCCGATCGCGCGGAACTCACCCGGCTTAAAGCGCTGGTGGTCGAAGTCGCCGACGAAGTTTTGGCGGCGCGGGGCGTGAAGCTCGATTATCATGTCGGCACCATGATCGAACTGCCGCGCGCGGCCTTGCAGGCGGGTGAGATTGCTCTAGATGCCGAGTTTTTCAGCTTTGGCACCAACGACTTAACCCAGACCACCTACGGCCTGTCGCGTGACGACGCGGGTTCGTTCTTGCAGATTTACCGCGAAAAGGGCGTGATGGATTACGATCCGTTCGTCACCCTCGATCAAGCGGGCGTCGGCGAGTTGATCAAGATCGGCACCGAACGCGGCCGCGCCACGCGCCCCGATTTGAAGGTCGGCATTTGCGGCGAGCATGGTGGCGATCCGGCTTCTGTACGGTTCTGCCATGGCGTCGGGCTGGACTATGTGTCGTGTTCCCCTTACCGTGTTCCGATCGCCCGTTTGGCGGCGGCGCAGGCCGCGTTGAACGTCGATGCGGAAAACAACGCATAAGTCTGGCGTCGGACCTTGCATATAGGGGACGTGAACCGGGATGGCCGGTGAACCTTTGAACGTTTTGTTTTTGTGCCCGAACAATGCATGTCGGAGCATCATCGCCGAAGCTCTGCTCAATCGCGTCGGGCGGGGGCATTTTCGCGCTTTCAGCGCGGGGCAAAAACCAAGCGGGCAAATCAATCCCTACGTGCGCGAAACGCTCAAGCATGTCGGGTACGACCTGTCCGGCCAAATCCCCAAAAGCTGGGATGTCTTCGTTTCCCACAGCGCGCCGCGTCTGGACGCGGTGATCACGTTGGCCGAGAGCATGAAAGCGGCCAAGTTGCCGATCTGGTATTCCAATCCCGTGCTGGTGCATTGGGATTTCGCCAATCCAGAACTGGTCGAGGGCGAAGACAGCGTGCGCATCGGTGCGTTTCGCCGCTGTTATGGGGACATGGAACAACAAATGCTGAAGGTGGCAGGCATATATGCCGACGGTCTACGCGGCGAAGCTTTGGCGGTCAAATTGCGCGCCATTGCGCCCCAGACGCATCAGACGCGTTAAACGCGCTTCACATAAATGGTGAACTCAGTCAGCGGATAGTCGTCGACGATTTCGACTTCCGGCGACAAGCTCATGGCGAATTCGACGAATTCGTTGCGGTTGGCGTAATAGAGGTCGAGCAACCTTTCCGGCGACGCGCCATCCAGCATATTGAACGCCATCACCTTGGCGGTCTTGTCCCACAGGCGTAACAGGCTGGTTTTGACGTAATCGCCCCAAATGTCGCGCCGGGCCCCGAAGTTCATGTTGTAGGTCCCGGAAACGAACGAATAATCCGCCATTTCGGTGGCGATGGGGCTTTCGATGAAGGTGGCGCGCGGGTCGGTGTGACGAGCTTGGGCTTCCTCGATCATCTTGGGCGAAATGTCGTAGCCATAATAATGTCCTCCCTGCATCATCGGTTGGTCGGCCAGCAGGTCGAACAGCGCGCCGTAGCCGCAGCCCAAGTCGTTGACGGTGATGGGACCGTTCAAATCTTCTTCCGCCACCGCTTGCAACAGCAGTTCGTAGCGCAGCATTTGGCCGTCTTGGTCTTTCCAAAACACCCCGTTGGCCACCGGGCCGCATTGGTTGACGCGGTACGAATAGGCGCGTGAAACCAGGTTGAGCAGTTGGCCGATGTCTTCGGGGGGGGCTTCGGGCATGTCTCTAGGCGTCTTTCGCGTCTTGGAACTGAACCCAGGCGGGTACGTGCGGGCGAACGGTGGCGCCTTCGCAGGTCAAGGCGAGGTCGTCTTTCAACGCATCCAGACGCACCAACGCCAAACCGACGTCGCCGCTGCTGGTTTTCATTTCACCGGCCTCGCGGCCATCGAGTTCGAGGATGGCGCCCGGTTGCGGCGCAGGGCCGTCAATGGTGACCGGCAACAGGCGCTTTTTCACCAAACCGCGATAGCGGGTGCGGGCGGTGAGTTCTTGGCCCATGAAGCAGCCCTTGGTGAAGCTGACGCCATCAAGTTCTTCAAAACCGTTTTCCAGCAACAGCGCTTTGTCGACGCTCATGTCGCGGCTGCCGTCAGCGAGACCCAGTTCCATGCGGCGATGCTCATATGCAGCGTAATCGCCGGTGCTGAGCCCGGCGGCGTCCAGCGCCGAGGTGTCGTTCTTGGGCAACACCGCTCGACATCCCATGTCGAGCAGGCGCGGGTCTGCGAAAAGGACGCCATCGCCCAGCACCTTGCAGGCACCGCGTTCGCTAAAATCGAGACCGTCGAGCACGCCGTAGACCTGATAGTCATCGCTGATGTCGCTGAGTTGCACGTCGGAGCGCAATTTGTACATGCTCAGGCGCTTGAAAAAGTCCGAGCGCCGTTCCCCTTCGCAGTCGAGCACCAGTGCGCCGGCCATTTCAAAGGCGAAAAAGTCGTACATGAACTTGCCCTGCGGGGTGAGAAAGGCCGAATACACCGCGTGCCCGGCATCGACGCGTTTGATGTCTTGAGATATCAGGCCTTGCAGATAATCGCGAGCGTCGGGGCCTTCGATCTTGATCAGACCGCGTGCGGGAAGGGGGCAATAAGTCTTGTCGCTCATGTTCGCAGAACCGCTCTGGTTTGTTCGATGGGGTTTCCCAAAAGGTGGGGCATTCGCGGTCAAATGGCAAGGGCTCTAGGCAATTGATAAGATGGCCCTTATAAAGGCGCAAACTCAGGGGATCGACTGTGAGCCGCATCTTATTCATCACTTCCAACCGATTGGGCGACGCTGTGCTGTCGACGGGCGTGCTGGCGCACCTGCTTGGCGCATATCCCGATGCGCGCACCACGGTGGTGTGCGGCCCGGTGCCCGCTGGCTTGTTCGCAGGCGTACCGGGGTTGGAGCAGGTGATCGAACTGCCCAAGCGCAAGTACAGCCTGCACTGGTGGGAGATGTGGCGAAAGTGCATCGGCAAATGCTGGGATGTGGTGGTCGACCTGCGCAATGCGCCGTTGAGTTATGCGCTGTTTTCCCGGCATCAAATCCATCTGGGCAAGGCCAACAAGAAGCACACTCACCGTGTGGTGGCGCTGGGTTCGTTGCTGGATCTTGCCGACAATCCGCCCGCGCCGAAGCTGTGGACCTTGCCCGAACATGAGGCCGAAGCGGTGCAGATGATTCCCGAAGGTGCGCCGGTTTTGGCGTTGGGGCCAACGGCGAATTGGATCGGAAAGACCTGGGCGGCGGAACGTTTTGTCGAGTTGGCGCTGCGCTTGACGGACGAAAGCGGCATTTTGCCCGGTGCGCGCATCGCGGTGATCGCGCACAGCGCCGAATACGACATGGCCAAACCGGTTTTGGCGGCCCTGCCCAAGGACCGCACGCTCAATCTGGTGGGTGAGGCGCCGTTGGGCACCGTGGCGGCATGCCTGAAACGTTCTGCGTTTTACGTCGGCAACGATTCGGGGCTGATGCACATGGCGGCCGCAGTGGGCGTGCCGACCTTGGGGCTGTTCGGTCCGTCGCGCGAAGAGCACTATGCGCCTTGGGGAGAGCGATGTGCGGCGGTGCGCGGCGATAAAAGTTATGACGCGGTGTTCCCGGACGATTACGATTACCGCAACACCCCGTCCTTGATGGGCGATTTGAGCGTCGAGCAGGCCGAGCGGGCCGCCCGGGAATTGTGGAGCCGAGTGTCTTGAACGAAGTCGCGAGCCCGAAGAAAACGCTGACGGCCCTGGTCGTGGCGCACAACGAAGAAGACAATCTCAAAGCGTGCCTCGACACGTTGAGGTTCGCCGACGAGATCGTGGTGGTTTTGGACAAATGCACCGATGGTTCCAAAGCCATCGCGGCGGGCTACGCCGACAAATTGATCGAAGGCAGCTGGGACATCGAAGGCCCGCGTCGACATGCGGGCATCGATGTGTGCACCAGCGACTGGATTTTGGAAGTCGATGCCGACGAACGGGTCTCGCCGGAACTGGCCGCCGAAATCATGGACAAAATTCAAGCCGCGCCGTTCGGGCATTTTTTGATCCCCTACGACAACTATGTCGGCGATCACTTGGTGCGATACGGTTGGGGCGGTTCGTGGGGCGTCAGCGCCACGGTGCGTCTGTATGCGCGAGGGGCGAAGCTATGGGGGGCGCAACGCGTGCATCCCGGCGTGGAATTGAAAGGCGAACGCATGTGGTTGGAAAACCGCATGATCCATTATGTTGATCGCGACATTTCCGACATGATCCGGCGCTTGGACCGCTATTCGACCGCGCGCGCCAACGATTTACGCGCCTCGGGCAAAATCGGCTCTTTGCCGGACAACATCCGCCGATTGTTTTCGCGGTTTTTCAAGTGCTACATCGGGCGAAAAGGTTACAAGGAAGGTCTGTACGGCTTTCTCATCGCCTTGATGGCGGGGCTGTTTCCGTTGCTGTCTTACATCAAAGCGAAGCTGGAGGACGGCAAGTGAGGGTGATGCAGATCATGGCCGGAGCCGAGTTCGGCGGCGCGGAGGCCTTTTTCGTCCGTCTCGTCATCGGCTTGCATAAAGCCGGGCTCGACCAGCGGGTGCTGATCCGCAATAACCCTCAGCGTGCGAAAACGTTGCGCGATGCAGGGATCGATCCGGTGGAACTGCCGTTCGGCGGACGTTTCGACCTGAAAACCGGGCTGATGATCAAGCGCCAGTTGCGCGCATTTCGTCCCCACGTGGCCTTGAGCTGGATGAACCGCGCCACGTCCAAGATGCCCGCTCGCCGCCCGTCGGATCTGGACTATGTATTGGCGGCGCGCTTGGGTGGTTATTACAATCTCAAATACTATCGCAATTGCGACCATCTGGTGGGCAATACCCAAGACATCTGCGATTACCTGATCAAGGAAGGCTGGCCGGAGGATCGCACCCACTATCTGCCCAACTTTGTCGCCGCCGATCATCGCCCGCCGGCGTCACGGTCCGAGCTGCACATCCCCGAACGCGCCAAAATGATTTTGACCTTGGGACGGCTGCACACCAACAAGGCCTTCGACACCCTGATCCGCGCCATGACCTCGGTGCCGGACGCTTATCTGGTGATCGCGGGCGAAGGCCCCGAACGCGAAGCCTTGACCGAGCTGGCCCACGATTTGGGCGTGCGTCCGCGCATCCGCATGCTGGGGTGGCGCGACGATGTGCCGGAATTGATGGCGGCGTGCGACCTGTTCGTCTGCCCGTCGCGTCACGAACCGCTGGGCAATGTGGTGATCGAAGGCTGGGCGCAGAACCGCCCGGTGGTCGCGGCCGCGAGCCAAGGGCCGACGGCGCTGATCAAGGACGGCCTCGACGGTCTGCTCACCCCCGTCGACGACGCCCCGGCGATGGCGGCGGCGATCAAACGGGTGCTGCAAGACGACACCTTTGCGGGCGATCTGGCCCAAGCCGGGCGCGCGCGATATGAGCGCGAATTTACCGAACAGCAAGTGGTTCAGCGCTATCTCGACTTTTTTCAGGAGATCGCGGGCTGATGTGCGGAATCGCGGGACTGGTCGGCCTGTCAGCGAGCAGCAGCCCCGAGGTGGGGACGAAAGCGGACGTCGTCGAACATTTCGTCGATTCCCTGGCGCACCGCGGTCCCGACGGCCAGGGTGCTTACCGCAATGGTCCGTGCGTGCTGGTGCACACCCGCTTAGCCATCATCGATGTTGAAGGCGGCGATCAGCCGTTCGTGGCGCGGCGCGACGGTGGCGGCGACAACGAAGTGGCGTTGATCGCCAACGGTGAAATCTACAACAATCCCGAACTGCGCGCGCATATGATGTCGACGCCGTTTGCCAGTCAGTCCGACTGCGAGCCGCCGCTGTATCTGTATCTCAAACACGGCTTGGATTATGTCGATCATCTGCGCGGCATGTACGCCATCGCCATCTGGGATGCAGCCCATGAACGGTTGGTGCTGAGCCGCGACCCGTTCGGCATCAAGAACCTCTATTACGCCCACACGCCCCACGGCTTCGCCTTCGCATCCGAACCGCGTGCGCTGATCGCCCCCAAACTGCGCAAGGCCCAGTTGAACGCGGACAAGCGTGACGAATTGTTGCAGCTGCAGTTCACCACCGGGGCGGACACCGCCTTCGCCGGTATCCGCCGCTTGGAACCGGGCGAAACCATCGTGGTGGAAAAGGGCGAGGTCGTCGAACGCCGCCGCCGCGCGGCTTTGCCTGCAGGTGGGCCGCAGCAGATATCGCGCAACACGGCTTTGATGGAACTGGATCGTATCCTCAACGACGTGGTCGGCGTGCATCAACGTTCCGATGTGCCCTATGGCATGTTCTTGTCGGGCGGCATCGATTCGTCGGTGTTGCTGGCGATGATGAGCCGCCTCAACGAACAGCCGGTGACGGCCTTTACCGCAGGCTTTACCGGAACCGCCGTGCCCGACGAGCGCGAACACGCGCGCGAATTGGCGCGTGTGGAGCGGGCCCATCACATCGAGGTCGAATTCGGCGAGCAAGACTTTTGGTCCGAGCTGCCCAGGATCGTTCGGCACATGGACGATCCGGCGGCGGACTATGCGGTTCTGCCGACTTGGAAGTTGGCGCAAACGGCGCGCGCGGAAGGCATCAAGGTGGTGCTGGCGGGCGAGGGCGGGGATGAATTGTTCGGCGGTTATGGCCGTTATCGCGCCGCCAAACGCTGGTTGTTTCCCAAGGAAATGTACCGCAAGGGCATCATGGACGGCCTCGACGTGTTGATCGATGCCGATCCGGCCCGCGCGTGGCGGGCGGGCGTCGCCCAAGCGGGCATCGAGGCGCGGTTGCCGGGACGGACGCGGTTGCAAGTTGCCCAGGCCCAAGATATCGCCACCTGGTTGCCCGGCGACCTGCTGACCAAGGCGGACCGCATGTTGATGGCCCACGGGGTGGAAGGCCGGGTGCCGTTCCTCGATGCCAAACTCGCCGATTTCGTTTTCACTTGGCCTGATCGGTTGAAAATTCATCACGGTCTTGGCAAGGCCACCTTGCGCCATTGGCTGGCCTCGGCGATGCCCGCCGCGCGCCCGTTTTCCAAAAAGCGCGGCTTCACCGTCCCGGTGGGCGAGTGGATCGCGGGGCAAGGCGTGCGCGTTGGCGATTTGGTGGCGGCACAGGAATCCATTCAGGCGGTGTGCAAGCCCGACGCGGTGCGCGACTTGTTCGCGGTGCCCATCGGGCGTCCGGGCAAGGCGGCGTGGACGCTGCTGTTTTACGCCTTGTGGCACAAGATCCATATCGAAGGCGTCGCTCCCGATGGCGATGTTTTCGATGTCTTGAGCGCTTGAGGGCTTTTCAAGCGGTCGGGTTCTTGAGAAGATGAGCGTATGACGGATGACACCACAGCCCCTTTGAACGAGGATCGCTTGCGGGCCGAACACGCAGGCGAGGAAGCTGCCGCCTCAGGCGTTATCTTCCCCGGTTTCGAGCGGGTGCATTTCAAAGAGAACGAGATTATTTTTCGCGAAAACGACAGCGGCGATGCGGCTTATCTGATCGTGCGCGGCCATGTCGAGGTGCGCAAGGGCGTGCATTCGGACGCGCCCCAGACCCTCGGTAAGCTCGGGCGCGGGGACGTGTTCGGCGAATTGGCGATGTTCGACGATTCACCGCGCATGGCCGAGGCCATCGCACGCAGCGGGGTCGAGGCGATCCGCATTTCGCGCGGTGAGTTTCTCAAACGTCTCAACGGCACCGATCCGGTGATGAAGGCGATCGTTTTGTATATGGTCAAGCGCGTGCGCGCCATGTCCGACGAAAAGGTGCGCCACGAAACCCCCAGCTGGGGAAATTGGAGTAAGAACACGTGAATTCCCTGACCATGCGCCGCCCCGACGATTGGCATGTGCATCTGCGCGACGGCGACATGATGAAAGCCGTTTTGCCCTACACCGCCAAGCAGTTCGGGCGCGCCATCGTGATGCCGAATTTGGTGCCGCCGGTGACCGCCGCCGCCGATGCCCAGGCGTATCGCGAACGCATCCGTGCGGCGTTGCCCGAAGGCTCGACGTTCGAGCCGTTGATGACGGCGTATCTCACCGACAACACCGATGCGGACGATCTGGCGGCCGGTTTCAAGGACGGCGTATTTGCGGCCGCGAAGCTCTATCCGGCGGGCGCGACCACCAATTCCGATAGCGGCGTGACGGACATCCGCAACCTCGACGCGGTGTTGGAGCGCATGGAAGAAATCGGCATGCCGCTGCTGGTTCACGGTGAAGTGACCGATGCGGACATCGATATCTTCGATCGCGAACACGTGTTCATCCATCGGGTGATGGAACCCACCCTGGCCCGGTTCCAGGGTTTGAAGGTGGTGTTCGAACACATCACCACCTCGGTGGCGGTGGACTTCGTACGCAGCCAAGGCCCGCGGGTAGGCGCGACCATCACCGTGCATCACCTGATGATCAACCGTACCGACATCTTTCGCGGCGGCATTCGCCCGCATCTGTATTGCTTGCCGGTGGCCAAGCGCGAACAGCATCGCTTGGCGCTGCGCGAAGCGGCGACATCGGGTGAGGCGCAGTTCTTTCTGGGCACCGACACCGCACCGCATGCGATCAGCGCCAAGGAAGCCGCATGCGGCTGTGCGGGCATTTTTTCCGCGCCGACGGCGGTGGAACTTTACGCCCAGGTGTTCGATGAAGAACAAGCCTTGGACCGCTTCGAGGCGTTCGCCAGCCTCAACGGTCCGGCGTTCTATGGGCTGAAGCCAAACGCCGAGACGGTGACCCTGACACGCGACCCCTGGACCGTGCCGGGCGACGTCGCGGTTGTAGGTGGTGGTTCGGTCAAGCCGTTTATGGCTGGCGAAACCATCAACTGGCGCTTATCTGTTTGACCATACACATTTTTGACGGAGACCTCCCATGACGTCCGAGACCCAGTTCAAGGCCCTTGTGCTCGACCAAAACGAAGAGGGCAAGGTGAGCGGTTCGTTCCAGACCCTGGACAATGCCCGCCTGCCCGATGCCGACACCACCATCGCGGTGAAATATTCGTCCCTCAATTACAAGGACGGCATGATCATGAACGGCATCGGCAAGCTGGTGCGCGACTATCCGCACGTGCCGGGCGTCGATTTCGTCGGTGTGGTGGAAGACTGCACCTCGGGCAAATTCCAGCCCGGCGATGAAGTCATCTGCACCGGCTGGCGGGTCGGCGAAGTGTGGTGGGGCGGTTTCGCCACCCGTGCGCGGGTCAAATCGGAATGGCTGGTGCCGGTGCCGGACGGTCTCACGATGCAGCAGACCATGTCCATAGGCACCGCCGGTCTGACGGCGATGATGTCGTTGATGGCGCTGGAAGAACACGGCCTGAGCCCCGATGCCGAAGGCGAAGTGCTGATCACCGGCGCGGCCGGCGGCGTCGGCAGCGTGTGCGTGGCGTTGCTGTCCAACCTGGGCTACCGGGTGGCTGCGGGCACCGGGCGCGAAAGCACCCACCAGTACCTCAAGGATCTCGGCGCGACCACGCTGATTTCTCGCGAAGAACTGGAAGAAGCGCCGCGCGGGCCGCTTTCAAAAGCACGCTGGGCAGGCGCCATCGACAACGTCGGCGGTAAAATTCTCGGCAACCTGCTGGGCGCGTTGAATTCCAACGCCAGCTGTGCCGCGGTCGGCAACGTCGCGGGCTTCACGTTCGAAGCCTCGGTCCTGCCGTTCTTGCTGCGCGGGGTGAATCTTTTGGGCATCGACAGCGTCAATTGCCCGACCGAACGGCGCATCGTCGCGTGGAACCGTCTGGCGAAAGAATTGCCGCTGGATAAGCTCGATCCGATGATCGAAGTGCATCCGCTTGGCGATCTGTTGGATCTGGGCGGTGCGATCTTGAAAGGCCAAGTGCGCGGTCGCGCGGTGATCGACGTGAACGCCTAAGTCAGCCAGCTAGGATCTCGACATGCAAAAAGGGGAGGCTCAGGCCTCCCCTTCGTCGTTCGATGTCGTCGCTTGTCGTCAGTCGCCGAAATCGCCCTTGGCGGCGCGGGGGTGGCAGGCTTGGCAGTTGGCCCAGGTTTTGGCGCGATCCATGGCGCGTTTGCTCACTTCACGGCGATGTTCGCCGATAAACCAGCGCTGTTCTGAAATGCGCAGAATGCCGCTGTCGCCGCGACCGGCGTTGGCGGTGAGATAGGCGGTGATGTGCTGACGGGTGGCGTCGTCGAGGGTGGCATCTTCACCGAAATGGTTGGATAGGTTGCCCATCATGGTGTTCCACGATCCTGCCGGCAGGAATGTCGCCGGATAGGCCATGTGGCAGTCGCCGCATTCCTTGGCCGTCACCGGATCTTGAACGGTGAAGCGCGGGCTGGCGCCGGATGCTTTGGCCTCACCGATCGGCAGCAGGGCCGGGGTGGCGTAAGCGATGGTTGCGGCAACGCCCAACATGGCCAGGGCCTTGGCGCGGGTTACCTTTTTAAGGGGGCTGGACATGTTCGGTTCTCCATCAAGAGCCCCGTAAGGGGCATGGTGTCACAAGACGCCGCTCGCAAAATCTATCGATTGCACGACATCTTAGAATGAATTTTCGGTATTATGGCATGCGTATTCTGAAGGGGCACTGAAGTTCGCGTTCAGGTTCGGTTCAGGAAAACCCTGCGAAATACGCCCGATCGAAGAGGCAACACGAAGGATTTTGGGGTGAATATCGATTTTCGAACAACCGTCATCGCCCGCCACGCAGAAACCCAATTTCGCGAAGTGGGCGACGAAATCTATCTGGTTCACCCCGATGGCGAGCAGATTTACAACCTTAATCCCATGGCGGCCGCCTTGTGGCGGCTGATCAGCGAACCGATGACCATGGCCGACATGGCCGAAATCGTCCATGCCGCCTTTCCAATCTTGTCGGAAAACAAGGTCAATGCGGACGTCCAGGCGGTGATGACCGAGCTTCTCAACCTGGGTTTCGCCACCGCGAAACCCTAATCCCGATTTTGCCGCAAAGCGGGCTTGACGCCTCGCTCGCGATGCCTTAATTACGGCGCAACCCATATGGCTGGATAGCTCAGCTGGTTAGAGCGCGGCACTCATAATGCCGAGGTCGGCAGTTCAAGTCTGCCTCCAGCTACCACTTCTTAATAGGAATGCCCCGTAAGTTGTTGAAACTACGGGGCATTTCTTTTGTTTTCGTTCTATTTGTCGGAATTAAGTCATTTATAGGAATGTAGCAAAAACAATGAATTATACATGGTCGATGGTAGCTGGTTAGTTTAACCAGCTACCATTTAAATGGGATTGGAAGAAGTTGTTGTGAGTTCTGAACGTTCGTTATCAACGTTTCTTTGGAGCTTTTGGCTTGGCAATTTTCTAGATAGCCCATTTGCCTGTGAGCTTTCCTCTACGACCTGCCTAGCCAATAAGTCGATTATTTGTGAAATAGGATCGGGTATGGATGAGAGCTGCTTTGCTTTTTCGACAGCACTCAGTTGTTTATCATGAACAGAAATGTTCACGATCGAGCCGTTTTTACCAATTTTTCTAACTTGTCGATGTCGTTCCAACGAACAGCTCCATCTGGTAAGTTTTGTGCCGGGTCAATAAGAGCTTTTAAGAGCTGTGCGACCTTTTCATATGCTTCGCCTCCTTCTCGGAGTTCCAGAACAGCATTGTATGGTTTGTCAGATCGGTTTTCTGTCTTGAGGTACGCTGTTTCAAAATTGGTTATCGAAGCTACTAGCTGTATTTTTGAACTGTCATGAGCTGCGTTCACGACATCTAGAATATTTGAATTGATTGCCCAGGCTGGGTTCTTGTTGCCAGATGCTGCCAGTGGAGTATCTGAATCGTGTAAAATTGAATAACCAGTTTTGAACTGATTTAGGACTTTGCAAAGTGATGCGATTGTTGCTTTGCCTCTAGCGCGAACAATGTGAACATTTGGATAGTCACCACCGAGTTCACTTGCAACGAGTTTGAATGCTGAATACTCGGTGTCCCCTTCAACTAAAATTACATTTCCGCCAAAGAAAAATTCTGCGACATATGGGTCGCACAAGTTAAGAATTTTAAAATTGTCCTTGTCATCTTTGTCAAAGACCGAACTGTCTGGCCGAAAAATTGTCGTGCCATTGACTACACCCGAAGCATCACGTTCTACCCTTGCCACCTTCGTGTGGTCTTGTGTGAAATCAATGAAGATCGGAGAGTGGGTGGTAAGCATAACTTGCCAATTTAATTCGTGAGCCAAGTTATACAGCGTGTCGCGTGCCTCGCGGATTGCCTTTGGATGAAGACAAAGCTCCGGCTCATCAATGAGTAGAAGTCTTGGGCGTGCGCTTTTCGTTTCATTATGTTGTGAAAGTACTTTTAATGCGGCCCAGAGAAGGGTGCGTTGGGCACCGCTTCCTTGACGCGAGATGGGGAGCATCTCATCTTCTGGCCCCATAAAAAGATCACCTGAGGCACTGAAGAATAAGTCAGGGCTAACCTTTGTGAGCTCAGCTTCTGGCTTAAACTCGACTTTGTATCCAGGAAACACTTTTTCGATTATGTCGGACAACTGTTGCGAAATGACAGCAATGTCAAACTTTGCTGATTCAGCAACATTATCGTGGAAAACTTCTACGAACTCAATCAGTTGTTCGAGGTCTGTCTTTTCATTGTCTTCCTCGCTTTTATAAAGAGATGCCTTTGCCTTAAGAATGTCCCGTGCAACTTTGTTCACTTCTTTTGCTTGGTCTTCAGGAGACTGGAATGCATGTACTGATATTGGTGTTGGTCTTCGGGATTTTGCAATATTAGCAGGGCCAAATGGGCGAGCAGGTTTGTCATCAGATGTAGCCCATCGTCCTTCTTTGGGGAGGAAACCATAAATTTGGGGATCAACATTAACATCGGTCCAGGTGAACTTTTCTTGGATTAGAAAAGTACCATCCGAATTATCGACCCATTGGTCTCCTACGCCCGCATCGTTCTCAACCAGAGTCTCAACAATAACTGTAGGCAAGCGATCATCATTTACGTTGAGGTTCGGAAAGTCCTCGCGCTTCAACTGTGCATTCTTGCCGCTACCATGCATGATGGTCTCATAGGCTCTCAAAATTGAGCTTTTGCCGGAGTTATTGGGACCGACTAACACCACGATGTCATCAATTTCAATTTCTACAGGAGTGGCGCCAATACCCCGAAAATTGGAAATTTTGATTTTACGAATTTTGCCTTCTGGTGCTGGATCTGAATTTGCAGCTTTTGCCATGAATGCCTCTTTGCAACAATGCATCTTATAGGAGTTTGATTTGTTGTGTTGGATAGCTTAGGGTTGATGAAGAGGCGGTGTCTAATTAAATTGTTTGGCATTCACGTGTTAGTATTTCAGGAAGCAGACAGATTGTTGAATATTGAACTTGGTATCACTGAGTAGATTTTTGTATTTTTTTATAAATATCAACGACTTCAATAAAAGGTCGGTTCTGGTTGTAACGGTCTCCAGCTACCATTAAAAAAGCCCCGCAACCTCAAGAGGTTGCGGGGCTTTTGCATGGGGTGTGCTCAAAACTTGAAGTCGGGCAGGGAGCAGAACGCTTGGCGCAGGGCCTCGCCCCATCCGTCCGAGATGGACTGGAAATAGGGGTCGTTCAGTTCGATCCGCTTGGTTTGGCCGACGTTGAAGCTGTTCGTTTCATAGATTTGCAGATCAAGCGGGAGGCCCACCGACAGGTTGGCCTTGACGGTGGAATCGAACGACACCATCAGCAGCTTGATGGCGTCTTCGAAGCTCATGTCGGGATCGTAGGCGCGCACCAGGATGGGGCGGCCGTATTTGGTTTCGCCGATCTGAAAAAAGGGCGTGTCGGCGGAGGCTTCGATAAAGTTGCCTTCCGGATAGATCATGAACAGCCTGGGGTCGCCGGTGGAAACCTGACCGCCCAAAATCAGAGTGGCGTTGAAGGCCGAGTCGGCCGTTTGCCCCGACTGGGCGTTGGCTTGAATGACCTCGCGCACCAAGTCGCCGATGATCTGCGCGACTTGAAACATCGACGGCGCTTCGAGGATCGAAGGTGCGCGGTCGGCGGGCGCTTTGCTGCGCTCGTCAAGCAGACTGACGACGGCTTGGGTGGTGGCCAGGTTGCCCGCCGCCATCAGGGTGATGACGCGTTCGCCAGGCACCGACCAAGTGAACATTTTTTGAAAGGTGGCAATGTTGTCGACGCCCGCGTTGGTGCGCGTGTCGGACATAAAAACCAAGCCCCGATTGAGGCGCATGCCGACGCAATAAGTCATGGTTATACCGTCCAGGCTAATTATGGCGCGATGTTACTGCTGAACCTGGAGCGACACAATCATCGATTCATCGCTGTCGCCAAAGCGCAAACCGGAAATCGGCGCGGCCTCTTTGTAGTCGAGGCCCGTGGCGATGCGCACATAGCGTTCGTCGGGGGAAATGTTGTTGGAGACGTCGAAGCCGACCCATCCGATACCGGCCAGGTAAGCTTCGGCCCAGGCGTGGGTGGCGTCCTGATCGACGCGATCGTCCATCATCAGATAGCCGCTGACATAGCGGGCCGGATAGTCCATCAGGCGCGCGGCGGCAATGAAGATGTGGGCGTGGTCTTGGCAAACCCCGTGACCATGGCTCAGCGCTTCTTCCGCGGTGGTTTCGGAATGGGTTTTTCCGGTTTCGTACGTAACCGTTTCTGAAATCAACCCAGACAAGGCGTGTAGGCGCTGGATGTCGCCGTCGAAGGCGGTGCCGAGTGTCTTGACCAGCTTGGCGAGTTTGGGGCCGGGCTGTGTCAGCGGCGTGTGTTTTTTGAAAAACCACAGCGGCGCAAATCCGCGATGTTCGCCGACGATGCCGTGGGTGTCGCTGGTTGTCACTTCCCCTTCGGAATGGATCGTCAGTTCGGTTTGGCCATCCTTGACGCTGACCAGCATGACGTTGTTGTTGTGCTGGTCGACGAATTCGAGTTCCTTGGCGCCGCCTTCGATGGTGGTGCGCCAGCTGACGACCTGTTGCTCGTTGCGCGATGGCGGCGTGAGGCGGACCTGTTGCAACGCATAATGCACCGGCTCGTCGTATTGATATTTGGTGATGTGCGAAATCTTGAGCTGCATAAGCCTGTCCGTAAAGAGCGTTACCCGTAAAAACGGTAGTCTTGCTCGATCTGATTGCCCAGCTGGGTGTTGTCGCGAATGAAATCGACGATGAACTCGTGGAGCCCGGTGTCGAAAATGGTGTCGATCGGGGTGTCCTTCAGGCGCCGGTAAATGGCGTTGGAGTGGTCGTACGACGGCAGGTGCAGACCATAATCGTCTTTAAGGTACGTGAGATTGTCGACGATCTTGGCGTAGCAGAACGCCAACGAACGTGGCAGCCGGGTGTCGCGAATGAGAAAGTCGGCGATCCAGGTCGGATTGATGTCGCCGGGATTGAGCCAGCGGTACGCACGCTGAGCCGAAACCGAACGCAAAATCGATTCCCACTGCACGTTGTCGAGCGACGAGCCGACGAACGACGCCGACGGCAGCAAGACGTAATACTTCACATCGAGGATGCGCGAGGTGTTGTCGGCGCGTTCCAAAAAGGTGCCGAGGCGCGCGAAGTCATAAATGTCGTTGCGCAGCATGGTGCCGTGAAGCGCGCCGCGCACCAGCGAGCTTTGCTGGCGCACCGTGCCGAGGGTATCGGGAAGATCCCGTTCGTTGATCGGCTTGGCGAGAAGGTCTTTGAGGGTGATCCAGCATTCGTTGGTGGCTTCCCACACTTCGCGGGTCAAGGCGGTGCGCACCATGCGGGCATTGTTGCGGGCGTTTTCGACCACCGACAACACGCTGGCCGGATTGGTGCGGTCGCGCAGCAAGAAGTCGATGACGTTGGCGGCTTCGTAGCGATCATAGGCGTTGGTGAACTGCTGCTGAGAGCCCGCGGCGGAAACCACCGACGCCCATTCGTCTTCGGCCGCGGCCGAGCGCGTCAACGCCATGCGAAAACCCGCTTCGATGAGACGGGCGGTGTTTTCGCTGCGTTCAAGATAGCGGAACATCCAAAAGAGACCGCCTGCGGTTTTGCCGAGCATGGCTGCGCTATTCCTCCAAAACCCAGGTGTCCTTGGTGCCGCCGCCCTGGCTGGAATTGACCACCAGCGAACCTTCTTTCAGCGCAACCCGCGTCAAGCCGCCCGGCGTGATGTTGATCTTGTTGGGCGACACCAAGACAAACGGCCTGAGGTCGACATGGCGGGGCGAGAGACCTTTTTTGGTCAAAATAGGCACGGTCGAAAGCGACAGCGTCGGTTGGGCGATGTAGTTTCCGGGCTTGGCCTTGAGTTTGCTGGTGAAGGCGGCCAGTTCCTTTTTGCTGGCGGCCGGGCCGACCAACATGCCGTAGCCGCCCGATCCGTGGACTTCCTTGACCACCAGTTCGGTGAGATGGTCGAGCACATACGCCAGCGCCTCCGGCTCGGCGCAGCGCCATGTCGGGACGTTTTTCAGGATGGCTTTTTCACCGGTGTAGAACTCGACGATTTCCGGGATGTAGGAATAGATCGCCTTGTCGTCGGCGATGCCGGTGCCGGGGGCGTTGGCGATGGTGATGCCGCCCGCGCGGTAGACATCCATGATGCCCGGCACGCCCAAAAGAGAATTGGGATTGAAGTTCAGAGGGTCGAGAAATTCATCGTCCACGCGCCGATACAAAACGTCGATGGGTTCATAGCCCAACGTGGTGCGCATCGCGACGCGCCCATCCACCACGCGCAGGTCGTGCCCTTCGACCAGTTCCGCGCCCATTTGATCGGCCAAAAAGGCATGCTCGAAATACGCCGAGTTGTGAATGCCGGGGGTGAGCACCGCGACCAGAGGACGGCTGCGCACGCAGGCCGAGGGCGCGCAAGCGCCAAGAGAGCGGCGCAGATTGGTCGGATAATCGCTGACCGGTTGCACTTTCACCTTGGCGAACAGTTCGGGGAACATGTGCAGCATCGTTTCGCGGTTTTCCAGCATGTAGGAAACCCCGGACGGCGTGCGCGCGTTGTCTTCGAGAACGAAAAACTCATCCTCGCCCGTGCGCACGATGTCGGTGCCGACGATATGCGTGTAGACGTTGCCCGGTGGCGAGACGCCGATCATTTGCGGCAAGAAGGCATCGTTTTGTGCGATCAGTTCCGCAGGGATGCGTCCGGCACGGATGATTTCCTGGCGGTGGTAAAGATCATGCAGGAAGGCGTTGATGGCGCGCACGCGTTGCTCGATGCCGCGCGACAAGCGGCTCCATTCGCGTTCTGAAATGATGCGCGGAATGACGTCGAAGGGGATCAGCCGTTCGGCGGCTTGTTCCTGGCCGTAGACGTTGAAGGTGATGCCGGTTCGTCGGAAGAAGGCTTCTGATTCTGCTGTTTTCTTCTTCAATCGGCTGGGGTTTTCCCCATCCATCCAATTGCGGTAAACCTTGTATGGCTCTCGGACGCTTTCGTCCGCGCCAGACATTTCGTCGAATGGCCTGATTGAATCACTCATGCGGCAATATTAGACGAAACAAAAAATTGCACAAGTTGTAGTCGCTCTAAAAAAATGGAAGATTGTCGATTAATTATTGGGCAGTTTTCAAGGGCGACCCGGGGGCGTCTGTCGAGAAAATTCATGGACAGATGCGGGCAGCGAAGGTGCTTGCCCCACTTTGCGTGAATATGGGAATATGGTGATGCGCTTGACGAGACAGGAGGAACGACCATGAAGATTGCAATTTCGGCCATCAGAAATTGCGCCGTTACCTTGTTGAGCGTGCTGTTCTTGATGTCGGCGCCTTATGCCCAGGCCGAAGACTTAGCGCAGCCGACAGGGCAAATCCTTTTGACCGTTGACGGCAATGTCGCCAACGCCAACCGAGGCGATGGCAAGGCGGCCGTTTTCGACCGTGCGCAGCTCGAGGCGTTGGGCCTGCACACGTTGGTGACCAGCAATCCTTTCATCGAAGGCGTGCACACGTTCGAAGGACCTTTGTTGGCGGATGTTTTGGGTCAAGCCGGCGCCAAGGGCGAGGTGATTCAGGCTCGCGCCTTAGATGGTTACAACGTCGATATTCCCTATGCGATCGTGCAGAAATATCCGGTTGTCCTCGCCATGAAAATGGACGGCAAGGCGATGCGGGTGCGGTCCAAGGGGCCTTTGTGGATCATCCTTCCCGTCGATCAACACGAAGATTTGAAAGCCGAAAGTTATAGCGGGTATTCCATCTGGCAATTGACGACGTTGACCGTGAAGTAGTGCTTATGGACGCTCGCAGCCGCGGTAAACTTTTAGCTTCCGTTTTTGGTCTGCTCACCGTTTCCTTTTTGGGACTGGTGTTGTTCGCGTTCGTGCTTTTGAAAGATCAGCAAGACAACCTGCGTCAAAAGACTTATGACGAAACCGGCATGGCGGCGGTCCAGATCCGTCTGCATTACGAAGCATTGATGGGGAGTTTGGCGCAGGTAGAGGCTACCCATCTTGGTCCCGCCGTCGACGATGTGGTGTTGCAGTTTGATATCTTGTTCGAACGCCTCACGTCGTTGCCCAGCCGGCCCTCCTACGATATCTTGCTCGATGAGGAAACTTTGGCCATTCAAGCCAAGGCTCTGAACGTTCTGACGTCTCTGCTGCCCAATATCGACCGTGCCGCCGAGGGCGATGTGGAGGCATTGAGGGGCTTGTACGCAAAACTAGCGCCGTTGCGCCTGTCCATCGAACGCTTAGCCCACAAGCCAGTGCAAATCGCATCCGAGCGCCGCGCGGCATTGACCAAAAGCTTCGAGAATATTGCTGGTTGGTTTTATTGGGTGATCGGCGGGTTGGTGATGTCGGGGGGCGGGTTCGCCGTGATCATCTGGCGCCAACAGACCGTGGCCGTGCGTCGTCAAGCCGAATTGAAGGAACTATCTGGCCAATTGGAATCCGCCCTTGTCGCCGCCGAGGCCGGCAGTCGCGCGAAATCCGATTTTATGGGGCATATGTCCCATGAACTGCGCACCCCGATGAACGCCGTGTTGGGCTTCGCGCAATTGTTGGAAATCAGCAAGCTGGACGAATCTCAAGCGAAGTCGGTGAAGCATATTCTACGCAGTGGCAATCTTTTGGTGCACTTGATCGACCAGGTGTTGGAGCTCAACAAGATCGAAACCGGTCATGTGACGATCAATCGGGCAACGGTGCCGGTCGCACCGTTGATCGATGAATGCATGGCGTTGATGGGTGTGATGGCGCAAGAACGTCACGTGGCGTTGAACGTACAACCGCCCGACGTGCCGGTGAATGAAGTGGTAACGGATGCCAGCAGGTTGCAGCAGATTTTGGTGAACCTGATGTCCAACGCCATCAAATACAATCGCGAAGGCGGACAGGTAACGGTATCGTGGGGCGCAATCCCCGGGGAGCGCGTACGGTTTAGCGTGGCCGATACCGGAGAAGGGATCGAGCCGGGTCAAGAGGACAAAATCTTTCTCCCCTTCAATCGCTTGGGCCGGGAAACTCAAAACATTGAAGGCACGGGCATCGGCCTCACCATCACCATGAAACTGGTGAAGATACTCGGCGGGGATATCGGTTACAAAAGCACCCCAGGGGAAGGCACAACATTTTGGTTCGATCTGCCCCTGACGTGATCAAACATCCAAATTTAAGACTTACCTGCCCGGTGGTGGCTTGACGTTCAGCAGCTTGGTGAGATCCGCAGCCCTTTGAAAGTAGTCTTTCGCGGCAGTGTGCATCGGCGCGGTCAAGCCTTTCTCGTTCATTTCCGTCGGAACCAAACTGAAAAATGCCGGGTGGGAAAACTTGAAATCGGTGAAATTGTTGAACAACGCCTGGAGCAGTTCCTTCACCACCCGATCGGGGGTTTTCGCAGATGCCACCAATGTCGCAGTGACGCCAAACGTGCGGGTGCTCAACGACGAGCCTGGATACGCCCGGCCGGGAATGCTCATCGCACTGTAATAGGGATAGGTCTTGACCAAATGCTCGACAACGGGGCCGTCAACATTGATCAAGATGGCATTGCAGGTTGTCAGGGTCTTTTTGATGTCTGGGTTGGGGTGCCCGACGGTCATCACCATGGCGTCGATTTCGTTTGTGCATAATGCAGCGGATTGCTCGTCAGAGGTCAGTTCCATGGCCGAGGCGAAGGCTTCTTTCTTCCAGCCTTTGGCGTGCATGACCAGTTCCATGCTGGTGCGCTGGCCGGAACCCGGATTGCCGATATTCACGCGCTTGCCCATAAGGTCATCGAGCACCCGGATGCCGGAATCCGTGCGTGCGATGATGGTGAAGGGTTCCGGGTAAAGTGACAGCACGGAACGCAACTTGGTGTCCGGACCCTTCTTTTTAAATGGTCCATATCCCTTCAAGGCGTAGTACTGCACATCCGACTGCACGATCGCGAAGTCGAAAGCCCCGGTGCGGACTTTTTGGGCATTTTCGACTGATCCTGCAGTTGTCTGGGCTGTGCAGTGGATGCCATGGCGACCTTCGTTCTTATTGATGAATTTACACAGCGACATACCCGCAGGGTAATAGACCCCCGCTGTGCCGCCGGTACCGATGGTGATGTTGACTTTTCGATTGGCGGCCTCGACATGTGCGGACAGCAAAAAACACAAGCTGAGAACGCATAAAGAAAGGCTTGAAAGAATGAAGCGGTGCGGTGATATCGATTGCTGTTTGAACACGGTGATCACCTATTCGATTGATGTTGTTAACCTAATCTGGTGTTTCTGATGTCGTTAGTCACCCATTAATTGTATATATTATTTTTAATATATTCACCGTCGTTTTGCAGCTTGGACCGTAGTTTCCAATGCGTTGAGAAAAGCCGAGCGGTCGGATTTTCCAAACGGTCGAGGGCCGCCGGTGATTTCACCGCTTTCACGCAAGTTGGCCATGAGTTCACGATTGGCCAAAGCCATGCCGATGCCGTCTTCGGTGAACCGTTCGCCGTTGGGTTTTAGGGCGAAGGCTTCTCTTTCCAGGCAACGTGCAGCAAGCGGGATGTCGTTGGTGATGCAGATATCGGCTTTGCCGATGTGCTCGGCGATCCAATCGTCGGCGGCGTCCGCGCCTTGGGCGACGATGACCAATTCCACCAATGGATTTTGGCTGGGGCGAATGCCGCCGTCGCTGACCATATAGGTCTTGAGGTTGTGGCGCGTTGCGACGCGCAGGGTTTCGTCCTTAACGGGGCAAGCGTCGGCGTCGATATAGATGTTTACCATATAGGTCTAATCCGTAGATCGCTGTTCTGAAGATGGCATGATATATACTATGATGTGATGCAATGGCTAACAACAGGTGCGGCCCGTTTTGAATATGAGCAACGAAGCGAGAACCAATGGTGGGGGCGGGAACGATGCCGCACCGCGACCGGTTTTGCCCGAACACGAAAAAAACAATCCGCCACCGGATGAGGCGAGCAATCCGAGCCCCGAGCAGCGTGCCGATTTTGTCGTCAAACGACTTGAGCAGTTTATCCGCGAAGGCCGCACCTTGTCCGAAGGGATGTCCTTGCGCCAATGGCAGGACATGGCGCGGTTTGAAATCGCCAACGCCGTTTCAGCGGCGGAAAATGCCGCGCGCGATGATGACAAAGTGACGCGCCGGGTGATGTTTACGCTCGCCGCCGCGTTGGTCACGGTGGGGTTTTGGGGTACGGTGTTTTCGTTCGATAAAGCGCCTTATCTTGTTGTCGCGTTTATCTTCACCATCACCGGTTTGATCACCCTGGCGATTGTCGGCGAATGGCGGTTCATGAAATACTTTCGCCGTCACCAGGCGCGCCAGCGGGAAAAATCCATGCGCCGCATCGAAGACCTGACCCGGCGCATCAAGCGCATGGAAAAGGAACTCGAAAAAGAAGCGGATACATTGCGCGATAAGCTCAAGCAGCAGGTCAAAGACAAACGCGCAGAACTTTCCAACCCGTCGAACACGTGAATGCCCTCATGAGCCAATATGATTTTTTCACCGCGCAACTGCGTTTCGCGGCCACCAAAACCGAACGCGTCAGTTCAGAGATCGATGATATGATGCAGGTGCTGACGTCCATCGCGAAACAAATCGATGACCGTGAAATGTTCGTAGTGGATGCTCGCAACGTTCGTTTGGGTGCACGCGCCCTCGCCGGAGTCGCAGGTTTTTTGCAACAACACATCCTGCCTGAAGTCGTCGCGGCAAAAAATAATGTCGGTGAACGACAAGTTCGGTGGACGATCGAAACAGCTATGTCATTGATGGCGACGATGATGACGCATGCGGAAATGACACACGATAAGGATCCGATCGAACTGACGTTGCCGGACGTGCCAAGGTCTTAAATATAATCTGATCACATATATTGAACTGTTTGAAAAACACCCCGGTTCGCATCCGCGGGCCGGGGTGTTATTTGTGCTTCAACGGTTGTCCGGTTGCGAGCGAACGATGCGCAAGCCGAACGACGTGATGCGATACGGACCGCCCTGTTTGGAGGCGATCAATTTGCGGTATCTCATACGCTGAAACAGTCGAAGAGAGAGCATTCCATAGCCATAGCCCTCACGTGTTATGCAGGATAACTCTTTGTTATTGCGATTGTATTTTATACATCCGCCTTGGGCGAGCAGGTGCAGAATGCGCTGCTCGGCGCGTGATATATCCATGAGATTGTGGTCCGAGACTAAGCGGCGCGTGCGCCGCAAAATGCACGTGAAATCATGCTCCGCACGATCAATGCGCAGTCGCGCACGGTGCGGGCTTGACGGTTGAGAAGACCGTTTTTTGATTTGTTCGCGGAAGATGTCTGACGCTTCCGCTTAACGTGCAAGCTCTGACATAAAGCCTCGGTTGATGTGATGTGTATTTATAACATCTCAAATGCGATCGGATCAATGTAAGACATCACGATACATTGGAAGCTGTTTATTTATGTGTGACGGTGCTCACGTCTATCTCTTCACAAATCATCAATAATTCAGCTATACCTTCTAAATCTGCTCGTAACTGTTTCGTTGCGAGCAAGCATGTCTTACTATTGGTGGAGACACGTCGCACATTCGTGGCGTATCGTGGGGATCGATCGGAACCAGGGGAGTAACTCAATTATGGCGAACCCGTCACTTACTGACGTTAAGGGCATTGGCCCGGCTGCTGCGGCAGCACTGAAAGCTAAACGTATTACCGTCGCAAAAATCGCAACCATGACTCCGGAAAAACTTTCCGAGACTCCGGGTATCGGTTTGGTGTCGGCAAAGAACATCATCGCAGCCGCAAGTGCTGCGCTCAAAGGCGGCGCAGCACCCGCAGCGAAAGCTCCGGCTAAGAAGGCTCCGGCCAAAAAGGCTCCGGCTAAGAAAGCTCCGGCTAAGAAAGCTCCGGCTGCGAAGAAGGCACCTGCTAAGAAAGCTCCGGCAGCAAAGAAGGCGCCTGCCAAGAAAGCTCCCGCAGCGAAAGCTCCGGCGAAGAAAGCACCTGCGAAGAAAGCCCCAGCCAAGAAAGCTCCGGCTGCTAAGAAGGCTCCGGCTAAGAAAGCGCCTGCGAAGAAGGCTCCGGCTGCAAAAGCACCTGCCAAGAAAGCTCCTGCGGCTAAGAAAGCTCCGGCTGCGAAGAAGGCACCTGCGAAGAAGGCTCCTGCTAAGAAGGCCCCGGCCAAGAAAGCTCCGGCTGCCAAGAAAGCACCTGCTCGGAAAGCTCCGGCACGCAAGGCCCCTGCTAAGAAGTAAGGGGCGCTCGACACATAAAAGCCGTCCAAGTTATAGGCTTGGGCGGCTTTTTTGCGTTTTGCCATTGGTCCATGTTTAAGGCGTGTCGTTGTTGTCGTTCTGCGATACTGGGACGGCCTGGGCGATGCGACTGGGCTTGCTGATCACATAGACGGCGCCAAACGCGATGAATGCCACGGCGGCGGCAATGGCCAGGGGCGGTGCGCCGCTGAACACCGTCACATAGATCAGACTGATGAGCATGCCGCCAAGCGCCGCGAGCTTGGCATGCACGGGGATAACCCGTTCACGGTCCCACTGTTGTAACGCCGGGCCGAATTTTTCGTGGGTGTAAAGCCATGTGTGCAAGTTGCGCGAACTGTTGGCGAAGGCCCACAAAGCCATGATCATAAATACGGTCGTCGGCATCACCGGCAAGAACGCACCGACCACGCCAAGGCAGAAGAACAACCAACCGAGACCGAGAAAGAGCACGCGCTTGCATGTCGGTGGTGGTGGGGCCGATTGCATATGGTGTATTCCCGCTTTTCTCATCCGTGATGAAAACTCAACGCCGTCCACGTTAAAAGCTCGGGTGCTGTGCGGCGTCATCAGACGTTATACAAATACGATGTGGCGATCGGGCGGTCTTGCATTGATAATGCCCGACGCATTGCCCACATATTCTAGCGGATTTTATGACTTAGGAGTACCCTTGAACGTGCAATCTTGCGATGACTGTCCCGGCTCCGTGAAATGTACCAGCGTGCATCTGCATCCCATCTTGGTGCGGGTGTTCGACCTTTATGTGAGTGGCGTGCGCGACAAATTCGACATTTTGTTTTCGCTCAACGATGACGATGAGGAGGCGCTTGAGCTGTGCGACGCCCAAGTGTCACGCGATTGTTGGACCAAGGCTGCGTTGCTGGCGATCGCCGAGGTCGTTGGACGTATTGGTGTCGAGGGAAGCGCGGATGAGGAACTCGAAGAACGCCTTTACGACGCCATTCGCACCGCCCGCGATGCGTTCCAACGGTTCCCCTGGCATCTGGAAGAATTGGTTGAACAGGCCCCGGCACTTTATGGCCTGATTCAAGAGCAATGTCCGTCACCGGAACTGTGCGACCGCGTATCCAAACGGGCGTTTTTGAAAGCGTGCAAGGACATCGTTTACGCCCGTTGAAGTTTGCCAACGGTGATATATCATCGCTCCACCCCTTGGGAGTGAAAAGCATGATCCACGGCCAACTCCAGAACCTGAACTTGATCCCCGCCATTGCCGCCATGGTCGACGAAATGACGGCTTGGCGGCGCGATTTGCACGCCCACCCGGAAACGGCTTACGAAGAAAATCGAACCGCTGCCATCGTCGCGGAGAAACTCAGGGCGTTCGGCCTCGAAGTGCATACCGGTTTGGCGAGAACAGGCGTGGTCGGCGTTTTGCGAAACGGTGACGGACCGTCGGTAGGCTTGCGGGCGGATATGGATGCCTTGAACATCGTTGAGCAAACGGGGCTGCCGTATGCTTCCACATACCCGGGCAAGATGCATGCCTGCGGCCATGATGGGCATACGACGATGCTGTTGGGTGCGGCCAAGCATTTGGCCGCCACGCGCGCATGCAAGGGCACGGTGGTGTTCATCTTTCAGCCTGCCGAAGAAGATGACGGCGGCGCGCAGGAAATGGTCGCCGATGGTTTGTTCGAAAAGTTTCCCGTCGATGCGGTTTACGGTCTGCACAACTGGCCGGGCATGGATCTGGGAACGATCGCGGTCAAGGCCGGTCCGATCATGGCGGCGTACGATTCCTTCGAAGCCGAAATCATCGGCCATGGCGCCCATGGCGGCATGCCGCATTTGGGTGTCGATCCCGTGGTGGCGGCGGCTCAGGTGATCAGTGCCTGGCAAAGTATCGTCAGCCGCAACATCGATCCGTATGATTCCGCAGTCATCTCCGTGACGCAGGTGAACGCCGGCGATACCTTTAACGTCATACCGGATGCGGTGCGTCTGAAAGGCGCGATCCGGTCGTTTAGTGCCGACGTGCGCGATCGTGTGTGGGACCGCATGGAGGGACTCGCCCAGGGCATTTGCACAGGGTTCGGTGCGCGGTTTGTGTGGGCGCTGCACAGCAGCTATCCCGCGACCATCAACACCGATACCGAAGCCGGATTGGCGGCCTTGGCGGCGGCGGAAGTGGTCGGCGCGCACAATGTCAACCATCACCCCGCGCCGAGCATGGGGGCCGAGGATTTCGCCTATATGCTCAACGAGCGCCCCGGCTGCTACGTATGGCTGGGTAATGGTCCTGGCACCGGCGGATGCATGCTGCACAACCCCAAATACGACTTCAATGACGAAGCGCTGGCCATCGGGGCGAGCTATTGGGTGCGATTGGTGGAAAACCTGCTTCCGGTTTAAGCGGGCCTAAAAAACCGGTTCAATGGTCTCGACATTGAAAATGGTGACCATCTCTGAGTGGACTTCAATTTCTCGTTCGACCGCTTGTCCCTGGAGAATTTGAACGGCCAGTTGAGCGCCTTCTTTGCCACTGGTGGGGTAGGTGAAGGTCGCGTTCTGTTCTCCTGCGCGGATGGCTTCACGAGCCTCGGGAATGTAGTCGATGCCGACAATCAGTTTGCTTTTGGGGTCGATATTCGCGGCTTTTAGCGCTAAGCGCGCACCGGTTGCCATGCTGTCGCTTTGCGCATAGATGGCGTCGAACGACAACCCCTCGTCGAGAACGGTCTCGACCACCTTGATGGCTTCCGATCGCAAATAATTCGCAGGCCTCACCGCGACCACTTTGATGTTTTGGTATTTGGCGATTTCATCCAAAAAACCTTCCGTGCGTTTGATTGCGGTGCTGGCAGTGGGGACGCCTTGCAGAACCAAGATCTTCCCGGCGCCGTTCAACTGCTCCGCCATGTATGTCGCCGCACGGCGTGCAATCTTATCGTCGTTGGGTGAGACGAAGGTGGTGTAATCGTTTGTGAGGATACGTCGTGTCAACAGCACCACGGGGATGCCCTGGGCACGCACGTTTGCGATCACGGGCGTCATGGCTGCCGTGTCCCGCGGGCTGACGATCAAAAGATCGATGCCGCGATCTATCATGTCTTCGATGTCTTGAATGTTCTTGGCGGTGTCGCCTTGGGCATCGGAATGCACGAACGTGTAGCCTGGGTGCATGCGTAGTTCAGCCTCGACTGCCATAACTTGAGCGCGCCGCCAATCATTGGCCATGTTGTCTTGGGGAAAGCCGACGATAAATGTTTTGTCCTGGGCCAAGGCCCAATTCATTGGCACACCAAAGGCGAACAACAGAACGAGTGCAATCAGGACGAAATCTTTCAATTTGATCGTCATGCATGAGCTCCATGGAAGAAATTGATGTCTGAAAATGTAATGCAAAGGTCGTGCCTTGCATATTGCCAATACCGATTAGATTGCAATTGTAAAATATATGTCAACTATGGGTATTTTCTGTCTGGGGTGAAATTTCGTTCCAGGCCGGTATGCTGAATTTAAACGTGGTGCCGTGGTTGGGGGCCGGGGCGCAGATGCTTTCAAAAGAAATGTTGCCGTCGTGCATTTCGACGATAGCCTTGGTAATCGAAAGGCCAAGGCCTGTGCCGCCCTTTTGATCGGATCGGGTTTGCGTTTGATCAGCCTGTGCGAAGCGCTCGAAAACGTGTGGGCGGAAGTTTTCCGGAATGCCGGCGCCACGGTCGGAGACAGATATCGTAACGGCGCTGCCGGTGCGTCTCGCACGAATAAGGACCTTAGACTCAGTGGGCGAAAATTTAATCGCATTGGAGATTAGGTTCGCCATGACCTGCGTGATGCGGCCCGGGTCAGCGTAAAGTTTAATGTTATCGACATCGCCTTCGACCGAAAGGGTGACCTTGTGGTTTTGAGCCAGCGTTTCGGTGACGTCCATCGCGCTTTGGAAGACTTCGGCCACAGATACGGGTTTAAATGCGAACGTCATCGAGCCATTGGCGATTTTTTCGATGTCCAGCAAATCGTCGATGAGCAGACCAAGCTTTTGGGCATTTTTGTCAGCGGTGGTGAGCATGGATTTCAACTGGTCGGGAAGCTCGCCCAGGACGCCGCCGACAGCCAGCCCCAAAGTGCCAGTGATGGACGTCAAAGGCGTGCGCAATTCATGACTGACCGTGGAAATCAGATCGCTTTTGGCGCGTTCCAGCAAATAGCGTTCGGTGATGTCTTGAACAGTGGCGCTGAGACGCGTGGCGACGGCGCCATCATATTGAATTTCACCGTGGTGCAGGACGTAACGCTCATTGCCGTTGGGCTGAACGATGCGATGTTCCATCTTAAAGCCGCTGCCGGTTTCGACCGCTGCATCAATGCGATGTTTGAGGCTGTCGGCGTCATCGGGGTGCACGCTCATCATTAAGGCTTCGAAGGTCGTGGACATGGTTTCGGGATGACGGTCCAAAATGAAATGAAGTTCGTCCGACAAGCTGATGACGTCTGATTGTAGGTCCCATTCCCAGTTGCCGATGTGAGCAATGCGCTGAGCGTTTTTGAGACTGGCTTGGCTTTCAATGAGGGACTTCTCACGTGCCAACACGGCGGCCGACATCTCTTGAAACGCGGAGGCCAGTTTGCCGAACTCATCCGCGCTTGTGAGGCCCTCCATGGCGCGGTGCTGGCCACGCCGCAAATTGTCAGCGCTCTCGACCAGATTTTCGATGGGATGTGTGATGAAGCGGTTGAGAAAAAACACGCCCACGGGAATGAGCGTCAGGCCGGTGGCGAACAAGACCAAGAGGACGGTGTTGCGAAAAGCGTTCAAGGTACTTTGCAAGGTGTCTTTGCGTTGAGTGAAAACGAAATAGAACGGTGGTCCCTTGCGTTTTTCCATGCGCACGGTGCCGACGTACAGGTTTTGTGTTGAAAACCAGATATGCGCGGTGCTGTGGTCCGGGGCGGGATTACCGTTGAGAACCATACGCGGCACATTATGGGCAATGATCATTGCGTCCAGTTCGTTCATTTCGACGCTTGGGTCATGATGTTCGGGAAACAAGATGCGTAAATTCATGCCCGTTGCGCGCGATAATGACCGGCTGAACGTGTCGCCTAAAGCCCGGCCGACAATGATCGCGCCGACTTGCTGAATCTGCCCGGTGGGACGTTTGCGCTCCATAGGGCGTGCCGTGCTGATCAGCAGACTGTTGTTTGTGGTGTGGTAAATTTGCGCATGTAACGACGGCGTGCGGTCCAGAGGGCTCAATTGGCGCATTACGGCGGCCATGTAGGCGTCATCCGTGGCGGTAAAGCCGCCTTGCGCATTTTGCACAAAGGGCACCATCTTTCCGTCTTGAAAGCTGACATAACCGGCGCCGTTTCCGCCCGCCGTGGGTGATAAATAAAATGCGGCCAGAACGCCCTTGGTATCGAACAAGGCGAGGGTGTCCATGCCCGTGGCGGTGGCGTGTTGCGCCAGTTCCAAGGCAATTTTGCTTTTTTCAATATCGAAGACGCTGGGTTGATAATTGTCGATGTCTTGGTAGCTGTTGATCATGCTCATCGATGAAATCAAATCGCCGCGCGCGGACAGGGTTTGCGAACTCTGATCGACCTGTTGGGCCTGCAGTTCAAGATCTTGGTGCAAAATATTGATGGCGTTGGAGACGGCCGAGCGGGCCTCTTCTTGGTGTAGTGCGCCGATTTGATACTCAAACAGCATCGCCATGACGGACAGGGTCAAAACGATTGACCCCAGCCAGATTAAGAGAAGCTTATGTTTGACTTTCAGCTTCAGCATGGACCGCGCCAGCCTTATTAGATAAAGGGCATAATTTTCAAAACTATAGCGGCTTATCGATTGCGAGGGTAGCCGTCACATTTCAGAGTAGGGATTAAAACGCTGCTGTTGGGCGTTGTCTTTGCGCTTGCCTATAATAATGTGCCCGGAAATCAGACATGAAACAGAGACCGACCCTATGGGTATCACTTCTTTCACTGTCGGCGGTGTTGCTGGCGGTGATCGCGTGGTCGACGATGAGCGCCATCGCGGCGCTTCCACCCGCACCCATCGGCGCTGTTGATGCGTTGAAAGGCAAGGGCTGGGGCAAAGGCGCCGTGGGCGGTCGCTACGACAAACTTGTCGGTGATCTGGTGGTTATGGACGAAGTTCTCGGCACCGGGCGAAATTCGAATATGAAGTTGACCTTCATCGACGGCACCACCATGAGCCTGGGTTCGGACGCCGAAATCATGGTCGATGAAATGGTGTATGACCCGAATGACGCCCAAGGTAATCGTGTCGTCTTGCACCTGGGCGTGGGGGCATTCTACTTCGTTTCGGGGCAGGTTGCGAAAGACAAAGTCACCATCATAACCCCGACCACGACCATCGGCATTCGCGGCACGGAACTTGTGATCAATGTGTCTCAAG